>JAWXBL010000033.1:0-167514 GCA_034440075.1 Cytophagales bacterium
GCCCGGGAGTGATTCCGGGTGCATGGCAAACCTTACGAGTTGAAAGGCCAAACAGCCTCGATCTAAGATCGGCTCGATCTTACCGGTTCCAAAAGAGCCGTATCGGGGCGGGTAAGCTGATTGAGTCCGTTAGCGATGACGAGACCAGATAAATGATAGGAACCCGCTCAGGCGGGGACAGAACCCGGCTTACAGGCTTGCATTTTTTTTCTCACCTGAACCCTGTTGCGTGAAAGCGCAGCAGGTTTCGCTATTTTTGCCCCATGCCAAAGATCCTGATCATCGAAGACGAAGCGAGCATTCGTGCGGTTCTAAAAGACATACTCCTGGATCAGAAAGAACTAAAGCTGGAGGTAGACGAAGCACGCGACGGCACCGAAGGGCTCCAGATGCTGGAAAGTAATTCCTATGACCTTACATTTTGCGACATCAAAATGCCAAAGATGGACGGCATGGAAGTCCTTCAAAAGGCTCGGGAAAAGAACATCGCAAGTCCCTTCATTATGATCTCGGCACATGGCACTACGGAAATGGCAGTAGATGCTATCCGGATGGGCGCGTATGATTTCCTGCAAAAACCACCCGATCTCAACCGATTGCTGATTACTGTACGCAACGCCCTGGATCGCGAATCCTTGTTGAAGGAGACGAAATCTCTCCGGAGGAAAGTAAGCCGGAAGTATGAAATGATTGGCGATTCCCCGGCTCTGGAACGCGTACGGGAGATGGTCGAGAAAGTGGCACAGACCGAAGCGCGGGTACTGATCACCGGTCCCAACGGAAGTGGAAAGGAGCTTGTGGCACGGTCCATCCATGAAAAGAGCAACCGCAGCGGCGGGCCTTTCATCGAGGTTAACTGCGCCTCCATTCCCAGCGAACTCATCGAGAGCGAATTATTCGGTCATGAAAAAGGCTCCTTTACGTCAGCGATCAAACAGCGTATCGGAAAATTTGAGCAGGCCGAAAAAGGCACCTTGTTCCTTGACGAGATTGGGGACATGAGCCTGGCGGCCCAGGCCAAGGTGCTGCGTGCCCTTCAGGAAAACAAGATTACACGCGTCGGCGGCGAAAAAGACATCGCTGTCCATGTCCGCGTTCTCGCGGCCACCAACAAAGATCTTAAGAAAGAAATCGCGGAGGGCCGGTTTCGGGAAGACCTATACCATCGGCTCGGCGTTATCCTCATCGCTGTACCCTCCCTGGCCGAGCGAAAGGAAGATGTTACCATGCTGGCCGAAAAATTCCTAAAAGACCTGTCGGAAGAGTATGGATCCAAAAAGAAGATTTTGGATTCGAAAGCTGCTAAACTGCTGGAGGCTTATGCGTGGACCGGAAACATTCGCGAATTGCGGAATGTAATCGAACGGCTTGTGATCATGGCCGGTGACACGATCAAAGCGGAGGACGTCAAAAAGTACCTTTAAAAAACTAGATTCTGTTTTCCGTAGGCTTCTTGACTTCTTTCTTGCTATAGGTAGGACACGTATACTGGCTGCACGAAGCCAGAAACACTAGGACGGCCATAAAAGCTAGAACTCTTTTCATAGATATGGGTTTCTACCAACAAAAATAGGAATCCTGACCTTTTTAACAAACTCAACGTCCATTATTGTCGATTTAACGGCAAAAACGGTCATTCTACCAGCAGGTTGCACCCCCTGGCGTCACTGGCATCTATACGCCCAAGTACCTCAAAGTGACCCTGATGGTCCATCCTTCCTATATCCTGGGTTTCAATGAATGCGCAGGAATGGGCGTTAGCCAAATCGATGATATTTATTACACCCGCGGTAACTTCAGCGGTCGAAAACGGGTCATTTATTTCTTTCAGAAATACGCGCATGGATGGCGGGCAACGGAACAAACCGCTTCCCATCGAGTAGGCCTGCGACATCAGTTCTGTCATTCCATACTCCGAATACACCTTGTCTACACGCAGGTTTTTCATCAGGATTTCGTGAACTTCTTCGCGGATTATTTCGGGCCTCCGCCCTTTCATGCCGCCCGTTTCCATCACCATACTGCGACCCAGATCCACATCAAATTGCTCCGCCAAATCCACCAGTGCAAACGTAACCCCCAGTAGTAACCCCTTACGTCCATCGTGTACGTTTTCGATCTTTTCGATCAGTCGTTCGAGGTCATTGAGAAAAAAACCGGACAGGGGCGACCGCGATTCAGTGATAAAGTGGCTCGCCATGGCCACCAGGGAGGATCCTGTGCGCTCCAGATAGGAAGGTAAGAGGCAAAAGACATGATATTGCTCAAGGGGGCCAAATACATCTTCAAACAACTTTTGGGAATGTTGGTTATAGAACGAAACCGACGGTATGGCATGACGGCTTACCGACTGGCCAGTCGTTCCGCTGCTGAGGAAGGTAAGTTCCGGCGCCCAGTGACCTGCTGCAACAAGGTGGGTTTTAAACAGTGTAATGGGCAAAAAGGGAATCTCCCGAAGTGACCTAACCTGGTCGGGCACTACCCCCAGAAGAGCTATATACGCCTTGTACACAGGATTGTGTTCCGCCTGAAAATGGAACAACCGGAGTGCAATTTCTTCAAATGCCTGGTCGTTAGTAGGATATAAATCCGGTGTAAAACTTTTAAAAGTCTCCAAGCGTTTACAATTTTACAGGTTGTAAATGTAAATAAATGAAGTTGCAGGTAAATGGGATTGGTTTAAGTGTTGCCGTGGCCTTATTTATGGCCTCGTGTTTTGAGCCGCCCCAGTTTTCGCCCATTCCCTCCATCGAATTCGAAAGCGTTGTTTTCAAGGATGTTGCCAATCAGTCCGACCCTGACTCCCTCATCGTCACGCTTCGCTTCAAAGACGGTGATGGAAATCTTGGTCTGGATCCGGATAATCTGGCTGACAAATCCCCTCCATTTAATAATCGATACTACTTCATCGCCAACGACGGATCGGTTATTACGTACAAAACGAAGCGCACCAATCCCGCCTATGATACCCTACCTGCCTTTGTAAAACCCTACAATTGCGTCAATTGGGAATCTATCACAATTGACAATAAGGTGGATACATTTTATTTCCAACTGAACCCCAATCACTACAACATTTTTGTCGATTTCATGGTCAAGAATACAAACGGTTCCTTTACAAAATTCGATTGGACGAAAGAGTTTTCTTACCCGCAGTGCGGAATTACATTTGATGGCCGGTTCCCTATCCTCTCCAAAGACCTGAGTCAGAAAGCAGCCCTCGACGGAAAGATCCGATACGGCATGCCTTCCACCGGGTTTCTTATTTTGTTCAGTATCAAAACTTTAAAACTGCGTATCACCATTCAGGACCGGAAGCTCAACAAGAGCAACACCGTTGAATCTCCGGAGTTCACGCTGCAGCAGATAAAGAAAAGCGGGTAGCGGTCAATCAGTACAGGGAGGGATACCGCTTCGGATCCGCTTCCTGCATCAACGCATAAATTCTATCAATAACTTCCTCCGGATTTGGTTTGGAGAAATAATCGCCATCGCTTCCATAGGCCGGGCGATGTTCTTTTGCTGTGATCGTCACCGGCTGCGAATCGAGATACTGGTACGCGGCTTGCTCTTCCAGCACCTTTTGCATCATGAAGGCTGTGGCGCCCCCAGGGACATCCTCATCCGCGAATACCACCCTGCTCGTTTTTCGGATGGAAGCAACAATCGACTGGTGCCGGTCGAACGGAAGCAACGATTGCACATCAATCACCTCGCACGAAACACCCAGCTTGTCGAGTTCTTCCGCAGCATCCATAACGATCCGGCACATGGACCCATAGGTCACCACCGTCACATCGGTTCCTTCGCGCAACACTTCCGGCACCCCCAACGGAACGGTGAACTCACCAACATTATCAGGGAGTTGTTCCTTTAGGCGATAGCCGTTCAGGCACTCAATGATCAATGCCGGCTCATCCGATTTCAGCATGGTATTATAAAATCCTGCTGCCTGGGTCATATCGCGGGGAACCAGCACCCGGATCCCGCGAATGCTTCCGAGGATCATCCCCATGGGTGACCCTGCATGCCACACACCTTCGAGCCGGTGACCGCGCGTACGAATGATAAGCGGGGCCTTCTGTCCACCGCGCGTGCGGTACTGGAGACAGGCGAGGTCGTCCGACATAATCTGGATCGCATACAACAGGTAATCGAGGTATTGAATTTCTGCAATCGGGCGAAGGCCGCGAAGGGCCAGGCCAATTCCCTGCCCCAGGATGGTACATTCACGGATGCCCGTATCGGTCACGCGCAACGCACCGTACTTCTGTTGAAGTCCGGCAAGGCCCTGGTTCACATCACCAATCTTTCCGACGTCTTCACCGAATGCAAGGACACGTGGATCGCGGTCAAATGCTGCCTTGAAACAACCCCGCAAAACCTCCCGACCATCCACCAAAGGGGAAGATTCTGAATAGGTAGCCTTTACTTCTTCTACCGCCATGGCAGACCATTCGGATTCGCTGTGCAAGTGTGAACTAAATCGCTCCAGGTTCTCCCGGGACGAGCGCTCCACCCAGCCAATAATTTTTCCTCGCGGCTCCGACTCCTGGCCGCGCAACAAACGCAGCGCCCGCTTTGCTGCCTTTACGGCATCCAGCCGCAAGGGGTTTAGGGTGGTTGCAAGTTCCGCGCGGATCGCCTCCACATCCGGATGCTCCGTTCCAGCTTCTGCCAGGAACCCATCCAGTAATTGCTGCTCCGTTTCAATTTCCTTGTTAAAGTCCTTCCAGGCCGCCTCCTTCTCCGCTTTCGCGAAAGCTTTGGCATCCTTTTCGACCTGATCCAATTCCTCCGCCGTGGAAAGTTCATGCGCCAGCATCCACTCACGCATTTTTCGAATACAATCATGACTTGCTTCCCAAGCCAGTCGCTCCTTCGATTTATAGCGCTCGTGTGATCCGGACGTCGAATGCCCTTGCGGCTGGGTCATCTCCGTGACGTGCAGCAACACCGGAACATGTTCTTCGCGGCACACTTTCTCTGCCTTCTCAAAAGTCTTGCATAGGCCATCGTAGTCCCAGCCCTGCACCGACATGATTTCAAATCCTTTTTCTCCGTTCGTGCGCTGAAACCCAGCAAGGATTTTGGAAATATTGCTCTTGGTTGTCTGGTATTCAGCTGGAACAGAAATCCCGTAGCCGTCGTCCCACACCACCGTCAGCATGGGTATCTGAAGCACACCGGCTGCATTGATGGCTTCAAAAAACATTCCTTCCGAGGTCGACGCATTTCCGATGGTACCGAAAGCAATTTCATTTCCTTTAGTCGATAGGTCCTTAAAGGAATTCAACTCCGGGTTGTTTCGGAACAATTTGGAGGCATAGGCAAGGCCCACCAGCCTGGGCATCTGGGATGCCGTGGGAGAAATATCGGCTGAACTGTTCTTAAGGGTAGCAATTTTCTTCAATGCCCCCTGGTCATCGAGCATGCGTGTGGCATAATGCCCGTTCATCAGCCTTCCCGCTGAAGCAGGGTCTGCGGTGACATCCGGATGGGCAAAAAGTTGAGCGAAATACTGTTGTATGGTCAATTCGCCGATGGCGAACATGAAGGTCTGGTCACGGTAATAACCCGAGCGGAAGTCTCCGGGCCTGAATACCTTCGCCATGGCCAATTGAGCAACCTCCTTGCCATCCCCAAAGATTCCGAACTTCGCTCTACCCATGAAGACCTCCTTGCGGCCCATCAGGCTTGCCTCCCGGCTTTCACACGCCAGCCGGTAGTCCGCCAGCACAGACGCTATTCGCTTCGCTGAAAATGGTGCCTTTACGGTTTTGGTCTGACTCATGATGTTGTTAGGATAATCGAACTCCAGAATTTGGCATCCCGATAGTATCAAAATTACGGAAATTCAAGGGAGCCTTCAAGCGTCTTTTTCTCACGACCAAATAAAATAGGGAAAGAAAGATCATGCGCCAAAGAATTCAACCCAATCACCACCTGGCACCAAAGGTTCAGAACCTGCTCGGTCAAAAAGATATATACCTGTCGGCTTTTTGCGAATCAATACTTCATGGTAGCTGTAGCCAACGCCTGTTTCCAATTGATGAATCTGCCGCTCGATGAGGGGATCAATTATTTTGAATACCTCAACAACCGTCTTGTCATGGGCATTCTCTGTGCGGACGGCATACGGATAATGCTCCATGGCGTAGAGTGCGAATCCAGGCAGTGATTCTGTAAAGAGGAACAAAAGGCCTTTGCTGTAGCGCCTCCAATTGATCATTCCGCGACGCAGGGAACCATAAAAAGCATAGGTCGATTCAGGGTTCAAATGCAGTTCCGTTGCTGTTGGTATTTAAGAGAAACCAAATTTTACCAGTGTCGCCAAAACTACCCCGAATTCTTTAACTTTGAGCCCGAAAACCTTAAAAAGCCACTAGTCAATTGGACTTTCACAAATAAATCTATCCCTTATGATCGTCGGTGTACCCAAAGAAATCAAGAACAATGAAAACCGTGTAGCCCTTACTCCGGCTGGAACGCAGGAACTTACGCGGCGCGGGCATACCGTGTACATCCAGACCCAGGCGGGCGAGGGAAGCGGGTTCAACGATGCGGAATACCTGAGCGCCGGTGGAAAAATTCTCCCCACCGCGGAGGAGGTATTCAAAACGGCAGAGATGATCATAAAGGTAAAGGAGCCTATCGAGCAGGAGTACGGATTGATCCGCAAAGACCAATTGGTATTCACCTATTTTCACTTCGCTTCCTATGAACCGCTGACGCACGCCATGATCAAGACGGGCGCGGTCTGTCTCGCCTATGAAACAGTAGAACGTACCGACCATTCGCTCCCCCTCCTGGTGCCGATGAGCGAGGTGGCTGGAAGGATGGCCATCCAGGAAGGCGCCAAATACCTGGAGAAGCCCTTAAAGGGACGCGGTATTCTTTTGGGTGGCGTTCCCGGAGTTATGCCTGCCAAGGTTTTGATACTGGGCGGCGGCGTCGTTGGGATGAACGCTGCCAAGATTGCTGCCGGAATGGGCGCCGATGTAATTATCACGGATGTCAACCTGAATCGTCTCCGTTATCTCGATGATGTAATGCCCAAAAATGTGCGCACGATGGTCTCCAACGACTACGTCTTGCGTGATCTGATTAAGACGCATGACCTCATTGTCGGAGCCGTGCTGATACCTGGAGCAAAAGCGCCGAAACTCATCACCAAGGACATGCTTAAATTAATGCGGCCTGGAACGGTGCTGGTCGACGTGGCTGTCGATCAGGGCGGCTGCATCGAAACCTGCAAGCCCACGACGCACGAAGACCCCACGTACATCATTGATGATGTTGTACATTATTGCGTAGCGAATATGCCCGGAGCAGTGCCGTATACCTCCACGCTGGCACTGACCAACGCGACACTTCCATACGCCATCAAACTTGCTGCCAACGGATGGAAGCAAGCCTGCCAGGATAACCTGGAATTGCGAAAAGGGCTGAACGTCATCCAGGGTAAAGTGGTGTACAAGGCAGTAGCGGATGCCTTTAATCTCCCGTATACAGAAGTGACTGAGTTTTTGGGATAGGTCTGCGTTCATCGACGATACGGCTTTTTGCGGCGATAGTGCCCGTCAAACGACGTGGTACCCATATGAAGCTGATCGAAAAAAGAGGTCACTACTTCCGGCAGGAAAGCCAGGCTTGCCGTCAGTAATAGCCCATGCTTTTTCAAATATGCTACCTTTGTTCCTGGAAGGCTGTAGCACCAAAACACAAAAAAATGAAATCCACCTATCAAAAACTGCCTGTCGCATTCGTGCTGATCGCCGGTTTGATTTTTTCCACTTCGGTCTACGCGCAATCTGATTCCAAGAGAGAGAAGATCATTAAAGACAGCAAAACGGGCAAGGCAGAATTCCTCAAAGCCGATCCCAAAATGGGCGCTCATTTTACCAAGGCGTATGGCTACGTCATCTTTCCGAATATCGGGAAAGGCGGGATTGGCATCGGCGGCGCCACCGGCAATGGGACTGCGTATGAAAAAGGCAAGATGGTGGGCATGGCTCGTGTGACCCAGGTCAGCATCGGATTTCAGTGGGGCGGCCAGGCCTACCGCGAGATCATATTTTTTGAAAGCAAAGCAGACATGGATCGCTTTAAAGAAAACCGGGTGGAGCTATCTGCTCAGGTTTCAGCGGTAGCTGTAACCGTCGGCGCTTCCGCTAATGCCAAATACGTTGATGGCGTGATGGTCTTTACGATGCAGAAAGGCGGACTGATGTACGAAGCTTCTGTAGGCGGACAAAAATTCAAGTTCGAAAAGTAAAACTGCAGGGTTCCCCCTGCCGTGCCCGAACCCCGGTGTCTCCTATTCGAGTGAGCTTTGTCTAGGGATTAACCGCCTTATTCACCATCGACTTGTCTCCCGTCATTTGCCAGTACACCAACGACATCGGGATGACTCCCACCCGGTTGAATTCATCCATGAATTCGCGGAGCTTGAAATTTCCCTCGCGCTGCCGCGCATATTCAGCAATCAATTCATCAATCTGAATTTTTCCAATGACGTAGCTCTCCCCGTAGGCTGGCTGCTGAAGATAGAATTGCTCTTCGTGCTGAATCGTTGCTCCATCTGCCGGCAACAGACCCCAGGGCACCCATTTGGAGGCAAACCGGGTAGCCTGGTCAAAGTCCATCTCCAGGCTGTGCTGATACAGGCCGCCCAATCCTCGCGCAGCCCGCTGAGCCAACATGATATACACCAATTCGGTAGCCCGTGGTCTGTTCGAAAGCATGCCCGCATTCATGATCAACTCCTCCATGGCGGTGGCCATTCCTTCCGCCCGGCTGTCAAAAATATTATCCAGCAGCGGGACTTGCCTGATCGGGCTTTCATTGGGTTCTTCCCGGTTGCGGGCCAGGTCGATCCAATGATAGTGGTGGGCACGCATGGCCATCGGATCCCTGTAATCCACCTCATCAAAGAATCCGCGCATTCCGGGTGATGGAACAAAGTCCCGGATCTGGGCCATCATGGCCGGCTCCATGTACGGCTTCATCGTTACAAACTCTTCCGTTTCAAAGAATGCCAGGTACTCTTTTACTCCGTCTGTCAGTAATTTTTTGTACGCTTCGGCAGTCTCTGCCTTGGAAAGATTCGGCAGCTTCCGATTCCGGTGTTCTGCAAAGCGGAGGGCACTGTGCGAGCGTGCGAGTTCGCGCTTTAGCAAGACCTCTTCATCCTTCCATGAATACGGAATGAGGTGGACGTTCCGCAGGTACCAATTATAGTTTTCTATCCCAACCCCCGACGAGCCGGTTTTCAATTCTGCTTTCTCACTCAACCAATCCGCAAAACCGTTGGAGGCATCGTGCGCCTCCCGTGCTGCCGCTGCAAGATCCGCGCTGCTTTCAGCCGCCCGGAGTGCAAAGTCCTCCAGGTCAGCGCTTTGCTCCCGGATGGTACGAATACCCGTAACCCATAAGTCCTTGGCATTCCCGGTCAGATTTGTTCTTGCCTGGTCAAATACAGACGATGCCTTGCGCAACCTTCCTGCTATTTCTGCCGCATCGCTTGCTGAAAGAGGCCATGTATAATCAGGTAATTCAATCGCTCCAAAAATATTAGCCCCTTCCCGCTCCGGAACGTCGGACATAGACGGGTAGAACCAAACGTAAAAGGCCGGGTCTTTGACCCAAGGCTGCTTCACGCGGTGATCAAAGTCCAGGCTATTCATTTCTGCCCAAACGAGGTGCCAGTCAATTTGATTTTTCACAGACCAACCGGTTGTATCAAATGCCTGTAGACGCTGCTGCCACCTGGGCAACGCCGCTTGTTGCTTCCGCATGTTGGCCGCCGTGTAATCAGGAACGCCACCGGTCATTTCGGGCGAATGAAATTCACGCCATTCAGAGAAGAAGCTTACCAGCTCATCGTAGGTAGTAGCTGCTGCTCCGGTAGGGGGCGGTGCGGAACACTTTGAGGCTGCAAGGATCAGCCCGAAAGCAAAAAGGAAATGGAGGCACTTTCGAGCCATAAGTCGTCAGGGTCAATGGTGAATCCAAAACTAATCATAATTGCATTCACGAAAAACGTACTTTCTGGTCATACCCTCCTCCCGAGCCTCCGCTAGAACCGGGAAATTTAGCACTTGCCTGTTTTGCAATATTTGCAATAGAACTCTGAAAGAGCCCCCCTCTCTTGCAATTAGTACTTCAGATTTATGAAAAGCGTATTCCTGGTGCGAAAATCCAAAAAGATTACTCAGCGTGTGGGGAACATTGAAAATGGGTCGGTCTGGCCGCGTCCTACCTTTCTGCCAACAAACCAACAATACCATGAAAGCTGTTGTCATCATCCTGCTCGTCGCCGGGCTGGCCCGAGCACAGGAAAATCCAGGTAAGATTCAAAATCAGAATGACCCTCACTTCCCGGCCACTCACAAACTGAATGCCGGAATAATTACCACATATACCGGAAGCACACCCCCACCCGTGCTTATTGCGGATGTCAATTATGGGATTAGCAACCGCTTCTCGGTGGGAATTATCGGTGGCACCACGGGCACGATGGCATTGGTCGGAGTGAAGCTGAATGCAGTGCTCTACCAGCAAGAAAAGTTCCGTTCAATTTTCAGAATGGTGAGCGTATACTATCCCGAGCGCAATGGAACCTTCCTCTTCGACAATGAGAATAGGTATGTGATGCCATGGATGTTCACTTTTGGAGTAGTGGATGGTGAATGGAAATCCAACAATGGTACCCGCTGGTCTATAGGTATGGGGTTACTGGAAACCCATTGCGTCGAGGACATGGCCATGTGGTTTGGTCACCTTGGCGGGCATGAACACGAAGGTTCGCTGATCGAGATGTTCAATACAGTACAAGCAAGTGCGTCTATCCCCGTATCATCAAGGATTACGATTCGGCCAGAGCTCATCGTCGTGATGCGTGGACTACGCGTCATCAATTTGCACGAGTTCAAAGTAAACCCGGTGGCACCCTACTTGAATATCGTGTATTCATTTGGGAAGCGAAGGAAGGATTGATCGGTTAGCATGGCCGCCAGTCCAAACTTTCTGCCCGAGAAAGCATTAACTCCCGGGATGGCTGAATCGCACGAACGTACCCATAGGCAAATCATTCCCCTGACCCGATTTCAGGAAGAATTCACCCCAGGCAGTTTCGGCTCCTGGAAAATGAGTCTTTACGACGTTCAGCCCAACCGTAGCAGGGAGTCCCGCCGCGTACATGGAGAGAATAAACAGGCGGGGCTTTTCCTCCAGCAAATCCTTGCTCAACTTCACCAATTCACTGAGCTGCTCCTGGAGCGTCCACTTCTCTCCTTCCGGCCCTCGTCCGTATGGCGGTGGATCCATAATGATTCCGTGGTATTTGTTTCCCCGCTTTGCTTCACGTCTGACAAACTTGAATGCATCCTCGTACACCCACCGGATATTGTCCTGGTTGTTCAACTGCATATTCTGGTTTGCCCAGTTCAACCCTGGACGCGAAGCATCACAGTGTGTTACCTCCGCGCCGGCAATGCGTGCGACCACCGAGGCTGCTCCCGTGTAGGCAAACAAATTCAGCACACGCACCCGGGGAAGGTTCCAGGAACGAATGGTGTCGTAAATAAAATTCCAATTGGAGCCCTGCTCCGGAAAAATTCCTACATGACCGAAACTGGTCAGGGCCAACCGGAGGGTGAGTTTCAAATCACCATATTCATAGCGCACCTGCCAGCTGTCAGGCATGTCTTTTAATTTCTTCCAGCCTCCTTTTACTTCATCGCTGAATCGAAACTTGTCGCTTTGCTCCCTGCTGAAATGGGCGTGGGCCATCCGTTTCCAGTCTGATCCCGAAAGGGACGATTCCCAGATCGCCTGGGGCTCCGGACGAATGAGGGTATACGCCCCGAAGCGCTCCAGCTTTTCAAAGTTGCCCGCATCAAGCAGTTCGTAATCGCTCCAGAAAGCCGGGTGGTAAAGATCCATGGGCACAAAGATAATCCGTTTCCCGCTTGACGGCACGCTTCCGGTTTCATGATTCGCTCTAATCCCCTACCTTGAAACCGGAAACCCAAAAGTCTTGAAACCCGGCACCGTCATAACCAGCACACACAACCCCAAGATCAAGAGCCTGTTATCGCTGGAGAAACCCCGGGAAAGAAGAAAGCAGCAGCTCTTTCTAATTGAAGGGAAAAAAGAAATCGGTCTTGCCCTGGAGGCAGGGTACACCATTGGAAACCTATTCTATTGCGTGGACATCTTTCCGGAACGTGACCTGGCCTCACTTGGTCTATCGGACAAATTCCTCGCTCCTGTTACGCAGGAAGTATTTGACAAGATAGCCGTCCGCGAAAATTCAGGTGGGGTTGTCGCCGTAGCCGAAATGAAAACGCATCGGCTTGAGGACCTGAAGCCCGGCAAAAAGCCGCTCATCCTCGTTCTTGAATCTGTGGAGAAACCCGGCAACCTCGGAGCGATCCTCCGCACAGCTGATGCCGCTGCCGTCGATGCTGTCATTGTCTGCGATCCACAGACTGACTTTTACAATCCCAACGTTGTACGGTCAAGTCTGGGCTGCGTTTTTACCCAACGCATAGCTATGGCCACAACCGAGGAAGCAATCGGGTGGTTGCGAAAAAATAACATTAACATCTTCTGCACCTACCTGGAAGCATCAAGGCCTTACTACGATGCAGATTTCCGGGAAGGGTCAGCCATTGTTATGGGAACGGAGGCTACCGGGATTTCAGCACCCTGGGTGAAGCATGCTACCGCCAACATCATCATCCCCATGCAGGGAAAAATTGATTCCATGAATGTGTCAACAGCGGCAGCTGTCGTTGTCTTTGAAGCGCGGCGCCAACGCGGATTCACCAAGTGACAACTTCCCTATAACAAAAAAAGCCCTCCGGTTTTTGCCGAAAGGCCTTTTTCAAATGGAAAAGATTATTGTTTGCTCAATCCGGGCTCTCGTTTCAGGAATTCTTCATACAACAATGTCTGACGGCTCTGCATGGGCATCTTCCAGCCGTCGATAAACACGTTGCTCACTTGGGTCTTGGTTTCAAAAATATCTCCATCGCAGACAAAGAGCGTGGCACTCTTCCCCACTTCAATGGAACCCAGCTGTGCGCTCACGCCCAGAATTTCAGCGGGCACAATGGTAATCGCCTTCAGTGCTTCCATCTTGTCCATCCCGTAAGCTGTCGCAAACCCTGCGTGGTAGGGAAGGTTTCGGTAATTTCCATTTCCATCTTCGTTCGACCGGATGGCCACCTTAACACCGGCCTTCTTCAGGAGGCCGGGGTTTGCATACTGGGCATCGTATCTATCGTACTCTCTGTTAGGGATGGCGATCACGGGGCCTGCCAAAACTGGAATCCCTGCTTTGGCAATGTTCTCCGCTTCTCTCCATCCTTCGGAGACGCCCGTAAAGATTACCCGCTTCACTTTTTTCTCTGCCACCCATTTCAGTGCCGCCTGAATGTCCTTCTGCGCATTGACTTCAATGAGCAGCGCACGTTCACCGCGCACTACAGGCATCAACGCCTGAAGTTCCGGGTAATAGCTAACTCCCTTTCCTTTCGTCGCCGAGTCCAGCTTGTGATATTGTACGGCCTTTGACCACACATCGTTCAACTGTGCTACTGCCTTCTCTGAAGCCTTCTTCAACTCCTCTTCCGTTCGGCGGTCGCCAAACCCGCGACGGCCGGTGTTCGGAAAATTCAACACAACGCCTTCAAACCCGGCAAACATTTGATCCGGTGTATACCCGTGCAGATTGATCAGCGCGGCCGTTCCCGGAAACAACCCGCCTTCCGGATACGTAAGCGCCGTCGTAACGCCGCTAATGCGGGTCACGGGAATGGCGCTCGCGTTGGGATTGACTGCAGTAAGGGACCGCATCTGGGGAATCACGTCCCCATTTTCACGTTCGTCAGATGCCTGTGGAATCTGACCTATTTCCAGCAAGCCCACTTTGGTGCCGGTGTCAATTAGACCCGGATAAATTTTCATGCCGGTACAATTGATGACCTCCGCCCCCGCCGGAACCTGGATGTTTGCTCCCACCGCGGTAATCTTTCCGTTGGTAATGATGACCGTACCGTTTGCGATCGTCCCCTTCGTAACCGTTTCAATGGCCGCATTGGTTAGTGCAAATACACCGTATTTTCCCTTGGGCGATTGTGCATTCGCTCCAGAAAGAAGCAGACAAACCAGGGCAAGCGTTCCGTATATCGATTGGATCTTTTTCATCTTCATCTAATTAATTGTGTTCTGTATCTTCCCCTTCAAACAACGTGAGTGCATCCTGCATGCAGTTGTCATGATCAAAACCAGATTCAAAAAGTGTCACGTCAATCGTCTGCTTCGGATCCGGCATGAGCCGCATATCTGCCGGGTCTTTCCCCCTATCGAAGCGCACAATCCCATCCACAATCGTGAATTGAGGTACCCCGTATATAGACAGCGGATGGTTCTTGAAGATGGCAACGTCACCGTCCTTCCCGGTTTCCAGCGAACCCACGCGGCTTTCGATTCCCAACTGCTTGGCAGGATTTATGGTAATGAGCGACAACGCCTCGTCGTCACTTAATCCACCGTATTTCTGTGTCTTTCCCGTTTCGTGATAAAGGTGACGGATGAGATCGGGTGAATCCGAATTGATGGATGTCACCACGCCGTTGCGAACGAGGATGGCCGCGTTGTAAGCTGTGGAAAAATATACCTCCAGCTTGTACTGCCACCAATCTGCAAAAACGGAAGCCATGGCGCCTGCAGCGGCAATCTCCGGTGCCACTTTGAAGCCCTCGTTGGTATGCTGGAACACCACTTTGGTGATGCCGAAATCCTTACACACTTTCAACAGCATTTGAATTTCGTCGGCCCGGTAGCTGTGACAGTGCAGAATGATGTTGCCTTTCAGAATATCGGACAGCGTCTCATACCGCAGGCTATACGCAGGCGGTGTGCCACGAAATCCTTTTGTTGCCTTGTTCTTATTATAGGTCTCCCACTTCTCGTTGTACTCTTTTGCTTCTGTAAACGCCTTGCGGATAACGAACTCCACCCCCATCCGTGTCTGTGGCTGCTGACCATCACGCCGGCCATGACCCGTAGGATTCTCTCCGAGGGCAAACTTGATCGTGCGGGGAGCGCCCTCCATTTTCATAACCTCCGGGTCAAACGTTCCGTAACGGTGCTTAAGGGTCTGGGACTGACCTCCAATGGAATTGGCGGATCCGTGCAATGCATGTGAAACCGTGCACCCACCTGCAAGCGCGCGATAGATGATTACCTGGAATGGACTAACGGCATCCCCGGTATGCACTTCGGGCGTGATCGAATTGGTTCCTTCGTTGATGCTCTCCAGGCCAATGTGCGAGTGCGCATCGATGATTCCCGGCATTACGAAGAGACCCGTGGCGTCGATCGTACGAACACCAGCCGGTGCGGCGATTGCCTTGCCAATCTGGCTTATCTTACCATCCTTGATCAGCACGTCGGTATTGGTCAACGTGCCTTTCGTTACGGTGAGTACCGTTCCGTTTTTGATGAGCACGTTCCCCCGCTCTACCTGAGCCATCGCCACGGAAGCAAAACAGGCGGCAATTACTGCAAATATGTGTTTCATGTTCATTTCGTTTTGAATCTAGTTCTTTGGGTCTCTGGTCCCTTCCACAGAAGAAGTTCGGTTCTGGCCGAACGACAAGGTTCCTTTAAAAGAATCTCCTTCCACCGTTGCCTCTCCAGAAACAGTAATTGAATTTGTGCCAAACGTCATGGTGTATTTGAATGTCAGGACGTTTCCATCCAGGCTCACCGAGGTGAGGTCGACCGGGGCTGGAAGCCTGCCGCCGGAAACCGTGCCGGAATAATTACCTCCGTCTTTCTTGAAGGTCAGCTTGCCTTCTGCATTTCCCTGTGGCGCTTGTGTAACGGTTGACCAGCTTCCCTCAATCTCCACCTTTGCGTTGGGGTCGCCTTTTTTGGTTTCCTTGACTTCCATTTTATACATGACACCATCGACAAAGACATACCGGACTTTGGACCTCTCGTTGAAGTAGGGTTTGTCGCTAATAACCAGGTTGGCCATTTTTCCATTGTCAATGGTTCCCATCCGGTCACTCAACCCAAGCATTTGGGCCGGACTTGTCGTCAACGCGGCCAGTGCCGCATCTTCCGTAAGTCCCGCAGCAATCATCCTGCGCAAATTGGCAGGGATGTCCTTTGGCTTGACGCTAATGCTGGAGAAACCAAAGGGTACACCTGCTTTCTGAAAGCTCGCCGCTTGCCCGGTGTAATTGGCAATGGCCTCCTCCTTCCGCTTGTCAAGCCCTTCTTTTTCTATATCGGCTGCCGTTTTTGGCTTCTCTTCTTTCTTTGCATCGGCCTTCACCTCTTTGTTGGCGTCAGCCTTTTCTTCTTTCTTGGCATCAGCCTTCTCTTCCTTTTTGGCTTCCTTCTTGGTTTCTTCCGGCAGATCCAGGGAGAGGAATACTTTTGCTCCCGACGCCTTGATCTTGTTGATGCCAGGCCAGCCTTCTTTAATGTCGGCTAGCATCAATGGAAAATTCAATTCTGTCTTCAAGGTAATGGCGCGGTATACATCCAGCAGCTTCTCCGTCTTTATAACGACCGGCATCCGCTGATCGATTACCGGATAGAATGCTTCGAGGATCCTGTCTGATTGGGGCCGCTCGATACCCGACCGATTGGAGGCATAAAGCCCTTCGTATGCCTTCGCCTGACTTGCCTGTCGGTATAATTCCCTCCACTTGGCCATCACCCCCAGAATCGTTGCCGGATAGACATTATTAGCGCCCGTCAACTCGGAGTACAGCGCTGACTTATTGGCAAGGAGCATTCCCTCTGCGGACGAACCACCGCTTAGAATAATGGCTGCTTGTCCGGGAAGGAGGTTGCCATGCGGAACAATCTGCACGGTGGTAAACCCAGTGTTTCTTAATTCTTCCAACGACTTGTCTGCCGGGTTGATAGAACCCCGGACCTCCACATAGGGCGTTACGCCGGCCCGATCCGGAGGAGGATTCCCTGGATCTTTCACCCGCTCACGTGTCTCCTCTTTGGGTTTGGTTACCCCTGCTCGTGACAGGCCGTCAATAAATCCGGCATAGACATACATCGAGTCCGCCTTGATGACGATGGCATCCGAGGGAACAGCAATGCTCTTGCCTACCGCAACAATCAACCCGTTCTTTATCACTACCGTCCCCATGTCAATTTTCCGGCCGGGGGCCTGGATGATGTTGACATTGGTAAGGGCATACGTTCTGGAAACGGGAGCCAGTTCAGTGTCATCCTGGCCATACAACCAGCCGGACGAAAGGACAAGCAGCAGAGCGGTCCATCGAAAACGGAAATTCATGCGTAAAGGGGTTGGGTTTACAAACAAGGCGGGAATGTATAAAGAATTCTGCAAGCCTCGCTCCACGCTTACAGGAATGGTGAACGGTGGACACAATACGACTGATTTTCTCTATTTTTCAGCACCTAACACAATTCTATGAAGCCTTCACTACCCCCTTCGGTACGGGAACATTTCCCTGCCCTGAAACGCATGGAGCACGGATTACCGATGATTTTCATCGATGGGCCGGCTGGAACACAGGTTCCGCAGCAAGTTATCGATGCCATCTCCGGGTATTACACCACCTCCAATGCCAACACCCACGGCGCTTTTGTCACCACCCGTGAAACAGACGGAGTCATTGACTCCGCCCGCCGGTCCATGGCTGCGCTGCTGAATGCCGAGGGTCCGCACACCGTTTCTATCGGACAGAACATGACCACGCTTAATTTTACGCTGGCCCGTGCCATGTCGCGCGTGCTGAAAGCGGGTGACGAAGTGCTTATTACACAATTGGATCATGAAGCCAACCGCGGTCCGTGGCTCACGCTCCGGGAATTTGGAATTCAGGTTCGTGAAGTGCGGCTGCAGCCGGATGGCACACTCGACTACGATGATTTCGCCAGCAAAATGAATGAGCGCACCCGGCTCGTGTGCATGGGGATGTCTGCCAACTCCATTGGCACGGTGAACGACTTTAAACGGGCCCGGGAACTGGCGTACCAATTCAACGCGTGGCTGCTTCTGGACGCCGTTCACTATGCGCCTCACTTCAGCATCGATGTGCAGGCCCTGGGCTGCGATTTTCTTCTTTGCTCGGCCTACAAGTTTTACGGTCCGCATGTAGGGCTTCTATACAGCAGGCCCGGACTCCTCGATCGTCTTCCCACCGACCGATTGAGAACCGCGGGGCAGGTTGCCCCTGACTCCATCGAAACAGGGACACTCAATCACGCGGCCATTGCCGGAGTCGATGCGGCTGTCAGGTTCCTGGCAAGTCTTGGCGAAGGTCCATCGTTACGCGAACAACTGGTTGATGCCTATCGCAGGATTGGCGCCCATGAGCATGCCCTGGCCAGCAAATTGTATGCGGGGTTGAAAAAAATAAACGGAGTAACTCCAATTGGTCAGGATTTTTCACGCACATCCAGGACGCCTACTGTTTCATTCACGGTGGAGGGCCAGACGCCCGATCAGGTATGCAGTAAACTGGCAGAGAAAAACATTTTTGCCTGGGACGGCCATTTTTATGCGATTCGCACCATGGAAATACTGGGGTTGCTTGAGCGTGGCGGCGTCACCCGGCTGGGCATCTCGCTGTACAATACGGAAGCTGAAATTGACTTTGCTTTGGATGAAATAGGGCGTTTATCGGCGCGGTACCAGCCATAGGGTCGGACAAAAATAATTTACCAAACGGGTGACACTTTACTAAGATAAATTCTCCACGTGGACAAGTAATCGACTTTGAGATAACGTGGACAAGAAAATAAATTAACAAGATTCTCCTCAAACGAAATCCTCGCGCATTTGGCACATGCCATAGCCACACATTCCCGCCCGCGAACCCAACCTGCCTGCCGGTAGGCAGGGCTATGGCAAGAGCCAAATTCCCATCGCACAACCAAAGCTGCGGTAAAAGCCAGATTTCTCCATCCAACAAGGAGGAGTAAATTTTTGTATATTTGGACAATTATAGACAAGTCAAAATAAAGCCCATTGGATACATTAGGTCAAATTCTAAGAAAACAGCGAGAAGCTAAAGGTCTTTTGCTTAGACAGGTTGCAGCATCCTTGGAAATGGATACTGCTCTTTTGAGCAAGTTTGAAAGAGACGAAAGGAACCCGAACAAAGAGCAGGTATTAGCTTTTGCAAAGTATTACAATGCTAGTCCTGACGAGTTGTTATTAGCTTGGCTGAGCGACAAAATAGCCAACGATGTGCAAAATGAGGACTTAGCTACACAAGCATTAAAAGAAGCCGGTAAAAAGGTGGAACTACACAAAAAGAAAAACAAAAAATGAACGGAGAATCTCTAAACATAACACAAGATAATTTGGATAAACTCCAATTGCTTTTCCCTGACATTTTTTCGGAGGGAAAAATTGATATGGAAAAGTTCAAAGCAACTTTTACTGACGACATCAACTTTGCCAACGAAAGATATGTTTTGAATTGGGCTGGAAAATCCGATGCTTTTAAAGTGTTGCAAATACCAACCACAGCAACACTAAAGCCACAACCCGACCAATCAATAAATTTTGACACCACACAAAATGTTTTTATTGAAGGTGAAAATTTAGAAGTGCTGAAAGTGTTGCAGAAATCTTATTACGGAAAAGTAAAAGTTGTAAGCATTGACCCACCTTACAACACTGGAAGCGACAGTTTTATCTACCCCGACAGTTTTAAGGAAAATAAAGCAGACTATGAAAAACGTATTGGCGACAAAGACGAAGAAGGTTATTTAATGAAAGAAGGTTTGTTCCGTAAGAATAGCAAGGATAGTGGGCATTACCACAGCAATTGGTTAAGCATGATGTACCCCCGTTTGTTCTTAGCAAAAAATTTATTGCGTGATGACGGAGTAATTTTTATTCACATTGATGACAACGAAGTTCACAACCTTCGGTTGTTGATGAATGAAATATTTGGAGAAGAAAATTTTATAACTGAAATAGTTTGGCAAAGAACATTTGCCACCAAAAATGATTCGAAATATTTCTCAACCGAACATGAGTATATTCTTCTTTATGCAAAGTCAATTTCCGGTTTAACAATTAATTTGTTGGAGAGAGGAGAGAAACAAAACATTAGGTATCAAAATCCTGATAATGATGAAAGAGGGCCGTGGACTTCAACGGATTTGCTAAGAATGGAACACAGAGATAATAGCGTCTACACAATTGTTTCACCAAATGGAAAAAAATGGACGCCTCAATCAGGAACAAGTTGGAGACATCCTGAAACTGAAATGCTACAGTTAATTGCAAATAACGAAGTAACATTTGGCTCAGATGGAAATGCAAAACCACGAAGAAAAAGATTTTTAAGCGAAGTTAAACAAGGAATTATTCCTCAAACTATTTGGAAACATGATGAAGTAAGTCATACGCAAGAAGCTAAACAGTCATTGAATAAACTCTTTGATGGAGTTCCTGTATTTAGCACTCCCAAACCAATTAAACTTATTAGAAAAATGCTACAAATTTCCACAGCAAAAGAATCAAACGATTTCATTGTTGATTTTTTCGCTGGGAGTGCTGCAACGGCAGAAGCCGTTATTGAGCAGAATAAAGATGATGGAGGAAACCGGAAATTTATTTTAGTTCAACTCCCTGAATTATGCGAAGCCGAAAGCGAAGCATTTAAAGTGGATTATAAAACCATTGCTGATATTAGTAAAGAGAGGATTGGCAGAGCAATAAAGAAAATTGAGAAAGAAATAAAAGGAAACAAAAATCTTTTGAATGGGGAGGAAAACAAAAATCTTGATTTAGGTTTCAAAGTTTTCAAACTCTCACCATCCAATTTCAAAATTTGGAGAGGCAACGAAATAACCGAAGAAAATTTAGTTCAACAGTTGGATGCTTTTACAAATCCAGTTAGAGCAGAAAGTAAAAATGAGAATATGCTTTTTGAACTCATCCTGAAAGCAGGATATTTATTAACTGACAAAATAGAATTGAAAGAAAAATTCTATGCTGTAAATAATGGTGAGTTGATAATTGCATTGGAAGAAATGAATGAAAAAATCATCGGCAAAATCATTTCAGCACAACCAAAAAAAGTAATAGCACTTGACAATCTTTTTACGGGTAACGACCAACTGAAAACAAATATTGTATTGCAGATGAAAGATGCGGGGATAGATTTTAAAACAATATAAAATGTCTGAATCGCTGATTAAATAGATTAAAAGATTTCACGGACTATGAATACAGAATTGAAATACAAAGACATAACTGAAAAGATTATTGGTGCTTCGTTTGAGGTGCATAAATTTCTTGGCAATGGTTTTCAAGAGGTAATTTATCAAAGGGCTTTGGCTTATGAAATGCGAATGGCAGGATTGGTGTTTGCAAGAGAAATTGAACAGGATATATTTTACAAGGAGTTGGCAGAACCCATTGGAACAAGAAGAGCCGATTTTGTGGTGGAAGGAAAAGTGCTTGTGGAGTTAAAGGCAATTATTGAATTGGAAGATGTGCATTTGGCACAGGCATTAAATTACCTGAAAGCGTATAAATTGGAAGTAGGGTTGTTAATTAACTTTGGTTCAAAAAGTTTAACCTTTAAAAGAATAGTATTAACCGATAAATCTGTGAAATCTCAAAATCAAATTAATCCGTGATTCAGACAATTTTTAAAATAAACAACAATGAACGCAACAGAATTACTTGAAATAATAAGCACAGGCGAAACCAGTAAGGTGCAATTCAAACTAAATGTTAGTAATGAACAGAGTATTGCTCAAGAAATGGTTGCATTTGCCAATACCAAAGGCGGCACTATTTTAATAGGAGTGGATGATAAATCATGGGATATTGTTGGATTATCTGATGACGATTTGCGAAGGTTGACTAATCTACTTGTAAATGCTTCAAGCCAGCATGTGAAAGAGCCGATTTTTATTGGAACTGACACAGTTGATTATGAAGGAAAAAAGATTTTGGTTGTAACAGTTCCCGAGGGAATTGCAAAACCCTATAAAGACAATGACGGTATTATTTTTATGAAAAATGGAGCCAACAAAAGAAAAGTTACCAGTAATGAAGAAATTTCACGTTTGCTTCAAAGTAGTGGCTATCTATATGCGGAAGAAAAACTGATTGTTCAAAGCTCAACAGAGGATATTGACATTGATAAATTCAAATCCTTTTATGAGGAAAAGTATAAAGAAATATTTGAGAATGAAAAAGTAGAAAACTATTTAGAAAACCTGAGGTTAGGTTCTGTTCGTAAATTAACCATTGCAGGAGCTTTGCTATTTGGTAAGAAGGTAGAAAAACTTGTTCCTCAATTTTTTATAACGGCAATTTGGTTTAGAGGAAACGACATTACAAATACAGAGTATAGGAGTAGCGTTAATATTACAGGGACTTTGGACAAATTATATCATAAGGGATATGATTTTATTTTAGCCAAGTTAGATAAAGTGCAGGCAGGTCAACCATTCAACAGTATCGGTAAATCGGAAGTTCCTGAAATTGTAATAACAGAGTTACTTGTAAATGCTTTGATTCACAGGGATTATTTCATAAATGATTCGATAAAAGTATTTGTATTTGATAACAGAATAGAAATTATTAGTCCCGGAAAATTACCAAATAGCTTGACCGAAGAACAAATAATAAAAGGAGTTAGAAGATCACGAAATAATATTATTGCATCTCTTGCACCTGACTTGATGGAGTATCGTGGAGCAGGAAGTGGCATTTTACGGGCATTGCAAGCATATCCAGCAATTGAATTTATTAACGATGTTCAAGGGGAACGGTTTATTGTGAAAATTCTACGACCAGAAAGAAAATAATGAAATTACACTTTGACAGCAATCAGGAATATCAATGGGATGCGATAAAATCCATCACTGACATTTTTGTCCCGCCTTTTGGCGGGATGAGCAGGGGCGATTTTGAATTTCATGAAACAGAGGCTGGGGTTCTATTTTCTGAAAATGGCTTTGGCAATAACCTCACTTTATCGGTAGAGCAGATTTTGGAAAATGTAAAATCCATTCAGCAACGCAATGAAATAAAAAACACAGTTGAAGAATTGCAGGGAATGAATTTTTCAGTTGAGATGGAAACAGGCACAGGAAAAACCTATGTGTATTTGCGAACTGTTTATGAATTGAATAAATTATATGGTTTCAAAAAATTTGTAATTGTAGTTCCATCGGTTGCAATTCGTGAAGGAGTTTTGAAGAACTTGCAAATCACACACGAGCATTTTCAATCGTTATACGATAAAACCTCCATCAACTTTGATATTTATGACAGTAAGAAAGTTTCAAACCTGAGAGGTTTTTCATCAGGCAATGCAATTCAGGTTTTAGTAATCAACATTGATTCGTTTGCGAAAGATGAAAACATAATCAACAAACCAAACGACAAACTCACAGGTAAAAAACCGATTGAGTTTATACAAAGCACAAAACCGTTTGTGATTGTTGACGAACCGCAGAATATGGAAACAGAGATTCGTAAAAAAGCAATTCAAAATTTAGAACCGCTTTGCACCTTGCGTTATTCCGCTACACATACGAACCTGTATAACCTCATGTATTCACTCAATCCCGTAAAGGCGTATGATTTGGGTTTAGTAAAACAAATTGAAGTGGATAGTGTAATGAGTGAAAATGATTTCAACAATAGTTTCATTCAGTTGGAAAGCGTAAACCGAACAGGAAATAATATCACTGCTAAAGTAAAAATTGATGTTGCTTTAATAGCAGGTGTAAAAAGAAAATCAGTTACAGCCAATAAGAATAACTTAGACCTGTTTGAATTGTCGGGCAAAAACGAAAAGTATGATGGGCTAAAAATTTATGAAATAGATTTTGGCAATAAGCAAATAGAATTGAGTAATGGTATTATGCTCTCGGAGGGTGAATCGCAGGGAGGAATGAATGATGAAGTGATGCGTTTTATGATTCAGAAAACCGTAGAGGAACATTTAAAAAAAGAAAGAGAGTACAAAGCGAAAGGAATAAAAGTGTTGACTTTGTTTTTTATTGACAAGGTGAAAAATTATCGTGAGTATGATGAAAGTGGAAACGCAACACAAGGAAAATTCGCAAGGTGGTTTGAAGAAATTTATCAAGCGGAAATAAGTAAACCAAAAAACAAAAGTTTGGTTTCTTATTCGGTAGAAGAAATTCACAACGGATATTTTTCACAAGACAACAAAGGCAGAGTGAAGGACACAGGAGGAGAAACGCAAGCCGATGATGATACTTACAAACTCATCATGCAAGACAAAGAAAAATTATTGGAGATGGACACACCGCTTCGTTTCATCTTTAGTCATTCTGCTTTGCGTGAAGGCTGGGACAATCCAAATGTGTTTCAGATTTGCACTTTGAACGAAACAAAATCAGAAATAAAAAAACGTCAGGAAATTGGTAGAGGTTTGCGTTTGCCGGTGAATCAAAAAGGCAAAAGAATTTTTGAGCAGAGTATAAATCGGCTGACAGTTATTGCAAATGAAAGCTATGATGATTTTGCAAAGGCATTGCAAAAAGAAATTGAGGAAGATTGCGGGGTAGCTTTCACAGGAAGAATTAAAAACAAAAACAAGAGAGAAAAACTAAATTACAGAAAAGGTTTTGAAGTCGACCCGAAATTTTTGCGGATTTGGGAGAAAATTAAATTTCAAACAAAATACAGTGTTGCCTATCAAACAAACGAGTTGATAACATTGGCTGCAAAAGCAATGAAGGATATGCAGGAAACAAAAAGACCATCTGTAATAAGCAACAAGCAGAAAGTAATTTTAACGGATGAAGGAGTCACAGGGCAATTAGTGAGTGATACAGTTTCACCTAACTATGGGAAAAGTTTTGAAATTCCTGATATGCTCGCATATATACAAGGAAAAACGGAGCTAACACGGACAACCATTCTTGATATTGTAAAGAAATCGGATAAAATCTCCGAATTGCTTATCAATCCTCAAATGTTCATGGACAACACAACAAACACCATCAAAAGTGTATTGTATGAATTGATGATAGACGGAATTAAGTATGAGAAAATTGGTAACAAAGTTTACGAAATGACCTTATTTGATGACGATAATTTTGAAATTTATCTTGATAATTTCACGCATACCGTAACCAATCCCGACAAGACCATTTACGAAAATTATATTCCGCTTGACAGTGGTGTGGAAAATCAATTTGCGAAGGACTGTGAAACGAGTGAGAACATTGAGTTTTATTTTAAGCTGCCCAACTGGTTTAAAATTCCGACACCAATCGGCAACTACAACCCTGACTGGGCAATAGTTTTCAAAGGAGAGAAGAAAATTTATTTTGTAGCAGAAACTAAAAGCGAAGGGCAAGAACTTTTGAAAAGTGAAAGACTAAAAATCAAATGTGGAGAGGCTCATTTTTCAAAATTTAAAGAAATCATTTACAAAAGGGTTTCAAAAGTATCCGAACTGAATAGTTACCTCAACTAAGACGCACACACATTGCCTGGCCGCGCATCCAGTCCACATCCAAAGCTAAGGCAAAGAGTGTGCTCAGGGTAGTGTAAGTGGAGAAAGCAGACAATGAAAAATGCCCCACCGCACTCCTGAATTAATAGGAGTAGTGTAAATTGACAGGGGACGAAAGACAAGGCTACGAATGAAGTGAGGAGAAGACCCTACGGCTGGCAACAAAATTCCAATATCAGAACGCCTCAAAAAGGACCTTTTTAGTAGTATATTTGATAAGCTCCGAGGTTTTCCGCAGCGTAACCAACAGCAACCCGATGCCTTCCCTGGTAAACGGATTCGAGTACGATGTTTTTATCAGCTACCGGCAGAACGATAACCTGCCCGGCCGGCTGAGCGGCGGTTCCGGCTGATCACTTTCATTGTCAGGAGCATTGAATAATCCTTTCCCCACCCATCGCCGTTTCCTATATTCGTCCTGACATCAAGAATCTATGGACAAACGCTCTTTCCTTAAAAACCTCACCCTCCTCGGCGCCGGCGCCGGCACCATTCATTCCCTGGATGCCCTCGGGCTGCAAATAGGACGCGTGAGCCACCTCCCCCCGGCCGCAGTAGCCAAAGACGAGGATTTCTGGGTCGGCATCCGTGCGGGATACAAACTCAAACCGGATTATATCAACCTCGAAAACGGATACTACTGCTTCCTACCGCAGGAAACCCTCGAAAACTATATCAACCACGTCCGCGAAATAAACTACCAGGGCTCGTATTATATGCGCACCGTGCTGTGGCAAAACAAGAAAGCCATGGCCGCCAAATTGGCGAACCTGGCCGGATGCTCCCCGGAAGAACTGGTCATCACCCGCAACACGACTGAGTCGCTGGATATGATCATCGGCGGGATGACGTGGCAGGCAGGCGATGAAGCCGTCATGGCCGACCAGGATTATGGCGCCATGCTCGACCACTTCAAATTGATGTCCAAACGCTACGGCGTCGTCAATAAGATCATCTCGGTTCCCAACCACCCTTCTTCGGATGAAGAGATTGTAAAGATCTATGAGCAGGCTATCACACCAAAGACGAAGCTGCTCATGGTGTGTCACATGATTAACATCACGGGGCAGATTCTGCCTATCCGGAAAATCTGCGACATGGCGCACCGCAAAGGCGTGCTGGTGATGGTGGACGGTGCGCATGCCTTCGCCCATATCCGGTTCTCTATGCCCGACCTCGATTGCGATTTTTACGGCTCCAGCCTCCACAAGTGGCTGAGCGTACCGTTAGGCGCCGGCCTCCTGTACGTCAAGAAAGGGAATGTGAACAAGGTGTGGCCGCTGCTTGCTGATTCCGATACACTGAAAGAAGATGATGTGTACCGGCTGAACCACGTCGGCACGCATCCGGCCCACGTGGACCTCGCCATCGCCAACGCCATTGACTACTACATGATGATAGGTCCGGAGCGGAAAGAAGCACGACTGCGGTACCTGCAAACGTATTGGACCAGCAGGGTTCGCAACCTTCCCAATGTGATCGTGAACACACCGGCTGATCCTGCGCGCGCCTGCGGTATTGCCAACGTAGGTATCAAAAACATGAAACCTGCCGACCTGGCCGATTCGCTGTTAAAGAAGTATAACATTTATACGGTGGCCATTAACCGGGGCATTGTCCAGGGATGCAGAATCACGCCCAACCTGTACACCACGCCGGATGAATTGGATGTCTTTGTCAAGGCACTGACTGAATTGGGGTCTGCATAACCCGCAAGACCACCCCTTACGTATTACTAAAATCACTCCCCATGAAACTTGTTCAGATTATGGCGTTCCTTCTTTTGGCAACGCTTGCCCACGCGCAGACAAAAGAACCCTTTGATGGCATTGGTGTAGGGCTGGACAACCTTTACCGTCTGTCCAAGGCAAAGACGCGCTCCATCAGCCCGGAGAATCCGACCGGTGAAAAAGGGAAGGGCGGCATGGACAAAGAAGGTGTGGCTTCCAAACCTGCACGCGACCTCGGACCGGGGTGGAAGATCAGTCCGTACGTGATCATAGAACCCGGACAAACACATACGGTTGCCGATATCACCGGACCAGGCGCCATCCAGCACATCTGGTTGACGCCCACCGGTAACTGGCGGTTCTCCATCCTGCGCATGTATTGGGATGATGAGGTGAACCCATCCGTAGAGGTCCCCCTTGGTGATTTTTTCGGGATGGGATGGGGCGAATATGCGCACCTGAATTCCCTGGCCGTATGCGTTAACCCGGGAAGCGCCTTTAACAGCTACTGGGTAATGCCGTTCCGGAAAAGGTGCCGCATCACCATAGAGAATATCAACACCGAAAAGGTCAGGATTTTCTACCAGGTCGATTACACGCTCACGGAAGTCCCCTCTGATGCGGCTTACTTCCACGCCCAATACCGCAGGACCAATCCGGTAAAATACAAAGACGTCTATACCATCGTTGATAACATCAAAGGGCGTGGACATTTTGTGGGGACGTATATGGCGTGGGGCGTTCACAACAACGGATGGTGGGGCGAGGGCGAAATCAAGTTCTTTATGGACGGCGACAAGGAGTTTCCGACCATTAACGGGACGGGCACCGAGGATTATTTTTGCGGTTCATACGACTTTGATACGAAAAAGAAAGAGCCAGCCGTTGACATGACGGCCTATACGGAATTCTCCACGGCCTATGCCGGGCTCCACCAGGTCATCCGAGGCGATGGACATTACAAAGTGATGCAGCGCTTCGGCATGTACCGGTGGCATATCCCCGACCCGATCCGGTTTGAAAGCGATCTGAAAATCACCATTCAGGATCTGGGCTGGCGGCACGACGGCCGGTACCTCGCGCAACAATCCGACATCGCCTCTGTAGCCTACTGGTACCAGGTGGAACCGCACCAGCCGTTTCCCAAGTTACCATCAAAGGATGAGTTGGAGGTGAACTGACAGTTTCTAATCCTTATTGATTTTAGGTTCGCAGAAGCAGAAGCAGTCTGCACAAAAAAAAATCAGTTGAGCACTTCCAGCACCTCTACCTCGTACACGAGTATCTGATTCGGTGAAACATGAAACCGCCTCTCCCCTTTCCGTTCCGGAGGATAGTATCCGCTTTCACCATACGCCTGACTGGCCGGGATGATGAGCACCCGGCGCTCTCCCTTTTTCATCCGGGCGACAGCCGTGTCAAATCCGGGATTGATGGAAGTCTTCCCCACCTCAAACTCAAAGGGCTGCGGATTTTCACCAAACCAAGGCTTCCCCGCATCTGCCGTGCTTACAAAGTCGCCGCCACGCAGCAACCTTCCCTTGTATTGCACTTTCATTTTTGCACCAGCGAGAGGAATTGCGCCTTCGCCCTCTTGTAAAACGACGTACCGGAAATACGCGGTGGCCTCTGGCCAGGTGGTCTGGATGAATCCCTCGTCCTCCGTTTTCCTTCGACTGGCTGCGACGGCGGCGGCTTCCCTTACCGAATCCGCCATTCGCACAAACTCCTCGTTGGAGGGCCTGAAATCGCCGGCCTTTTTTCCAACCCGCAAGATCCTGATTTTCTGGATTTCATCGCCGCGGACAATGGCGCTTACCACATTCATTCCCCTGACCACCTGCCCGAAAACAGTATAGTCTCCGTCAAGGTATGACCGATCACCGAGTGTGATGCACCATTGGCTTCCGTTGGTATGCGCACCACCGTTGGCCATCGTGAGCATGCCTGCACGACCATGGTTCAGGTCGGGGAGAACAATTTCGTTGGGAAACTGGTATCCGGGGTCCGGAGTCGCTCCCACCGGTATACCACATTGGATCACGTGACCGGGTACCACCCGATGAAAGGACGTGCCGTTAAAATAGGGCTTCCCCAACGGTATGGCCGTATTTGCAATTAGCCCTTCGGCCAACCCCACAAAGTTGGACACCGTCAGCGGCGTTTTTTCAAATTCCAGTTGTGCAACAATTAACCCCTTGTTGGTAGTCACCTCGGCATAAAGGCCGTCCGGATATGCAGGCTTCCGCTGTGCGAACAGCAGGGGTGCATAAAAACACAGCGTTACCAGTAACCAGGCAAAACGACGCATGCTAATTTTTTTTCGGGGGCGCTGGGCTGATCATGATGTGTGCCCGGTGCGTACCAGGATCCATGATCCAGGGATCACCCGCCGCCGTCGGTTTGTTTGGCAGGCCGGTAGTTTCGCTTGTGGCATAGGCAATGTAAATGACAAAGCGCAGGTATCCGTTTTTGGTCTCCCCGGTTGCGGGATCCCATCCATCGGCTGTGTACACATATAAGGTTGAAGGGCTTTTGGGCATGTTGAGCTTCCCGGCCTTTACTTCTGTCTCACGCATATCAAATATCTCCTGGAAACTTTTGCCTTCTGCTTTCAGAACCCGGCCACGGGCCATGAAAGGTTCCAGGTCCGTATGGTAGCAAGACACGCTGATCCCATCCTGCTTTGGATCATCTCCCAGGCAGATCAATTGGTTTGTCCCTTTTCGCAGAACCACCAGCTGCCCTTTGGCGTCATACCCATACACCATGGCGCCATCGCGGAGGCCCGCTGGAGCCGCCAGTACCGCGACTTTGATTTGGTCTTCCGGAGATGGACTCTGCGCACAACCCGTTTGTAAAACGACGGTGACTAAAAGAAGGATGTAGACTTTCATAAGTGACATGGATTAGTTTTAACAACTTACTTTCTCTCACTAATTTTTTCAAACCAGTTACGCGGGCGGCGTCTTTCCTTTCGCATAATCATCCCCATAATACTTGCTGGTGATCCGTGTATGGAAGTCTTCCGCCCGGATGGGTTCATACTTGGGTTTCCCTGTATTCGGCAGCACCTCCAAGATCTCATCTTCCCAGACATACACCGCCATTGGAAAACTGATGCGGGGCTTTCCATACAGCGCCTTGCTTCGCGGCTTGCTCACCCGATGGGTGGTGGATGGAAGGATGTCGTTGGTAATCCGCTGCATGTAGTCGCCGGTGTTGAGAACGATACTTCCTTTTGGAGCGTGGAGATGAATCCACTTCATGTTTTCGCGGTTTAGCACCTGCAGGCCGTCCACGGATTGCGCCGGAAGGATCGTAAAGAAATCAACGTCTTCGTGTCCGAGCATCCGGCCTCCCCCGCTGATTTCATCATCGGCAGAAAGGGGTGGGTAATAATTCAGCCGAAAGCCAAAATTTGTTTTTGTAAACTTCTTGTCGTAGGCATGTGGATCTGCACCGAGGTACGCCAGAATGCTCTGCATGATGGGCAAGATCAACTTCTCATGCTCCACAACCAGCTTCCGGAAGAACGGCTCAAATCCCGGCCGGGGCCAAAAATCTGATTCTCTGAAATCCGGTTTGCCGTCCAGGTCAAATGCGCGCCGGCAAAAGACCCAACCCTCCACGAGATCCGGATGAATGATGGTCGTTTCTTTGATCGGGAAATATCCCTGGTTCACTGAACCAAATCGCTGCGCATGAAATTTCATCCGTTCTTCGCGCGTGGTGGTCTCAAAAACCTCCGCAGTTTTCTTTTCAGCCTCCTCATAGAGTTCCGTATCAACCCCGTGGTTGATGAGAATCGCAAAACCAATTCCACGCATGGCCTCGCCCAACTCCTGGGCAAATTTCTTCCGGCCTGCCTCGCCCCCGTTGAAGTACAGGCTCATGTCGCACATACGGATCTGATAGGACTCGTCAAACTGATCCTCCCCTTCCTTTTCAGAAAGATGATACGACTGGTCCTTCTGTACCTGTTCGTATTTTTTAAACTCCTGGTTGACTGCCCCGATTCCTTTTTGTTGATTCATAAAACTCGTTGAGGTAATTACTCCTGGATTACGGTTCCTTTTTCGCGATCGTACGGAACGATGTTGTCCCACTCGTTGGCACTGGACCGGGCTACAAAGGCGACCACCGGGTCGGTATCACTCATGTTAAAAACTTCGTGCGGCACGCCGGATTTAATGTATATGAAATCACCCGCCGTATTTTCGAGAACTTCCTTCAGGTGATCCCCAAATTCGTGCCTGACATTCCCTTCCACGATGTAGAGCATCAATTCAAATCCATCGTGAATATGCGCATAGGCAACACCTCCCGGAGGGATCGTTGCCACATTCACGGAAAGTTTTGTTGATCCGACGTTTTTTGATGACATGCCCTGCTTGTAATGAATTCCGTTCCAGTCGCGCTTCCCGCCACCACCCCGGATAGTAATAATACCGTCGTGATCTTCTACCGCTGCCAGATCAATGTTGTCTGATGTCTTTTTCATACGTAGTATTTGCACTGGAAAGATACGATTTTCTAAAATGCCGTGTCGTACACATAATTGGTCAAAACGGCCAGCAACGCAGCTGGAATTATCCACTTTAACCAGGCATATCCGGCATTCTGAAGCCAGCCCGTTTTGGACGTACCGAGCAGGTCAGTTAGCACGTCACTTCGTTTCAGGCACCATGTTAACCCAACCAAGCACAGCGCGCTACCAAATACCTGCATGCCCGACCCAAAAATCAAATCCAACGGACCAATTATTTCTGGAAAGAAACAGCAGGGAAGCGACAGCAGTGCCTGAATCACACCGATCAGGATGAGTAACCTCTTCCGATCAATCGCCGGACGCTCATGCTGAAGGCTGGTAAAAGGCACCTGGTATGCTGCCGCCAGGGACAGGAAAGCAACGATCGATACGGCGAGGAGAAAAAGGGAACCAACAAACCGTCCACCAGGCATCGTCATGAAAAGCCGCGGTAAGGTCTGGAAGATCAGGCTGGGGCCGGAGTCCATACTCAACCCCAATGCAAGAATGGAGGGCACGAGAAAGAGGCTGAATAACAAGGAGGCGCTTGTATCCCCCAACCCTGTGAACAGTGCCATTCGTGGAATCGGATCTTCTTTCCGGAGAAACCCGCCGTACACAATAACAAACGTACCGCCAAGTCCGACTGAAAAGAAGGATTGGCCAAGCGCTGCAAAAACTTCCGAGGCACCGAGGGCGCTCCAATCGGGGTGCAGGAAAGCAAGTCCTTTCTCCAATGCCCCCGGCATCATCCACGCGCGAATGATCATGTATACCAGGGCGAGAAAAAACAGCGGCATTACAAACTTGCTGATCCGTTCAATCCCGTCTACCAACCCACAGTGAATAACGTAAAGTGAACTGGCGATCAAGGTGAGCGTAATCGCGTATTGCAATCCACCGTGGACGAGGTAGCGGTCAAAAATGGGTTTGGATTCCGTTGTAAAGCCAACCAGCGCAGAGAAGCCAGTCGTATAGATAACATTTGCCACCACCACCGCATAGTACGAGCCTGAAACAGTAATAACAAAAAGAAGCAGATAACCTGCAACCGTGCCAGGTACTCTTCCAAAAACCAGTTGCAGCGCGTGAACGGTTCCCTTTCCGCTCTTTCTTCCCAGCGTCATTTCGGCCATGAGGGCAGGGAGGGCAAACAACAGAGTAAACAGAATATAAATAATCAGGAATGCGCTTCCGCCATAGCGACCCATCATGTACGGGAAACGCCAGAGATTTCCCAAACCGATTGCCACTCCCAGGAAGGTCAGTACGGAGGCCAGTCGGGAAGTAAAGAATTGCTCCTTCAAGTGTGGAAATAACTTCGGATCAAGACATAATCACCGGGTCTCTGCCAGGCGGACCAAATCAATAGTAATAGATCTTGACACTGGCCCGCTTTTTTCCCAGATCGATATTCTCCACGCTGATTCTTTTGATATCAAGCCCGGTGCGCTGGCGCAAATCGGCGATGAGCAGCGATTGCTTGTCGGGTTGAATATTATCAATGGAGTCCAACTCAATGGTCTTTATGTTGATGTTTCTGGTTACCCAGTCGGCATCCAATACAAAAGCCAACACAACTATTACGGCATTCAGCGTGATGAGTTCATAGAATGGTCCCGCCATGATGGCATTTACCAAGCCAAGCGTCAGAATCATAAACAGATACGTCATGTCCTTGATGGAAATTGTTTCCGTTCTCAGGCGGAGCAGGGAGAAGGCAGCAACCAATCCAACGCCTGTTCCAAGCGAAGCGGCAGATCCCGTCTTTTCCATCAGGAATGTCAATACAAAAACAACAAAATTCAGTAGGTAAAAGGTGAAATTGAAGTCACGCTTCTGATAGATAGGTTGATAGACCATCCGTACCAACAATATCATAGCCCCCGCGTTGATTGCCAACCGGATCAAAAAGGCTATGGTAAAAAGTTGAGCTTTCATGTGTCGCTGGGGTTTGCCTGAGGCCTGAAGATACAAAACTTATGGAATTGAAAGTTGGACAGCTGGAACAGCCAAACCGCATTGAATTTAATTCTACCTTTATAGATATGGCCGATCCCATTGAACAAATTGAAAGACTCATTGACCAGGGAAGGTACCTGGAGGCCCGCGCGCTGTCTACACAAACTATGGCCTCATCACCGGGGCTCAGGATCACGCAATTGCATGCACTCGCAGTGTCCAAAGCAGGGGTACCGGAGGCGGCCCTTCCGTTTTTGGAGCCAGTCTACCAACAGCATCCGGACGACCCCGAGACGGCCGGAATTCTCGGGGGTATCTACAAGGAGATTTTCAGGAAATCCCAAAACACCAAGTTCGCTATTCTTTCCCGCGACACGTATCTCAAGAATTTTTCCCTAACAGGAAATTATTACACCGGAATTAACGCTGCCACCATGTCGGCCATCGCCGGGCAGGCCAGCCGCGGGAGGGAGATTGCAACGGAAGTGATTAAAGGGATCGGCGATGCGCCCGTCGATTTCTGGCAGCAGGTAACACTTGCCGAAGCTTTCCTGCTAACCAAGGACCGGGACAAAGCACTCGAAGCGTATTTTCTGGCCAAGAAAATGGCCGATATTGACTGGGGCCGGGTGACCACCGTCTACAATCAGTTGTGGCTGTTGAACCACTATGTGCCTGTACCCAAGGAAGTACTCAAGGTATTTCATCCGCCTGGGGTTGTATCGTTCATTGGCCACATGATCGATCATCCTTCTCGCACACGGCCCCGTTTCCCTTCGGCCATGGAAGGGCGTGTCAAAGACGCCATTGAAGGGGCTATCCATACGCTGAATGCAAAAATCGGGTTCTGTTCGCTGGCGTGCGGCAGTGATATCCTCTTTGCAGAAGCGATGGCAGCGGCAGGCGGTGAGGTAAACATCTGGCTGCCATTCGCCAAGGAGGATTTTTTACAGGAAAGCGTCCTCTTTGCCGGAGGGGATTGGGCCGGACGCTTCGAAAAACTTCTGGCGCGCTTTCCGGTGACGTACATCACCCACGAACCGTATGCCGGGTATGACGATTTGTTCTCTTTTCAAAACCGGGTGATTTTTGGATCAGCGGTTATCCGCAGTTCCATGAACCACACCGAGCCCACCCTCCTCACCGTTTTGTCAGAAACCGACCTCAAGCTCAAAGAAGGAGGCACGCGCGACACCGTGAATCTATGGCCGTTCACCAGCAGGCACGTCAACATCAATCCCGACAATTTCCTGACCGGGGATGAAATACCGGTAACCCCTCCAGCTTCACCTACGGTTCAGCGAAAGATTACGATCGATCGCCCTGTTCTCTACGTCGTTTGCGCCGACATGCCCGGAATTCACAAAGACGAGCAGACAAAAATCTGGGATGAAATACAAAAGAAAATGGATCTGCCGGTGCTGGCCCCGGTGACCTCCGAGATCAGCGACGTGCTGATTGTCTCCTTTCGATCGATACTGGGCGCCATGGATCTGGCCAACATTGTTCTGAAGAGTATGAAGACACACTTCATGTCTGAGCGCCTGCGCATAAGTCTGTACGCCAGTCCGGTGCTTCTTGACCCGGGGCGAACGGAGAAAGAGAAAGTCATCGCTGAAAAACCCCATGACCTGGTGTGGGAATTGCACCAACTCATTCCCACCGGTGCCGTGTATGCGCTTGCCCGTTTCTCGTCGGCCCTTTCCCTGGATGTTAATCATTATGCGGTTGAGTATGCGGGGGTCATCTCAACATCGAGGTATCCACAACCACTCGAGATCTACAAGATCAACATCGCAGACGGAGGATCCAGGAAAAGTTGATCCCGGACCGCCCCGCTAAGGCCTCAACGCACCCTTCTAGAACTTGATAAGCGCATACCCCTTCAATTGATAGGTCGTCAAAGTGGTAAGCATGGAAACAGATACGTCAACCTCCGGCACCATCCGGTCCCGGTCCACCCCTCGCCGGATAATGGACTGACCACACACAAACATCTTGACTCCTGCCGCCTGCAGCTCGCTGTACAACTTCAGGTTCGGGTTATCCACCTTGTATTTCTTCCGGTACGATTCGTTGTTCATAACTGTAAACGTTGCTCCACCATGAATAGCAAGAACCACGTTCAGGCTCTCCGGCGGGACGCCTCCCACCACATGAAGGTTTAATAGCCGGGCCACGTTGTTCAGCGCCCAGTTGATTGTATCTGGTTTGTCGCTTTCGCGCTCCACCTCAATGATGATGTTGTACTTCAAGGATGGATCAGGCCGCTCCACGGCATACGGAATGTCGTAGATGCCTCCCTGGCTCTTGATGACAGGATTTAACAGCTTGCTCTGGGCTGACAACGAAGCGGCCGTCGCGAGAAAAAGGAAGGTCAGGACAATTTTCATGTTAGTGATTGATTAGGATGTTGATGCCAGCCACAAGAATAAGAATAGCGGTGATTCTTCGGATATGAATCGGGTTGAATTTTCGTGCACCCCAGCGTGAGCCAATGTATCCACCGGCAAAAACAGCGACTAGCAAAGGCAACACAAAGTCCAGTGAAAGTGATGCTGACCGTGACCATTGCCCAAGGAGGCCGCTAATGGAATTTGCCAGGATAAAGACACTCGCCAAGGCAGAAATCCTGCGCGCCGTGTCCCACCGCAGGAAATGCAAAATGGGCGAAAGGAAGATGCCGCCACCGATGCTCACCAACCCGGAAAGGAAACCAATCCCTCCACCCATAACCAGATTGAGCGGAATGTTGTCGGCACGTGAAGGGTTCTTCTCCAGAATCACCCACCGGTCATAGAACCACAGCAGCAAGGATCCTGCAATCAGGCTTACTCCCAGCAGGTAAAAGAAGGATTTTTCCTGGATAGGATAATAGCCTCCCACGAAAGCCAGCGGTACACTGCTCAATAGAAATGGCCAGCTTTGCTTCATGCTAAGGAGCCCTTCTTTGTAAAAGACGTAACTGCCTCCGGTCACCACGACAATGTTGCACAACAACGCGGCGGGACGCATCACCTCAAAACTTACTGCCAACACGCTCATCACGGCCAGGTAACTTGTTCCACCGCCAAATCCTACTGAGGCGTAAACACCTGCAATCACAAAGAACGAAAGTATGAGCAATGGATCCATGGCTATGAACCTAACCGCCTCATTGGGCCCTTTTTACTTCGATGGATCGGAGGTTCTTGATATACCGCCGTCCCGTCCGCAGATCGTTCGGCACTACCAACATCATCCCCTCGCTGATATGCTCGTATTCCTGACCATTTCTGGAAGTAATCAGGTACACGGATTTCCCAATTGGTGAATTGAAAAGTTCATTCCAGGAAAACACCACGGTATAACCGTCTGTTGCGCGGCAGACCAGATAATACTCACTCAAGACGCGCGGATTCTCTGCTGTAATTTTGACGGTTTCCAATGCATCCAACAGCAACACGCCACGTAGTGCTTTCGCCACACTTTTCTTTTCGCCCAGGTGGTTGGTTATTTCCACGTCGCCCAAGGCATGCTGTTGATACGAGGCAAGGTCGTTGACCCGAATTGTTTTCAGAGAAGCCACTTCGCCAGAAACAGTTACTGAAGTGGTCGACGCAGAATCCTGACCCTGCAGAATTAGGGCCGTGCACATTCCAAATGTGGCCAACAAGGCTGAGGCAGCGGATCTAGTTTTCATCCAAGTTAGCCGCCGATAGTAGACATGGACTCATGGATTGGCTGGCCGGTGAGGCGTGCCGCCTCTGCCTCAAAACCATCTTTGGGACGCTGCGCAAATGCCCCTCGGAAGGCTGAAGCGATATCCGCATCAGACCAGCCGGAGCGGAGTAGTTCTTTCATATTCAATACACCGCTATCGTACAGGCACGTTTTCAGGTCGCCCTGGGCGGTCAACCGGATACGATTACAAGTACCACAAAACGTGCGGCTGAAGGCTGCAATTATCCCTACGTCTCCGGAATATCCCGGGATACGGTAGTGGGCGGCCGTGGAGTACGCAGGGTCGATCGTTCGCTGCAGTGCGGGATAATTAGCCCTCAACGTCTCCAGAATTCTGGTATGGGTCCATGACAATACCGGATAATGCGTTCCCTCTCCATTAAAAGGCATCTCTTCAATGAATCGAACCGAAACAGCATGCTTCCGCGTCAACTCGGCAAGCGGCAGGATGTCCTGCTCATTCTTCCCTTCCATGACCACTGCATTAATCTTCACCGGTATTTGATGCTCCAGCAACAAATGGAACGTCTCCATCACCTTGTCGAATTCATCGCGGCGTGTTATCATCTTAAAGCGATCGCGATCCAGCGTATCCAGGCTGAGGTTTACCGAACCGATGCCCAACTCCTTCAACTGAGGAATGTGCGGTGCTGTAAGAACCCCGTTGGTGGTGAGATGAATCTCGTGTATGCCGGGAATTTCGCGGATCGATCGCACAAGCTTCATCAGGTCCGTACGTACAAACGGCTCCCCTCCGGTGAGGCGGATCTTGGATATTCCCAACCCGGCAAGTACGGTGACCAGTCGTTTAATTTCTTCAAAAGTGAGCAACTCCTTCTTGGGGAGGTAATGAATGCCTGCTTCGGGCATGCAATAAAAGCAGCGAAGGTTGCACCGGTCAGTCACAGCCAGGCGCAGGTAGTTCAGGGGACGATTGTGGTTATCGAATAGCATCAATTCTCAGAACGAAAGATAGTCATAGACCGTTTAAATTGTACCTTGAAACATCCGAATTCAATGAAAATACGCATTAGACCGTTTGGGGCAGCTCGGGATATTTTGGGCGGAACGCTGGAAATGGAAGTAACGGGCAATACCGTACTTGAATTGCGCGAAACCCTCCACACAAAGTTCCCGGCTCTCCGTGATCTCAAATCCCTCCTCATCGCCGTCAATCAAAACTATGCCGATGACAACCTGGTGTTAAATCCCACCGATGAGGTGGCCCTCATTCCACCTGTAAGCGGCGGCTGAATCCATTTATCCACACCCTTCTTAATAAAGAAGTCCAAAATCAAAGCGTACGCATTCTCGCGCAAATCCATGCGATTTGTCATTGTATCTGTCTGGCGAATGTGTTACATTCATTTTCAATTCCTGCTCACCAAAATAAATTGCTATGATAAAAATCACGGAGAAGGCGATTGACATTCAAAAAGTCATCGAAACGGCCTCCAGCCTTGGTGCAGGGGCCGTTAATGTTTTTATAGGAACCGTTCGTAATACAGCGCACAACAAGAACGTTGTGTGGCTGGAATACGAGGCCTACGAAAGCATGGCGGTTGCAGAAACGCGAAAAATTATTGACGAAGCGGCACATCGGTGGCCGTTGCTGGGTTGGGCTGTCAGTCATCGAATCGGAACCCTGAAGCCCGCTGAAGTGGCTGTCGTCGTGGCGGTATCAACAAGGCACCGCAAAGAATCTTTCGAGGCGTGTCAGTTCATCATCGACCGGCTGAAAGAAAATGTACCCATCTTCAAGAAAGAAGTATTTGAGGATGGCGAAGAGTGGGTTGGCGCGCTTCCTCAATCAACCACCCAATTAAATTAGGCTACAACTGTGCAATGACGGTGTAGCCCACCGTTACCAAAGCAGCAGAAACCAGAATCCCGGTTACCAATACAAGCAGTAAGTCGGTGTAGAAGGGATTGAATGCCGGCCAATGAAATTTTATTGCTTTCATGTCGTTGGCTTTGATATTCAAGATATGAAACTGCCCGCCCCCGTTCCAGTCATCTACCCTGCTCCGGAACCACCCGTAAGTTCTTTGTCGCTTTTAAGCGAAAAACGCGCTGCATCAGTTAAATAATTGATTAAAGCGAACGGCACCAACAACTTCAACGAGTGCCTCTTCAATCAAAAGTACCCGGGCAGATTGGGGGAGAATAGGCCGTGTACCATCGAGTCCCTTCCTCCAAAAAAAATCTCTTTTTCTTTATGGCTACTGGCGGGTAAAGTCCCTCTTCCCACCGCTCTTGGCCATCAGCTGAATGCTTTCAATGCGGATCTCGTGCGACACCGATTTGCACATGTCATAGATGGTCAGTGCAGCCACCGCCACGGCCGTAAGCGCTTCCATTTCCACACCGGTGCGTGCAGAGACTCGGACAGAAGAGCGGATGACCGCATACTCTCCATCTATCGATATCTTCAAGGCGCAATCATCCAGCCCTACCGGGTGACACAACGGAATCAATTCCGGTGTTTTTTTCGCCCCCATGATTCCAGCAACAATCGCTGTCTGAAATACAGGGCCTTTACGGCTTTGCAGCTCCTCGCCCACCAGGAGGGCCATGATTGGGGCACCGAGCCAAACCCGACCCTCCGCCTCTGCTGCCCTGTGCGTTATCTCCTTGTCGCCGACATTTACCATCGCCGGGTTTCCTGACGCGTCGAGGTGGCTTAACTTACTCTTCATTTCTTTTTATCTTGAACCAAAAATAAGGATTTTCATGATCAGCGTTTCAGAAGCCACCCGCTTAATTCAGGAACAACTTTACGGGCCTGCGATCGAACAAGTGAAGATCGAGGATGCTATCGGGCGTGTGCTTGCGGAGACAATCAAAGCCGATCGTGATTTCCCCCCTTTCGACCGGGTGGCCATGGATGGAATCGCCGTGAAGTACAAGGCCATTGAAGAGGGATGGCAAGGGTTCCGCGTCGAAGGGCTTCAGCCCGCCGGTCAGCCACGGCTGACATTGAAGAATGACAAGAACTGTATCGAAGTAATGACGGGCGCGATGCTCCCGATTGGTTGTGATACGGTCATCCGCTATGAAGACGTTACCGTTGTCAATGACCTCGCCAAACTCAAAGTGAAAGCAGTGACGGAAGGCCAGTGCATTCATACCCGCGCGCAGGATGCAAAACGGGGTGACACACTGCTGACACCGGGAACGCGCATTTCTACCAGCGAGGTGGCTTTGCTCGCTTCCGTGGGATGGCTTGAAGCGAAGGTCTACAAGTTTCCAAAAACCGCAATCGTATCTACCGGCAACGAATTGGTAGATATTCACGACCGACCGCTCCCGCATCAAATCAGAAGATCCAACACGTATGCCTTGCTCGGTGCCCTGAAAGCCCTGGGATGTCCAGCTAACTTGTTTCATCTCACCGACGAGCGAAACGCCATGGAACGTGAATTGGAAAAGGTGTTCGCCAGCCACGAACTTATTATCCTTAGCGGCGGGGTATCAAAAGGGAAATTTGATTTTGTGCCCGCTGTGCTCCAATCGCTGGGGGTAAAGAACATCTTCCACCAAGTAAGCCAAAAGCCAGGCAAGCCGTTCTGGTTCGGCGCAACCGCCAAACAAATTGTCTTCGCGCTCCCGGGAAACCCGGTGTCCAGCTTCCTCTGTTTCTACCGCTACATCCGGCCGTGGCTTCTCAAAATCATGGACGTCGCTCAGCCAGCTTCATCCGCCGTCCTGGCTGCGGACTATGAACTAAAGCCGGACCTGACATACTTCCTCCAGGTCAGGATTGTGAATTCGGATGGAAAATTGATGGCTCATCCGGCACCGGGAGGTGGATCCGGAGACTTCGCCAACCTGAAAGAGGTGGACGGATTCCTGGAGTTGAACGCAAGCTCCGGATCAGCAAAAGCCGGATCCTCCTTCCCCTACATTCCATTCCGCGAAGTTCACTAACCCTGACTTGCAAGGCCACTCCCATCCCCGTAACTTTGCGGCCTTCATCAAATACTTCTTTGCTCCATGTTTGAAAGTCTAAGTCAGAAGCTTGAAAAGGCCATTCAGACCCTCAAGGGTCAGGGAAGGATTACGGAAATAAACGTCGCGGGGACCATCAAGGAAATCCGCAAGGCACTGATTGAGGCAGACGTTAACTACAAGGTAGCCAAAGAAGTTACCGACGAGATAAAGGCTAAAGCGTTGGGGCAAAATGTACTCACCGCCGTCTCGCCCGGTCAATTGCTTACAAAGATCACGAACGACGAACTCACGCGCCTCATGGGTGGCGAGAGCAAGGATATCCACATCGAAGGCAACCCGGCGGTTATTCTTATTGCCGGTTTACAGGGGTCCGGTAAAACCACGTTCTCAGGAAAACTCGCCCACTATCTCAAAAAGCAGGGCAGGCAGGTGATGCTCACCGCATGCGATGTCTACCGCCCGGCAGCCATCGAACAATTAAAAGTCCTCGGTGCACAAATCGGCATTGAGGTTTACGCTGATCTTGAAAGTAAAGATCCACTGCAGATTGCGAAGGCTTCACTGGAACATGCCCGTAAGAACAACCATCGGATTGTCATTGTTGATACAGCGGGGCGCATGGCAGTGGACGAGGCGATGATGATGGAGATTGCAGCATTGAAAGAACTGCTCAAGCCATCGGAGACGCTCTTTGTCGTGGATGCCATGACGGGGCAGGACGCGGTAAACACCGCCAAGACATTTAACGACCGCTTGAATTTTGACGGGGTGGTGCTTACCAAGATGGATGGCGACACCCGGGGTGGCGCTGCCCTTTCGGTGCGCCGAATCACGGACAAGCCCATCAAGTTCACCAGCTCCGGCGAAAAGATGGAGGCCTTAGACCGATTCTACCCAGACCGGATGGCCGGCAGAATACTAGGCATGGGGGATGTAGTGGGCCTGGTAGAAAAAGCGCAGGAAAATTTTGATCAGGAGGAAGCCGCACGCCTCCAGAAAAAAATTCGTAAGAACCAGTTCGATCTCAACGATTTCCTCAATCAATTGGCACAGATCAAGAAAATGGGCAACGTGAAAGACCTGCTGGGCATGGTGCCCGGTATGGGCAAAGCGCTCAAGGAAGTGGATGTGGATGATAACACGTTCAAGCCGCTGGAAGCCATCATACGCTCCATGACGATTCCCGAAAGGGAGAACCCTGAAATTCTCAATAGCAGCCGCAAAGAGCGGATTGCGCGGGGAAGCGGTACCTCCATTCAGCAGGTGAACCAGTTGCTAAAGCAATTCGGTGAACTACGCAAAATGATGAAGACCATGAACAAGATGGGCGGCGGAAAACGGGCCATGGCTGCACTGAACCCCTTCGGTAAGTAGTATTTCCTCTAAAAATTTCACTTCCAAATCTGAACCTGCACGGGCTGGCCGCCGTTAGGTAGGTATCCCATTATTTTATCCAACCAAACCGCAACGGCATGAAAAAATCACTCACTACAATCTTCCTGTTCGCAGCAGCTATCTCCATTTTGTTTGCTCAGGACAAGGCAAAACCAAGTCCTCCCGCAACAGCAGAAGGAACTATTGACGGTGTCAATATCAAGATCGACTATTCCGCTCCCTCCGCACGGGGGAGGAAAATGTTGGGCGGCATTGAGGCCTACGGCAAGGTATGGCGCACCGGAGCCAACGCCGCCACCACGTTCACGGTCGACAAGCCTGTAGCCATTGAAGGCAAGGTGCTTGCTGCCGGCAAGTACGAGCTCTTCACGATCCCGGGAGAAGCAGAATGGACTATCATCTTACAAACACACGCAAGCCAGTGGGGCGCCTTCAAGTACAGCGATAAGAATGATGTGCTGCGTGTCAATGTAAAGGCTGGCAAGCCGGGTGCCTTTGTAGAGACCCTTACATTCGGCGTTGATAAGAACCAGGTGACTATTCAATGGGAGAACACCGCGGTAGCATTCGCCGTGAAAAAAGGGTAATCCATTTAAAAGCAAAAAAAACCGAAGGCAAATTGTCTTCGGTTTTTTAGTTTCCATTCGTTGCTACAAGGTGTTGAAATAGTCTACCATTAGCAGCAGGTCGCGCTCGTTGGAAAGGCTCAATCTGTTAATCTTTTGAAACTTTTTCATCTCAGCGTCCCGTTCCCGCCAGAGGTGTTTTACTTCCTTCTTTTTGAGCGGCCTCAGGTCAACACCGGGACCATACAACAGGCTGCGTTTCTTTACAATCTGGTAATTCTCATTTCCTGCTGCCAACGCGGTGTTGTAGTTGGGCCGCAACAGCGTCGATTCGGTTAGTGAATACACATCCAGCTTCCCCCAGCACAGGATCTCCAGGAATCCATGAATGGCGGCGCCATCCAACTTATAATCGATCCCATTCACAAACCGATGCGGTAACTCCGTCAGCGAGTCCTTGTAGTCAAAAGACTTCACCAGACTTCCATCCAACGACTTCAGGTTTCCATCGATGAGCAGGTCGATTCCAAAATTCATCACATCGTATTTGATGGCCGACAATTCATAGGTCCTGCCCTCCTTGTAGAGCGTAAGCGACCCTTTACTCCATGCAGCAGCGTAATACGAATCCCCCATCACCTTGGGCCCCACAGACCGGGCCCGTGAAGGGCGCGACTCGCGCTCCAGATCCCGTACAATCATCATGGTTTTCAGGTCCTCGTTGCTCACCTGGGCGGTCAGGTCAAGAGCTAACACACATCCCATCAAGCATCCGAGCCAAAAATTTTTCATAGTAGACAAAAGTAAGAAATGCCTTTGCAACTCACCGCGGTTTTTATGCGAATGGCCAGACATGCGCTGTCAAATTGATTTACGTTCTTTTTCAAAGCAAAGAAGGCCCGGAAAAATCCGGGCCTTCTTCAAAAAAATCTACGAACCGTTAAAGGAAAACGATACCAAGCGGCCATCCCCCTGTACGGGTTAGTTCCGAGGTGCCTACGTCTCCATAGTTGTTAGACCAGTTGATCTTCAACGTGGTGCCGTCGTTACTGATGACGGAGAACATATATGTAAGCCCGTACTGGTCACCGCCAGTAGTGGTTATCTGGTTACAGAAATCATTCCAAACAACCCCTTTTGCCGGGCTGTCTCCCCATGCACAGGCATACTGTCCAAAGGTGGCATCCCCGATCGCATAAACGCCGTGGGTGACTCTTGTAAAAATAGTCGTGCCGGTTACGAAAGGCTGGCAAGGTGCAATGGGCACCACCGCTGCAGTAACGACCGTCTTGAAGGTAATCGTACCTCCCATATCGGAAGCACAAACTACCACGCCCACGACATTCTGGAACGGTGATTTATATACGCCACCAAGGCCAGCAATAGGCGTACTCACGTTATTGCTCGAGTAAATTCCACTCGGCAAATGCATGGCCTGGCGGAAGATAAACTGATCGCGGCCCTCCACAAACTCAGGAAGGGTAAGGCCCAACAGGGTCATTACTTCCGTTGCAGTGTGGGTCATAGTCACGCGGGGAAGGCCCGTAATGGCATCAGCAGTAAACTCTGAAGGCAAATACGTCTTCAGCAGCTTCTCCGGACGGCTTGCATCGGGCTGCGGAACCATGGCGTTATTCAGCGGCGTCAGGTCCTTGAACTGGACAAACAATTCCACCTTGGTAAACTTTTTACCGCGTTCAGAATCATTCGCCTCGAACGTCACCTGGTACTTGGAACCGGGTATGTCTGACGTCAGGATCACCGAGCCTTGGCTGATGACCTTCAGAATCCCGGCGTTGGCGTTATTGATCGTGTCAAAAGGCACCGGGTATTTGCTGGTGTCCGAGCACGAAAAGATCAGCGCTGCCAGGGACACGTATGTAAGAATTTGTATTCGTTTCATAGGATGCTTCATTTATAGGTTAGTTAATAAACCCGTCCGGGTTGGTGTCCCAAAATACTTTCACCTTGTTATCGGGTTTCTGCACAGCCGTGCTGTTGCGGATTACATAGACCGCAGGATACGTGAATGACCGATAGAAGCTGCCGGGAGTAGGACTCAATGCCGGCTGCAGCGGTGTGGGCTTACCCGTCCGGCGCAGTGTATTGTACGCCTCGATCCCGTTACCCCATGCGGCAATCCAGTACTCGTTGATGATAACATTCAACCGGTCCGAGTTGGTTGATGCCGCATCGTAGTCTACGAGCACCGCATTTCTGAAGTTAGTCTTGGTAGTCGCACTGGGCACCAGGTTGGCAGCCGCTCCGGTTTGAGGAAGGACCGTCGTGTTGAAGCCTGTGACACGACTGAGGGACTGATCAATCGCTGTGCTTAGCAATGCCCTGGCATTAGCAACACTGGCTTTCAATATCAACTCGTGCTCCGCCCTCATAAAGTTCACATATGAAAGCATCATGATCGGAATGATTCCCTTGCCGCCTGCTCCTGCAGACAACCCGGCTCCGCCGCGATAATCTACAGCATCTACGCCGCGGTTATCGCTTGCATCAAAACGGCCGCCTGCCGGATACAGACCGTACACGGTACGCTTCAATCCATCCGGAGGAATTCCTTCGAAATTCAGGTGATCACGACCCCAATAGCCATCTGGCAATTGGCAGTAGGCAGTCCCGGGAGGGTAGTGCGCGGGGCCTGACGTCGCACTTGAACAGCTAAGTTCATTAATGTCGGTCGTAGGGGAAGTTACCTGACGGTAGAAGTAGAACCGGATCCTGGGATCGCGGATGCCACCCTTGCCATCATACAACGCCTTCATATACGAGTTTGACATGTACTGGCTTGCACTGGTCTGGTAATTTTGAAAGAACCAGGGATGGTACGTATTCGGTGCGCTCACGCTGTTCGCAGTGGCGGTGAAGAAAAATTCTTCGGCCGTTGAATTGATCATGTCATTGGCAGTGATCAGCGCATCGATAGCAGATGTTGAACCGGCAGCATCGACCAGACGCTTCTGTAAGAACATCTTCATCTTGAGGGTATTAGCCAGTTTGCGCCATTTTGCTGCATCACCACCGTAGTACATATCGTTGGCCGGCTTAACGGATGTTGCCACCACCAAGTTCAAGTCTGCGATCGCATCGTTGAGCATTATCAGAACAGCTGCATACACATCCGTACCCGTGTCAACTGTGGGGTTGTAATTGGATACATCGAACGCCTTTGAATACGGGATGCTTCCGAAATAATCCACCATCGTCATGAGCACATAGGCCTTCATGATTTTTGTGGCTCCCTGAAAGTATGGTCTGTATTCGATGACGGTCGTTGCCGGATTCTCCTTGGTTTTCGACAACAAAAGGTTGGCGTTAACCATGATATCGGAGTACGCGCTTGCCCACATTCCGTTGAACGAGTTGGCCGTGTAGGCATTCTCGTACGTATTTCCGAACATGGCCAGCATCCGGGTGTTATCCATCCCGAATTGCGAAGCCTGCAGGAAGAAGCCGGCGAGATTCAACTGAATTCCGTTGAAGATAAAGTTGCTTTCCGCCTGATCTTCTGTGAGAACACTGGGGTTAACCAGGTGATCCTGCAGGTTACAGGAAGTAGCCAGAATCAGGCCTGCTGAAAGGGCTACTCCTTTAACGAAGTTTGATATTTTATTCTTTTTCATTGTTTTCATGATTTTGAGTGCTTAGAACGTAAGTCTGATCATACCTCCAAAGCGACGTGCGCTTGGTCCGGTGAACAGATCAAATCCCAAACCATTTCCAACTCCTGTGCTAAGCACATCGGTATCAAAATTGATCTCCTTAGGAATATTCACGGCGCGGAACCACATGTTCTGGCCTGAGACCCCGACAGTTACCCGCTTGAATGGCGTCTTCTGAATGATCGACTTGGGAAGATCATAGTTCAGGCTGACATCCCTGAGGCGGATGGTAGTACCATCGTAAATCTGCAGGTCGCTGGGGCCGAAGGCAACGTTGTTAAAATAAACAGCTGCCGAAGAGATCTGAACATTGTTCGGAGTACCGTCTCCTTTTACACCCGGCAACACAAACGTGCGATCGTGGTCAAAGTCAACAAACTTGGAAACTCCACGACCGATCAATGTGGCAGTCGTCAACGACCAGATGTCGCCACCCTGGCGGTATTCCAGTTGAGCACTCAGCGTAATACCCTTGTAGGTGAAGCTGTTGATCATCGACGCGTTCCACCACGGGTTGGGGTCACCAATCCGCTTGATGTCGTCAGAAACCAGATAGTCTCCGGTATCGGTTACAATGCGCTGGTTGCCGTTGTTCGGGTCGCGCGGTACATACGATCCGTAGATCACGTTGTACGGCTCACCTGCAACAGCATAATTACCGAGGTCATCGTAGGCACCGCCGGGGATCTTCACGCGGCCCAATCCGCTTCCCAGTTTCTCCACGATGGAGCGGTATGCCCACCAGTTCAAGGTAACATCCCACTGGAAGCTCGAAACCTTGAGCGGTGTACCAGTCAACGATAATTCAACCCCTTTTGTAGAGATCTCACCAACGTTAATCCGGGTTACCGTGTACCCCGTGGAAGGATCCAACGGTGCATCGGTAATCAGGTCTTTCGTTGTTCTTGTGTAGAGGGAAAGGTCAATTCCGAGGCGATTCTTCAGGAACTTACCCTCAATTCCAGTTTCAAATTCCGCCTGAAGTTCAGGCTTGAGGTCCTTGTTACCTAACCGGTTTGAAAGGGCGTTGGTCGAGATGGGTATCCCTGCCCTATCCAAAAAGGAGCGGGAACTCAAGTTCAACGTATTCCGTGTTCCATACGGCTGAGGGAAACCAGCAGACGTTCCGTAATTGAAGCGTACTTTCAACTGGTTGATCATGTCAGATTCAAATCCGAAGGCCGATGTAGGGATGAACGACAAGCTTACGCTGGGATAGAAGATCGACTGATACTTCTCTTCCACGGTGGACTTCCAGTCATTTCTTCCCTGGAAAGTCAGGTATGCATAATCTTTGTAACCCAAGCTGGCTGTTCCGTACGCACCATAAAGGATGTTGGTCTCCTGGAAATTCATGTTGCTTCCAACGAAGCTGTTGACGTTGGAGTGCGTGAGGAAGTTGGAATGGTTCATGAAACCAAATACCACCTGCTGTGCGCTCTCCTGTCCATCCTGGGTGTATAAATCGCGGCGATTGTTTAGACCAACCACGAAGTTCAAGCTAAAGTCCTGGTTAAGACTGTGATTGTAGCTGACAAACACGTCGTGGTTCCAAATCGTGTTTTGTGCCGTCACCGTGCGGTAGAGACCATTGATGTTCTGCGGACCGCCTTTGTTAACCATGTACTGCTGATACTCCGTATAGGTATCAAGTCCGACACGATAGGTTATCTCCAAGCCTTCCATCAATTTGTAGCTAAATGAGGTGCGGCCAAAGAAACGCTTCACGTCATTCGTCGATAAGGTATACTTGGCTGTCCACCGTGGGTTCTGGATGTCATTCCCTGCACGGTAGTAGGCGCTCTGGTGAGTGACGGGTGTCTCGAACGGCAATCCCATCAGGTCGATGTTTCTTGGCGTATAGAATACGTCAGCAAAAATGGATACACCTGATCCGGCTGTTCCACTACCGTTACCGGCAGAAATAGGAGGTGTTGCCTGATCGGTCCCCGCATAGTTGAAGCTGGTGCTCACCGTGAACTTCGGCGTCACGTTGGCATTGAAGCCCAATCCAAAATTGAGTTTGCGAAGTGTGTTATTCGGAATGAACCCTTCATCTTCCAGGTAGCTGACCGATGCATTGTAGCTCATGTTCTCAGAACTTCCGTTTACGTTGATGGACGTGTTGGATGAAAAGCCATCCTTGAAGAATCCTTTCACGTTATTAGGGAAAGCCTGATACTTCACGTTCTTTCCAAGAAATTCCGGGAATTGATTCCGGATTGCCGCAGGAGCATTTGAAAGCGGGTGGGGAATCGAATCGCGAGTTCCGATGGCGCCGAATTTGGGTCCCCAGTTACTGAAGAAGAATCCCCAGTTCTGGTCGAATCCATTACCGTAGTTATTCTGAAGCTCGGGGGCTGACGCGATCTGCGTAACATAGTAGGACTGGTTCAGGTTGACTTCGAACTTTTCCTTCTTCTTACGGGCGTTCTTCGTAGTAACAATCATTACACCGTTACGACCCTGCTCACCGTACAGCACCGCTGCGCTGAGGCCTTTCAGCACGTCAATACGCTCGATGTTGTTTGGATCCAGGTCAAGAAAACGACTGGGCGTCGCCTGGTTTCCACTCAGGAAGTTACCCTGAGCATTTGTATTTGAGTTGAATGGAACACCATCCACAATCCATAGGGGCTGTTTATTGCCCGTGATCGTAGTGTATCCCCTGATAATAATGTTGGTACCTGTTCCGGACACACCCCCAGTACTGGTGATGTTCACACCAGGGATCTTTCCCTGAAGCAAGCGAGCCAGGTCGCCTTCAGGCTTTTGGGCTACGACGTTACCTGAAATGCTGGTAACAGAGTATCCAAGTGCGCGCTTGTCCTGTTGAATGGCCTGGGCAGTAACCACGACTTCAGTCAATTGTCTGATATCCGTAGTCAAGCCGGCATCCACCACAGTGCGTTCACCGATTTCGACCTCCTCGGTGGTAAATCCGATGAAGGAAAAAACCAGCCTGCCGCCCGAAGAGGGGACTGCCAATTTGTAATTTCCTTCTACATCTGTAACCGTTCCATTAGAGGTTCCTTTGAGCAAAACGTTAACTCCAGGAAGCCCACTACCATCGTCTTGGGAGGAGACCTTTCCTGAAATTGTACGCTCCTGTGCCCACGAACTGAGCACAAAAGCACACGAGAATAGTACTAGTAAAAACTTCCTCATTGTTTTTAGTTTAGGTTTTGAAAGCTATAAAGTTAAAAAAAACAGTCTCCAAATGCGAACCGACAACTACAAATTTAAGTAGGATGCTAAGCACTTTAGGTTTACTCTTACCTTCGATAGCATTACTATTAAACTTGTAATAGACATTGCCTTTAGAGTATTTTCATGCTCAACCTTAAAAAAAATCAACACGCTTGCGTGTATTATCTTAGCAAAAAAAATATTTTTCATGATCACTCTTGGCCGCAACGATCGCATTGATTTACCCGGATTGGGGCTCGAAAACATCCACGCCAAAATTGATACGGGTGCCTACACTTCCAGCCTGCATTGCAGCAGCGCAGCGGAAGTCAACGGCGTACTGGAATTCATCTTGTTGGATGAAGAACATCCCGAATTTACGGGGACGCCCTTTCGGGTAAAGAAATTTAAACAAAAGGAAATCAAAAATTCGTTCGGCGAAGCAGAACTGCGGTATGTCATCCGGACGGAGGTGAAAATATACGGGGAGGTGATCCGCTCCGATTTTTCGCTGAGCAACCGGGGCAACCTGAAGTTTCCCATCTTGCTTGGCAGGAGAATTTTGAGGGGCCGTTTCCTGATCGATGTCTCGAAAAAGGATTTATCTTTCCAGCAGAAAAAAGGAGAAAGTTCCTCCTCTGCATCAACTCTTAGTCCTTCATGAACATCGCCATACTTTCCAGGAATCCAAAGCTTTACTCCACGCGGCGGCTTAAGGAAGCATGTGAGGCACGCGGACATAAAGTGGAGATCATCGATCACATGAAATGTGTTCTGCTTATTGAAAAGAAGAACCCAACCGTATGGTACCATCACCGCAAACTCGATTATTTTGATGCCATCATTCCTCGGATCGGGGCGTCCGTAACGTTCTACGGGGCTGCCGTAGTCCGACAGTTTGAAATGATGAAAGTATTCACGGCTGTTGAGTCGCAGGCGTTGATCCGCTCCCGCGACAAACTCCGCAGCATGCAAATTCTTTCGCGCGTGGGGTTGGGGCTCCCAAAAACGATCTTCATGGATTATTCCCGCGACACGGAAGGGGTTATTGAAGCGGTTGGCGGTGCGCCCGTTGTCATCAAGCTATTGGAGGGAACACAAGGGTTGGGGGTCGTGCTGGCAGAAAACAAGAAGGCCGCCCAATCAGTCATCGAGGCTTTTCATGGGGTGAAGACACGGATCATTGTTCAGGAGTTTATTAAGGAGGCCAAGGGTGCTGACATCCGTGCCTTCGTAGTGAATGGAGAAGTGGTTGGCGCCATGCGGCGACAAGCGCGTGATGGGGAATTCCGCTCCAACCTTCATCGTGGAGGCATGGCCCAGGTTGTCAAGTTGAGCCGAAGTGAGAAACATGCAGCCGTCATGGCCGCAAAAAAATTGGGGCTTGCCGTCGCCGGTGTTGATATGCTTCCGTCCAAACGGGGACCCCTGATCATCGAAGTGAATTCAAGTCCGGGCCTCGAAGGGATTGAAAAAGCAACCAAAGTTGACATCGCAGGAAAAATTGTTGCCTACCTCGAAGCAAATTACGGCAAGAAAACCATCCAGAAAGACAAAGTAAACGCCTGACGAAATCAACTGCGTTGCAATTCATCGGTGATTCAATCAATTTTGTCGCGCATGCATTCACGCTCCTTCCTAACCCGATGCGCTGTCCTACTTCCATTCATGGCCGGGCTGGGTCTTGCGTGGCCCATGCATGCGCAGCATTCCGCAGCCCGTCTGTGGAACGAGGAACTTCTCCGGGCGATCCGCATTGACTTTGCCCGACCGACGGTTCATTCCAGAAACCTCTTTCATTCCTCCGCAGCCATGTATGATGCGTGGGCTGCTTACGATTCAAAAGCGACCCCTTACATCCTTGGGAAATCACACCACGGCGTTGTGTGCACCTTTGAGCGAATGGCCGTACCTGCAGATATTAAAAAAGCCCGCGAGGAGACCATCAGTTATGCGCAGTTCAGACTGCTATCCCATCGCTTCAAAAAGTCCCCGGGTGCGAACCTCTCACTAGCCCGGTTCGCCAACCTGATGAACCAACTTGGATATGACACATCCCGACACTCTACCAATTATATCGCCGATGGTCCGGCCGCCCTTGGCAACTACATTGCCCAATGCGTCATCACCTTCGGACTTCAAGACGGTTCCAACGAAATCAACAATTACCAGAACAGGTTTTATAATCCCATCAATCCGCCCATCGATCCTACCAAGCCGGGCAATCCAACCCTTCTAGACCCGAACCGCTGGCAGCCGATCACGCTGAAAGAGTTCATTGACCAGTCGGGAAATCCAATTCCCGGATCTGTTCCATCTTTTCTGAATGCCGAATGGGGTAGTGTAACCCCGTTTGCCATGATGGAAAGCGAGGCGAAGAAGTTTTTCAGAAATAGAAATACATATACAGTTTACCATGATCCGGGCGCACCTCCGTATCACGGTACCGGGATCGGGCAAAACACAGACGCCAACTACAAGTGGGAAATGAACCTGGTCTCCGTGTGGTCTTCACACCTGTCTCCTGCTGACGCCGTGATGTGGGATATTTCGCCAGCGTCCCTTGGCAACTCACCACCCCTGCCCACGGCCTACTCGGACTACCCGAATTTCTACAAACTGGTCGCCGGAGGTGACGCCGGAACAGGAAGGCCGTTAAATCCGTCCACCGGCTTGCCTTACCAACCCAACTACGTTCTACGCGGCGACTATACACGGGTACTGGCAGAGTTCTGGGCCGACGGCCCCGACTCCGAGACTCCCCCAGGCCATTGGTTCGCGCTGGTCAATTATATCAGCGATCATCCGTCGCTTATCAAAAAATTCAGAGGTGTGGGTGGCATCTTGGATAACATGGAGTGGGATGTGAAAGCTTACTTTGCTTTGGGGGGCGCACTACACGATGCGGCTGTTACCGCCTGGGGCATAAAAGGTTGGTATGACTACATCCGGCCCCTCTCCGGAATCCGGTTCCTTGCGGACGCTGGCCAAAGCAGCGATCCCGGCCAGGCAAATTATAATCCGGAGGGAATAACGTTGTTGCCCGGCTATGTTGAACTCGTTGGGCCGGCTGATGCGCTGGCCGGCGCTTCCAACGAACACGTAAATAAGATTAAGATCCGAGCATGGAAAGGGCCCGGATTCATTGCTAATCCAGAAACCGATGTGGCCGGGGTAGACTGGATTCTTGCAGGGAACTGGTGGCCCTACCAACGCCCCACGTTTGTTACTCCTCCCTTTGCAGGATTCATATCAGGTCACTCCACCTTCTCCAGAGCAGCCGCTGAATTACTGACCCTCTTCACCGGCGACGAATTTTTTCCAGGAGGCATGGGACAGTTTATTGCCCGGCAAAATGAATTCCTTGTATTTGAAGAAGGGCCCAGCCAGGACGTCGTGCTTCAATGGGCGACCTACCGGGATGCGTCGGATCAGACCAGTCTTTCACGAATATGGGGAGGCATTCACGTCCCTGCGGATGACATTGTAGGGCGAAAGATTGGTAAGGATGTTGGCATTGCCGCGTTTCTTTTTGCGGAGAAATATTTTGACGGACTAATCACATCGGGAGCAACCAAGAAGGAATTCACCATACGGGTATACCCCAACCCGGCTCAAACCACGTGCTGGATTGAAGTTGATAATTTTTACTCCCCCATCACGGTCACGCTGCTTGATCTTCAGGGCAAGCCGCTCCGAATTAAAACTCTCCAGCCGCTTTTTGGAAAAACAATTGCGATCGATCTGACAGGAATTCAGTCGGGGCTTTACCTGGTTCGTGCCGTCGGTGAGCACTATGCCACGTCTACCCGGCTACTTGTACCGTAATTATTGTATGAGAATTTTTCCGCGATACTTTATTTCGCGGCCCGAGCTAAGCTGCAAATAATATAGTCCCGGGGAGAAGGTCGAAATTCCAATGCGTGCTTCGCGTCCGGGATCTGTCGCACATAGTTGTTGCGCGGTCGTTTTGCCGTCCATACTTATAATCAACAGGGTATAGCATTGGCTTTCGTCAAAGCGGATTGTTAAAAACTGACTTACAGGGTTTGGGTACACGACAATGTTGTCTTTCTCTTTCGTGGCGGTGATGATATCTGCAATCACAAAGTTCTCCGCCACGCTGCAGCCGTTTACGTCAGACACTGTCACCCCATAGCTGCCAGGATCCAGATTGGTCAGGCTGGACCTGTCGGGGGCGCCAGCCACGCTCCAGGCATAGCTGAACGGCCCAATGCCTCCAAACCGCTGTAGGAGGATGGCAAATTTTCCAAACGAAAGCTCCACAATGTTGTGAAAAAGGATAAGCGGTTCCGGTTCTTTGATGACAAACCCTTTAACGACCTGGCAGGCAAGGTCATCCGTTACTGTGAGTTGATAAAAGCCAGGGATCAGCGAGCTTCGTGAGAGGCCCGATTGACCTGACTTCCATACCGTTGTATACGGTGCGGTCCCCCCGCTTACCGAGACGAAGATCGACCCGTTGCTATCGCCGAAACAGGTCGGGTTCGTAACGGTCGCCTGCAGGTCAGGCATTTGACCGGCTCCTATGGCAACATCCACCGTAGGTGATATCCATGGGCTGCCCGGAAGAAAGGGCGAGTTTATCTGAACTGAAAACGAGCCCGAGGTCTTTACAACGATTTCTGGCGTCGTTTGTCCCGACGACCATGCATATGAATGCTGCGGGCCATACAGTCTGGCAGAAAGCACAATGCTGTCGCCGGCACATCGGTTTTGGAGTCCCGAAAAATTCAAGGCTGGTACCAAAGGTGAATGAGCAAGTTCTTCGACGATCAATTTTTGATTCGATGTGACCTGATACAGGCGATCCACGTGACCGCTGGGCCAGTAAACATAAATCGAATCTGCCTTCGTCAAGCTCCCCAATCCGAACATCACCCAATCGGAGTTCTGTCCAAGATAGCTCACCGCGTTTTGCGTAAAGTGGCTTCTCTTCTTTCCGTTTGCGTAGAGATCAATACGAGATCCCGTCCCGTCGCGGTTGCTCAGGACTCCTTTCAATTTTATTTTCAGCCAACGACCCGCACCCCCTGAGTTTTGCCACAATTGCGCCGCAAACGGCTCGGCGTTGTTTACCATAATGTCCGGGTATCCGTCATCATTGAAATCGCCTACCGCGTTGCTATAGCTGCTAACGGTATCACCTGCAAATCCGGCCGCCGGCTGAGAAAAAAAACCCAACCCGTCGTTCATATAGTAGGCGCTTGAAACTTCCTTGCTCCCCACATGACTCCCGCTGACATACAGATCCTGGTCACGGTCGTTGTCGGCATCCAGGAAGCTCGCCCCCCAACCGGTTCCGCCAATGAAATCCACACCCCGCCGATGACCCTCTTCCGTAAACTGAAGTTGATGGTTGATGAGCAACTTGTTACCAACCGTGTTTGTAACATACATTTCAAAAGTACCGTTGTGGTCAATGTCTGCGTAGGCTACCGACATTCCAAACATGTTGAGGTCCGAATTCGTGGGCGCCGAAAGGTCCTTCAGCTTACCGTTGCGCTGATTGACATACAGGCTATTGATAGTCCGTTTGTCCTGCGCCACGTAAATGTCAGGCCACAGGTCATTGTCAAAGTCAACAAACGAAGCACAAAACGGGGCCTTCGTGTTGTCAAACAGTCCGGAGGAAATGGTGATATCATCAAACGTGCCGTTACCCCGGTTGCGGTACAACCGGTTGGAGGTTACGATGTTGTCCAGGTTGATTTTTTTTGCTGTAACCAACAAGTCGAGGAAGCCATCGCGGTCGATGTCTCCCCAAGCTGCACCATAATTAGGATCAGCAATCATTGGCAAGCCGGCTGCCTGGGTGACATCCTCAAAAATCAGACTGCCGTTATTCCTGTATAAAAAATTCCGTGAGTCCAGCGAAGCAAGAAACAAGTCTTTGTCCCCGTCGTTGTCGTAATCAATCCAGAGCACCTGCTTGATTTCATTTGTGTTGGCGACGAGGGGTGGATTGACCAGCGTAAATCCATTGACATTATTCCGGTAGAAAGCCATGGACTTACCCTTCCCTGATGCCAGCGTAATGTCATCCATCCCATCCCCGTCAAAGTCGCAAAAGCTGACGCCGCCCGTTGGAGCGGCCAGGCCATAGGTGAAATTGATGCCTTTTTGCTGGGCAACGTTGGTAAACGTGGCCTGCGCCCATGTCGATACGCCGATACAGGACAGGGCTCCGCCTAAGCCCCAAACAATAAGCCGGTGGCGTAAACAGATCATACGTAGCACCTTATTGCCCATGCGCATGTCAGGGATTGTGTCCGAATAAATGTGCGGTTGAGCACAAGGGATTTTTTTTGCGCCCCCGGCTTCATACTTTTGGATGAATCTCAAGGAGTCGGCAACAAAGCGGGCATACACCCGATTGAACCAGTATTTGTAAACCAAATTCCCATATTCCACCACCCTGTATACCATTCCCATGAAAGAAGTGGTCATCGCCGGACACACTATTCGTCCCGGCGAATTTAAGGAAATCAACATTAACATTGCGCGGCTCCCATCCCGCACGATGATCGATACGCCCATCTATGTATACCGGGCGCTGGAAGATGGGCCCACCCTGGCGCTTACTGCCGGGATGCACGGGGATGAAATCAACGGGATGGAAATCGTGAGACGCCTCATTGACGCAGGGCATAACAAGGTTCGCCGGGGCACCACCGTGTGCATGCCTATCATTAATGTATACGGTTTCCTCAACTATTCCCGGGAAGTACCCGACGGCAAGGATGTCAACCGATCTTTCCCCGGCAGCCGGGCAGGATCCCTTGCTTCGCGCGTGGCGTGGCATATGACCCACGATATCCTGCCGAATATCGATGTGGGCGTAGACTTCCACACCGGAGGGGCCATGCGAACCAATTATCCCCAGGTGCGGTGCGTGATGCAGGAGCCACGCAACGTAGAACTGGCGCATGCCTTCCAGGCTCCCTTCACCATCGACTCTCCGTTCCGGCCGCGGTCGCTGCGGCAGGCCGGCGCCAAGAAGGGAAAAAATATTATCGTGTACGAAGGAGGCGAATCACTCCGCATGGATTTTCACTCGATTGAAGAGGGCATGAACGGAACACTGCGCCTGATGAAGTTTCTCAACATGATTGACTGGGCGCCCGAATCGAACGTACAAAGCAAAATCATCTGGAACTCCTCCTGGATACGGGCCCGTACAGCAGGAATATTCCATCCGCACATTCTGGCAGGTGACTTCATTCAAAAAAATCAACTGGTCGGATCCATCACCGATCCATTCGGTGAATTCAAGGAACAGATAAAATCACAGGTCAAAGGGTACGTCGTGGGCCTTAATAACAATCCCGTTGTCAATGCCGGCGATGCCTTGCTCCATGTCGGCATGGATGACCGATGCAATCTTGACGTTTGAAGGTTCGTTGAAATCTCCTAGAAATCCGGACAAGGGATAATCAGCTTGTCTTTCGGCGGCTTCCGCGGATTCCGCGTCGGCCAGGAATACACCAGGCTGAATTCATGAGCGCCTCCGCTTCCCACACCCAGCTGTGAGATGGTATAGTCATAACTGTATCCAATGTTGAGGATATCCTTTTCGCCCTTCAGGGTCAGTCCCACGAGCAGGACGATGGATTCGTTATTGGCAAACCCGTTGATGGATTGAAAGGGAATGCCCCGATACCAAGTGCCAACGATGAGCGGTTCAAAGGTGTAGTATAAACCAACATCCGCCTGACTAAACGGGCCCTGGCTTCGGTACTGAAAGACCGGAGCAATGCTTCGTTCCCGCGGACGAGCAAATAATCCGGTGCCCAGCGTGCCCGGTTGAAAGTAAAATTTCCATCCAGCATGGACAGAAAATTTCTGCGGCAGGTTATCCTTCTCTCCCAGAATGGATTGGTTGGGTTCGGTGATGTGATGGAGGGCAACGCCCAGCCACGCGTTCTTTGAAAAGAAAAGACCACCGAAGGAAATGTCAGGAAAGAATTTACTCTGTCCGGTGTTTAATGCCTCCGCCGTGGAGTTTACGATAGCTCCTGTATTAGGATCAAACTGGTCCCCAAAACGGAGGTCGCTGAAGTTTATGGAACGATTTACAATTGCCACCTGAACCCCCGGCCGGAAGGAGATGTCTTTCGTCAACTGAAGTTGGTACGCATACTGGACGGCCAGGCTGATGGACTGTAGTCCTACGATGCCGACGTAATCGCGCGTGAGAATCGCCCCTACCCCGCTGTTCTTGTCTTCAATGTAGAAGTCGGCATAGGCAGAGACCGTACTGAAATTGGCATCGATGGCAGGCCATTGATTTCTGTAGTTCAACCCAACACGTCCTTGTTGCGTGGAACCTGCAAATGCCGGGTTCAAATAAAGCGGCGCCGCGTAGAATTGAGAGAACTGCGGATCCTGTGCAGTTACCGAAATCGAAGTTGACAGCATCCATACCGAGACTATCAGAAAGACACGGTCCACCAAAATGGGGTAAAACAGTTTCCTCATTGTAGCAAAGTAAATCTATTTGAGGGTCTAATAAAAGTTTGAGCAGCCTGAAACCCTAACGACAAATTCGGCCAAAATATATACTTTAGTGTAGTTTGGGCGTTTTAAAATTGCAATTAGAACAATGAATCAGCAGGTTGAGCGATGGTGCGAATGAATGACCCGGTACGGATGCGAACGCTATTACTACTCCTCTCCCTGAATTTGCTGACAATCGTTGGTTTTTCGCAAAATCTAGAGCGGTATAACTGGTATTTTGGAAGCTCCGCGCAGGCCGTCCGCTTCAACCGTACGACCACCCTTCCCTCGGTAGTAACCAAAGCCATACCCTTCGGCGCCGGGGGTAGTTCGACGGCCTCCGATCCGCTCAACGCCAATTTGCTCTTCTATACCGACGGGAGCCGGGTCTACGACGCCAAGCATACCGTCATGCCCAACGGCACCGGACTTACCGCCAATACTGTCGGAAATCAGCCTACTGCCATCTGCCCGGTCCCCGGACAAAACAGGAAGTATTTCATCTTCACCAACACCGCCAACTTTCCCGCAGCAGGTGCTGTCAGCGTGAGCGTCGTCGACCTGAATCTCTTTGGCAACGCACCCTTCCCCGTTCCTTCCCTGGGAGATGTTGAATCAAAAAATGTCGCTGTACCCGGCCTGGGCGGCAGGGCCGAAGCCATGATCCTCGTACCGCATACCAACGGCATTGATTTCTGGTTGCTGACGCAGCCCATCAATTCGATCAGCTATTCAGCAACGCTCATCAACGCGGCCAGCTATACCGGAACGTACACCACCACGACAACAGCGGGCATCGGACCCTTCCCCATCTCCGCTGCCAATTTTGCATTCCATCCAAAGAGTGGAGGCAAAGTCGCCGTGTCGCCGCAGAACACGAGCACCGATGCCAGCATCATCGATTTTAACCGGACGACGGGAACATTCACGTTCGACCGGCTCATTTTGAATTCCGGGCTCGCGACTACCACCAATCAATCCATCTATGATATCGAGTGGTCACTTACCGGTGACTACCTTTACCTCTCCCGCCACGGGGAAGCGGGCATTCCCGCCAACCTGCTTCAGTACGATTATGTAAATCCGCTCACAACACTCACCCCGGTTTTGCCAGGAGCAATCTTCAGGAGCTACGGCGTACAGATGGCGCCAGACAGCATGATCTATCATTTGTATCAGACGGCGGCAGCAGGGCCCTTCCTGCTTGGACGAATTACGAAACCTGATACCATCGCTTCTCAGGTAAATTATAACGCGCTGCCTTTAGGAGCCTCTAATTTCAACGGCACCCAATTTTCTTCTTTCGCTCCCCGGACACAGGTTGTGCTGACGGTAGATTTCAATTTTGTCGGAACTTGCCAGAACAGTAACACCGCTTTTTTCCCAACCGTCTCTCCCGGCGCTGACAGCATTCGGTGGGATTTTGGCGACATGACCGGGTCAACCAGTTGGAGTCCGATTCACCTGTACGGAGCGGCCCAGCCATACAACGTGACGCTCACGGCGTTCTACCAGAACCAGTCCCAGGCGGTGATGAAAGTTGTCGGCATTCAACCGTTTCCGATGCAGTTAAACCTCGTTCAGGATACCACCGCGTGCCGAAGCGAATTCCCTCCTCCGAGAGGAACTTCGTCGCCGGTCCAGTTTTCGGTTAAAGTGAATGTTACCGGAGGAACACCAACCAGCTACACCTGGTCCAATGGTGACCTCGGGAATACCCTGACACCGGATTCTGCAGGCTATTATTTTGTCGTCGTGGCCGATGGCTCGGGATGTTCCGCCTACGCAGGAGTAAACGTGAAAGAGTACGGTCTCATGGACCAGCGCGCCAATATCTGGTATTTTGGAAATAAGGCCGGCATCAATTTCAATGTGAATCCGCCAGTACCCCTGAGCAACAGCGCCATGAATGCCCCGGAAGGCTGCGCCATCATTTGCGATCGGAACGGGAAGACCATTTTTTATACAGATGGAACCAACGTATATAATAGAGCCCATACCCTCATTACCACCGGGATTGGCGGCGATCCGCTGGCCTCACAATCCAGCATTATCGTTCCCGTACCCGGGGATGAGACGCTCTTTTATATATTCACCAACGAAGCAGTAAACGGGGTATCCGGGAATACCGTCAAGTACTCGCTATTCGACTTGAAATTGAATGCCGGCCTGGGTGCCGTCGTGCAACAAGACCTGACCCTGTTCTCCCGAAGCACGGAGCGGATAACAGCCAGCGGCAGATGGCTCATCATTCACGAGTACGGAAACAATGCATTCAGGGTGTACCCCATTTCCGGCAACGGCATTGGCGCACCCGTGATTACGGCCATAGGATCTGATCATTTGTGTGTGCCGGTTGAAAATTCCGAGGGGTACATGAAATTCGGGCCAGGCAATACACTCGCCGTCGCCTTGTCAACTCCTGGTACGAGCAACCTCGTCGAACTCTTCCATGTCAATGATACCACCGGCCGGCTTTCCAATTACAGAAAAATAGACCTCAAGGAACCTGTGGGCCAGGTCTATGGGCTGGAGTTTTCACCGGGTGGAAACAAGATTTTTGCAACGGTAAAGGGCCCGGCCACCTCACACCTCTTTGAATACTTCATCGATTCTATTGGCAAACCCTATTTCAAACAGAAATTAACAAGGACCGCTGAATTGGGTGCTATCCAGCGCGGACCCGATGGGAGGTTGTACGTGGCCGTAAACGGAACGGGGAACGGTTTCCTCGGAACCATCCAGGCGAACGACGACACGACGCAGGTTTCCGGCTTTACACTCAACGGATTTCCCCTAGCCTTGACGACCACTTCGCGGTTGGGGTTGCCTAATTTCATCCAGCAAATCTCCAACGCCACCGGCGGACCCGGCATTGAAATCAACGGCGTTTGTCTTGGCAGTCCGACACAGTTTATTGGTACGCCCACGGATGCGATCGACAACTTCTTCTGGTTCTTTGGAGACGGCGGCAGCGATACACAAGGCACGACAGAGCATACCTATGCCCCGCCGGCGAATACGTACCTCGTTTCCCTCCGGTTGACCAACCGATGCAACCTTGACACGACGATGACCAAGAGCGTCACCATTGTAAATCCACCTGCCGCGCCTACTATTCCGGGTGCTGCTGCCCTTTGCAATGGCGCCGTTACGCTGGATGCAAATACCCCCAACACCCCCGGCCTCACCTACCTCTGGTCCGGAGGTCAAACCACCAAGACCCTGGTGATAAGTCAGCAGTCTATTATTTCTGTTACCAATACCGACGTCAACGGCTGCACGTCGATGGGAACCACGCTCGTAGCGGATAACCAACCGCAGCTTGACCTCGGGCCAGATCAAACCCTGTGTCAAAATTCATTCACGGCGGCACTCAATGCGCAAAACCCGGGTGCGACATACGTGTGGACCGTTAATGGTGGTTCCGTTACCAACGCCCAAAGCAGGGCGCTAGACACCACTGTTCCCGGTGTATTCACCTATCAGGTGGTGGTCACTGATCCGGTAACGACTTGTACCGTCACCGACCAGGCAACGTTTACCATCATCGCCTCGCCAAGCTTCAGCATGTCGGGAACGAACCCCACCTCTTGCAACGGCACCGATGGCACCTTGTCCATCCAATTGAATTCTACAGCGCCGCCCACTGGCCCGTATTCCTATTTTGTAACCGGACCCGGCGGCTTCAACCAGCAAGCCATTGACCAGACAGCGCCTCAAATCATCAACTTCACCGCTCCTCCGCTTGCTGCGATTCGTGCAGGTACCTATTCGGGCGTAATTACCGACCAGATTTCCGGCTGCACTATCTTCCAGTCTTTTGGGTTAACAGACGCACCGTTCACTGCCAATGCTGCGGCGGTAGCGCCGAACTGCGATCCGGTAGCTCTTCAGATAACAACGACCGCAGTCCTCTTCCCGCTCCAGTACCGGCTCACCAACAACGGCACCGGACAAGTCACCGGGCCGACAGGCGGCATTGTGACAGCAGTGTTCAATACAACGCCTGTCGTTCAGGGTGTGTACACGATCGAAGTGACAGACAATGCCGGCTGTATTTTCACCATCAACAATTTTGCGGTGACACCTAACCCGGTGATTTCCATCTCTTTTACAAACAATGTTTGCGCGACACCGCCCACCGTGACGGCGGTTGTTCCGGGAGCTCCCACGTATCTCTGGTCGGGACCGGGGATTGTAGGCGCAACCAATGGCCCCACTATTCAGGTGACAGGCCAGGGGCAGTTCACACACACGCTACTAGTTACCGAGCCTGGCTTTTGTCCGAACACGCAGAGCAACACCGTTTTCCTCGATAACCCAACTCCGGATTTCACTCAAAGCGATCCGTGCCAGAATGCGGTAACCCTAACGGCCACGCCGCCAACTCCGCCAGGCAGCTACACCTATCGTTGGTACCGCAACGGGTCAGGAACCATCAGTCAACTCGGGCAGTTCATTTCATTGGGCATTCCCGACGACGGGGCGTCCTATCAGTCCGAAGTATTTAATACCATAAACGGTTGCACCTCGCCGAAGTCGGTAGCCAAGGTGGTACAAGTGAAGGGTGTTGTGAATGCCGGGCTTACCGCAACGCCCGCCTGCGACGACAACCAGCCCTTCACCCTTACAGCCATCACCACTGCTACCGGTGTCACCTACACCTGGTATAAAAATAATGTTGTCATCGGCGGGCAGACAGCCGCCACCACGAGCCAGTCGGATCCCGCCGTATATAAAGTAGAAATCACCAAGTCGGTATGCGTGGCCTCCGCCCAGGTCCGGGTCACCCGGGCCCCAGTGCCTGTAGGTCAATTGCCCAATCGGCTCGTGATCTGCAACGACAAGGAAAACCTGGATCCGGCCACCAACCAGGTTGATCTGGATCCCGGCCGCTTTATCTTCTACGATTGGTTCAAGAATGAGTTGAACATCAATTACAAGCAGCGCGTGTACACCGCCGACAGCGAAGGGAAATACCGTGTTACCCTGACGAACTCCTTTGGTTGTGTTGCCCCGGATGAAGTCGAGGTTTTGAATGACTGCTTGCCTAAGATTGATGCTCCCAATGCGTTCCGGCCCGGCTCCAGCATTGATATCAACAGGAATTTCTTCGCCCTGACGAAGTTCATCACCGATGACTTTCAGATTTTCATCTTCAGCCGCTGGGGCGAACTTGTCTTTACTTCCAACGACAGGGCATTCAAATGGAATGGCGGACTGAACAACACGCTGAGTCAGCCTCTGCCGGGAGGCTCCTATTCCTATATGATCCGGTACACCAGTTCGTTCCATCCGGAACGCGGGCCACAGGAAAGGCGCGGAGGTGTGGCGCTGTTGCGGTAGATCCTCTTTGATTTCCTTTTTCAGCCACCGTGTGCTATCTATGTAGATCGTTTGCACGGGGCACAAATACTTTGGAATCGTTTTTGCCTTATCCCGGCAAGGAAACAGAAATGCACCACCAAATAGCACGATCATGAAAACTGTACTGACTCTATGCTTTGTCCTGGCCTTTCAATTGGCCGATGCCCAGATAATCAAGACCTCGTTGACACTTACTGTCCGCGATGAACTTGGAAATACGGTAGAAGGGGCCGAAGTGAAATTGTATGAAACCGAAGCCGACTACCTGGCCGAAAAAAATCCCGCCGCTGAAGCGATCGCAGACAAAAAAGGAGTGGTCAAATTCAAGGACATCAAAGCCGCTGCCTTCTATGTGCTTGCCCGCAAGGGAGACAAAGACAATGCAGGCGGTGGTGAACAGATCGGAAAACTGGAGGCAAACAAATTCAACAAGGCCACCGTTGTCATCCAGTGACGTCGCATTCCGGCTGGAAGAAGCCATTCTTGATTATGCCAAAACATATCCGGCAGAATTCCACTTTGTAAATCAATTCGGGAAACTGCTTGCACACTCTGACGCGTATAAACGCACGCATCAGCCAGGTCATTTTACCGGATCGGCATTTATCGTTTCCGAGGATTTCTTACAAACCCTGCTGGTTCATCACCGAAAACTGAATCGCTGGCTCCAACCCGGAGGACATGCGGATGGTGATACAGATCTGCTGGCCGTCGCCATGCGGGAAGCCCAGGAAGAAACCGGTCTCGCAAGGCTGTCGGTGATTAACCCAGCCATCTATGACATCGACATTCACCCCATTCCCATTCGAAAAGACTTCCCGGCACACGATCATTATGATGTTCGCTTTCTGCTGCAGGCCTCCGTTGATGACGTCATTACAGTCAGTGAAGAGTCGCATGATGTAAAGTGGATTTCACTGAATGACCTGGAGCGCTATACAGCCGGGGAATCCGTCCTTCGTCTCCGAAAGAAAATACCCCGCTAAGACCTTGGCATTTTTTCTTGCACCTTTGCCGAATCATGCCTGCGATCATCGGAACATCAGTTGAAACGGCGCGAAAGCTGCTTGCACAGGGTTCGCTGGTGGCCATTCCTACAGAGACTGTTTACGGGCTGGGAGGAAACGCGCTGGATGCGGGCGTTGTCGCTAAAATATTTGAAGTCAAGGACCGGCCATTCTTTGATCCGCTGATTGTGCACGTCGCTTCCTTCGAACAGGCCAAACGCTATGTAAAGGACATTCCGCTACATGCAGCGTCGTTGGCAAGCAAATTTTGGCCCGGCCCCCTGACACTCCTTCTTCCAAAGGAAGAAACCATTCCCGATCTGGTTACCGCGGGATCCGGTCGGGTAGCCCTTCGCTGTCCGGCCCACGCCATGACCCTTCAGCTCCTGAAGGAATTGGATTTTCCGCTGGCTGCTCCCAGCGCCAATCCATTCAACTACGTAAGCCCCACCACTGCCAAGCATGTGATGGATCAGTTGGGAGAAAAAATTGAATACATCCTGGACGGCGGTCCCTGCACCGTCGGCATTGAGTCCACCATCATCGGCTGGAATGACAACCAGCCAGTTATCCATCGCCTCGGCGCTGTACCCGTAGAGTCGATCGAGTCAGAGATTGGACCCGTTCGTATGGTGCAGCAAGGAGGTTCCACTCCGGAAGCTCCCGGACAACTCCTCTCCCACTATGCTCCCCGGAAACGGTTTCTCCTGGGAGACATCGACCAGTTAATCCGAGAGCATGGCCTGCGGCGGCCGGGAGTTCTCAGGTTTCAGAGTCACCCCATAACACCCGCCGAAGTGCAGAAGGTACTGTCGCCGTCGGGCGACCTCCGCGAAGCAGCCAGAAATCTTTTTGGCATGCTGAGGGAACTGGATCAGGAAAATGTCGATGCCGTAGTAGCCGAAGAGGTTCCGGATACAGGGATTGGACGCGCGATCAACGACCGGCTCCGGCGGGCAGCAGCCCGTTAGAATTTCTCCTCGATTCCAAGTCCAAACAAGGCGAAGTCATACTTCACCGGATCCAACGGATCAAAATGACGCAACTGCTCGGTCAATTCCAGCGCCGTCTTCCAATCCAGCGCTTTCCGTTTGATCAGCTTGAGCTTCCTGGCCACACGTTCCACATGCAAATCACAGGGACAAACCAGCTGGCTTGGTGATATCTTTTTCCATAGCCCAAAATCCACACCATGGGAATCGCGTCGCACCATCCACCGCAGATACATATTCATCCGCTTGCACGCCGACTTGCGTTCAGGCGTGGCGATGTGTTTGCGGGTGCGCGGAGGAAAATCAGTCAATCCGAAAAATTGATTGTGGAAATTGATGAGCCCCTGTTCGACCGTTCGATCTTCCCGATCAACCACAAAGAGTTCTTCGAGTGTATCGTGTTTCTGAAAATGCGATCGGAGAAACGCAATAAAATAAAGCAAGTCTGTACCATTGAACGTCCGGTGCTTGAAATCCTCCATCCGACGCAAATCCGACGGCTGGTGGTGAAGAATAAAATCATGGGGAGCCTGATCCATTTTCTCCAGCAGGGTGCGGCAACTTTTCAGGATGACCGGACGCTGCCCCCACGCGAGCACGGATGCGAACAGGCCGGAGATCTCGATATCCTGCTTCTTTGTAAAAAGGTGGGGGATGGAAACAGGGTCATTCGCAATGAATTTCCGCGTATTATACAGGGCCGCCTTTTCGTCCAGAAAATTTTTCAGAATGGCAGGCTTCAATAATGCACTGAACATGAATTGCTTATTGTCTTGTAGCCATACGCTGCGAATGTGTCCGACGGGAGCGGCTGTCCGGCACTTATTTGTAATAGGTAATATCAGCGCGGAATTTTTCCTCCGTTGCTGCAAGGCGGTCGTACGCAGATCGTGAAATGAGGATGATTGTTCCCTCATCGGCGGAGGCCGGGGGTCCGGTGATACGAACAAAGACCTCCTGGTTGGTGGTTAGGTTCCTGATTTTCAATATTGTACCCGGCTTGATGGTCCGGTGTTGACCGAGGTACTTCCGGTTCCCCTCTGTTCCGGCAAGCAAGGCAGCAAATCCCGTCTCGTGGTATTCATTCGATCCACTCACATTCTCCGAGATGCGAATCGTTTCCACCGCGGGGCTTTTGGGCATCGCAGCGGCTGGTCTCTCTGAAATAACCACCGGCGCTGGTGTAGCAACCGGGGTTACCGGTGCCGAAACGGATGCAGTTACCCGCAAGACCTGGCCAATCTTCAACTCCGTGCCGGCAATTCCATTCCACTCTTTCAATTCAGGCACGGTCATACCATACATCCGGGCAATGGAGTACAGCGTTTCCTTGGGCGCTACGGTGTGTGTTTTTGCTCCGGAAACGACGACAGGCTTTACCTCGACTGGAACTTCCGACACTTTGTTCCTGATCAGAATCTCCTGACCTACTGCGAGCGACATCTCCCGTAGCTTGTTCCAGGCTACGATATCATCCACCGAAACGTTGTATTGCCGCGCAATACTGAACAAGGTTTCTTTGGAAGCAACCCGATGGATGAGTCCCTCGGCTGTTCTCACCGGAGGGGCCGGTTTTGACTTAGCGGCATAGGGAATCCGAAGGATTTGCCCTATTTCAAGTCCCGCGTCGGCAGTTGGATTTTGAGTGAGGATATCCGCCACGGTTGTTCCGTACCGGCGTGACAGACTGTACAACGTCTCCTTCTCTCCCACCTGGTGAACTACATGGGGTTTCCCATTAATCATCTCCATCCGGAGGGAATCCGGAGCAAATGTGCTTACCAGGGTAATCAAGATCACGTGCAGCATAGGTATTTCTTAATACACTCGAAAATTACCACATCGGGACGGCTTCCTACAACCCACGGCGTCGAATTACTTAGTATTTTTACCAAAAACACACGCATGAAGGCTTTGTGGCTAATGATATTTCTTACGCTGCCCGTTGTGGGAGCGCTGCAGGCACAAACCCGGCAGAAAGTGATGGTGATGGAGCTAAAGTCACAAATCGATCCAAGAACGCTCCGGTATGTAAACCTGGCCCTGGATCATGCGGAAGAGACCAACGCGGACTATGTCATCATCGAAATGGATACGTATGGCGGTGTCCTCACCGATGCGAAGGAAATCGTTGACCGAATCATGAATTTCAAGAAGCCCATTTGGGTCTTTATTAATTCCGATGCAGCATCCGCGGGAGCGCTGATTGCCATTGCCTGCGACAGCATCTACATGTCACCCGGTGCGAGCATTGGCGCGGCCACCGTGGTGGAAGGGACAGGAGGACAGGCCGCCCCTGACAAGTATCAATCCTATATGCGTTCCATCATGCGCTCTACGGCGGAAGAAAACGGCCGTGACCCGCGCATTGCCGAGGGAATGGTTGACGACCGAATTGTCATCGATAGCGTCAAGCAGGCCGGAAAGGTGATCACCTTCACCACCTCTGAAGCCATACAGTACGGATACTGCGAAGCCAAAGTGAGTTCTGTGGAAGAAATTCTTGAGCGGAACAAAGTCACGAACTACGAAATCGACCGGTATGAATTGGGTGTATCCGAAAAAATCATTTCCTTTTTTCTGAATCCATTCCTCAGCGGACTGCTCATCCTGGTCATCATTGGGGGTATTTATTTTGAACTTCAGACTCCCGGTGTCGGATTTCCCTTGTTTGCCGCCATTACCGCGCTGGTCCTCTACCTGGTACCCTACTACCTGGGCGGCCTTGCTGAGTACTGGGAAATCCTTGCCCTGTTTACGGGACTTATCCTGATTATGCTGGAAGTATTTGTTATTCCGGGCTTTGGCGTGGCCGGCGTGCTGGGCATCGCGATGACCGTATCGTCCATGATCCTCATCATGCTCAACAACGATTTCTTCAATTTTGATTTTGTGCCCGTTGGTGACATCGTCACCGCGATGCTGGCTACACTGGGGGGCATTTCCGGCGGCGCCTTGCTACTACTGTTTGGCGGTACCCGGTTGTCGGAGACCAAAGCCTTCAGGCGCATCGCTCTCATGGATACCCAGGAGAAAGACCAGGGATATACATCCAATTTCAATGTCGAGCCCATGGTTTCAAAGACCGGTAAGGCTTTTACCGTGTTGAGGCCCAGCGGAAAGGTGCTCATCGGCGATACCATCTACGATGCGTTTACGCGGGGAGAATACATAGAAGAAGGGGATCCCATAGAAGTTATTTCCGTCGAGAGCTCTACGCTGCGCGTGAAGAAATCCAGCGCATGAGAATTCTCGGTGTCATTCCTGCACGGTATGCCTCGTCGCGATTCCCCGGCAAACCCATGGCAGACCTGCTGGGCAAATCCATGGTGGAGCGCGTATATCTGCAGTGCCGAAAGGCTAAACAGCTCGACGCTATTGTTGTGGCCACCGATCACCCCAAAATTCATGAACATGTCCTGGCCTTTGGTGGCCAGTCCTGCATGACGCGTGAGACTCATCCCAGCGGGACCGATCGATGCTATGAAGCCATGGAGCTTCAAAAGGAATCGTTTGATTTTGTGATAAACATCCAGGGCGATGAACCCTTCATCGATCCGCAGCAAATTGATCTCCTCTGCAGTTCGCTTAACGAGAAAACGGAACTTGCTACGCTTATTCAGCGTATCCGAACCCTGGATCAACTGGTTTCACCGAACGAGGCAAAGGTGGTTCTGAACACGAAAAAGGAAGCCATGTATTTCAGCCGCACGCCCATTCCCTACGTTCAAAATCAACCTCAAAAAGGCTGGCTGGACCACGGACATTTTTACCGTCATGTAGGCCTGTATGCCTACCGGAACGACATCCTCAAAGCCATTTCAAAACTTGATGTCTCAGATCTCGAGAAAGCAGAATCGCTGGAGCAACTGCGCTGGATTGAAAACGGGTTCCATATCAAAACCGTAGAAACGGATGCCGACGAAGGCATGTGCATTGACACACCGGAGGACCTTGAAAAGGCCCGGATACATCTCGGCCTGCTGATGAAAGGATCTAATTAGGAGTAGGAGTCTGCTGCACGGGCTTCATGCGCAGTTTTTCAACAGCGAATTTCTCCAGCTCCTCACGCACACTTTTGATATCTTTTGAAACGACCGGGGATCCCAACACATGCGCTCCCGCATTGGGAATAGGAACCATCACTTTGAGTGAGTCGGGTGTACCCAACAAATCATTCATCTCCAGCATGGCACTTACTTTAACTGATGGGTCCTGCTCGGCCTCATTCTTGAAATAGTAAAGTGTCAGTGACGGGCAGGTTACCTTCTGGAATGTTTCCTCGGTCATCGCGTCCTCCAGTAACTCCTGCAGCTGGCAGGCGGCTTCCAACCGGTATTTCACATTCCAGTATCTTTTTTCCAACACTGAATCCGCGCCAGACTGCACGGACTTCACGATGTAATCGCCGCCTTTGACCAGTCGTGCAATCTGCAGGCCCCAGGGGTTATTCGCAACCCAGGCGAGCGGATCGTTGATGGCAATGTTTGGCGACAAGCTCATTAATGCAAAGACATCCTCCGGGTATCGCGCTGCCAGAACCAGGGCCATAGTTCCCCCGGTAGAAGTACTCATGAGGATAACCTTTTTGCCAAGCTCCTTACCGATTGCCAATGCTTCCTTGCTGCTCTTCCACCACCGGTCCGGTGTGAAATACAAAAGCTGTTCCGTTGTGTCGATGCCGTGATCGGCCATGCGCGTCAAATAAAGGTTACAGCCAAACCGTTTTGCAAATTCCTCATGTATGGGCTTCCCCTCTCCCTGGCTTGCAGAGAAGCCATGGATGTACACAACACTGTATTCGGTTTTCATACGGGATGAATCAGCCCAAATGATCCGAGCTTCATTGTCCTGCTTCAACCGATGCCGGCTTTCGTTTACCGCCACGTATTTCTCCAATTCATCGGACGACGAAGGCACAACAATCTTTTCCGGATTCCATAAGGGCTCGTCCGGCTCTGGCCCCAGAAAGTAAATGCTAAAAACAAGGATGAATGGAAAAGTGATGAGGGTGGTGCGGCGGAACATCGAGATTTATTTCTGTGTAAGTTAGACATGTCGGGCCAATTGTCAACCGAGGGGGTCCTTATCGCACACCATCAACGCATGCCCCAAGCGGCCATAAAAAAAGGCCGCGCTGTCGCATCAGCGCGGCCTATAGTTTAAAAAATCAATCGATCAGGCGCAGCAAAAAACCATACGGCCTTCACCACGACCGCTCGTGGCTGCGGCATACAGCACTGCCATGAATCTAACCATTGCCTGCCGACCCCCCTGGGTCGGCAGGCCCTGATCCAAAAGAAGGCACTCCGGCACCGGCAAAAAATATTTACCACCAACAACCACTACGAATGGAGTAAATAGCCAGTCATGCCGGAAATGCCATGTCTTCATTAGTTATTAGTTAGTAGTTGATAGTTGAGGGCATATGTGCCTCGAACCATCTTTATCGAATAACTAACAACCATCAACGAACAATTATTTTCAGTCCACATTGTCATGAAGGAATTTGTTGTTGCCTAACAAACTGTTATCATCGTTCAGGTTGTACTTGGAAATGAACCGCTCCGAAGAGTGCGGTACGTTCTCCATTTTAACTCCCCGGCGGAGGTATGCAGGCAGTGTCCACTTTTCATTAAACTCTTCCTTGCTCATCTCATGCTTCCTGGAGGCCTTCAGCTTTTCGCGGCGCTCTTTCGCCTGCTGCTCAAGGCGCTGCTTGGTTTTTCGCATCTCCATCATCCCTTCTGCATTGATAACCTGGTCCGAAGCGATCTCCTTGCCTAATCCAAACTCTTCTTCATCGTTTGGAATGCGTACAAAATCATCGTCTTCGTCGTCCGTGTTGACATTATGGGCAACCACGTCCTCCTGGTCAAAAAGGGGAAGCGTACGTTGCTCCCGTGGAGTTTCATCTTTCCGCGGCTTCTCTGCTTCCTTCTTTGGTTCGGGGGCCTCCGGCTTCTTCGACACGGGAACTTCCTCCTTCCTGGTTTCCGGGGGTACGGGAGTTATCCATTCCGTCTGAACAGACTCTATGGCGCGGAAGGGTTCCGGCTCGGGCTTGGATTCCTTCTGTTCCGGAACTTCAGCGATCGGAGGAAGATCTATTACCGGTTCATGAATTATGGGTTGGCCGTAAGTGATTTCATCAGAAATCTTCAACTCAATCTCATAATTTCTGTCCGTAAGGGAAAGGTCCTTCCATTCCTCGAGGAAACTCTGGCTCTTCTCCAGGTCCAACACCTTCTTTTCATCAGGCTTCTTTGGCGATATCCGCCCTTCACCGGCAAAACCCGTGGCAATCACCGTTACACGGATCGAATTTCCGAGCGTGGCGTCTACTCCATGGCCGAAGATTACCTCACTCTCATCCCCGGTTTGTTGCTGAATATATTCCGTTATATGGCTCAGTTCGTCCATCTGGAGTTCTGCCTCTTCACCGGAAATAATCGACAGCAGGATGCGTTTCGCTCCCATGATATCGCAATTGTCTAACAAGGGCGAGGCCAGTGCCTGCTGCGCTGCGCGGATCGCGCGGTCTTCCCCGGTAGTCTCCGCAGAACCCATCACGGCGGCTCCTGCATTGAGCATCACCGTCCGCACATCCTGGAAGTCCACATTCACGTATCCGGCCAGCGTTATGATTTCAGCAATACCTTTTGCGGCCGTCGTCAGCACCCCATCCGCTTCACCAAAGGCTTGGCTGATGGAAAGGTTCCCAAACATCTGCCGTAGTTGATCATTCAAAATGGCAAGCACCGTATCACAGCTGGCGCGCATGGCATCCAACCCGGCCTGCGCCTGGGCCGTCTTCTTACGGCCTTCGAAACCGAAGGGCATCGTGACGATGCCTACCGTCAGGATGTCCATCTCTTTTGCGATCCGTGCGAGAACCGGCGCGGCGCCCGTTCCTGTGCCACCACCCATCCCGGCGGTGATGAACACCATTTTGGTATTCGCAAGCGCCTCGCGGATCTGCTCTTTGCTTTCCAGCGCGGCAGCGCGGCCTACTTCTGGATTGGCGCCACAGCCAAGACCTTCCGTCAGGCTTGTGCCGATTTGAAGTTTGAAGGGCACCGGACTGCTGTTGAGGGCCTGCAGGTCCGTGTTGCACACGATGAACTCAACATCCTTGATGCCGAGCCGGTACATATGATTGACTGCATTGCTGCCACCACCACCCACGCCAATCACCTTAATGATTGACTTCGGGTGTCTGGGCAGATCAAATTTGTATGTTGGAGTCGTTTGTAACATGACTTTTTTGTTTTAGTGGTTAATATTCATTTTTGTCACCGAGATCATCGATCAGGAGACCTTTAGTCTTGTTCAGGATGTTGGTAAAAAAGTCGCTCGTCGGCTTTGCCTTCTTCACCACGGTTACTTTGTTTTCGAGGGCCGCCCTGTATCTTTCATCCCGTTCATCCAATGACCGGAATCCGGCCAGTACCAAGCCGACAGCTGTCGCATACATTGGACTCTTCACCCCCTCAATTTTGCTCTTGCCCAAATGTTCGTTGGGGTAGCCGATCCGTGTATCCATGCCCGTCATGTACTCCACGAGGTGTTTCAGGCTGTGCAACTGGGACCCGCCGCCGGTAATGACGATGCCGCCTGCGAGTCTGTTTTCAAAGCCGCAGCTGATAATTTCAGTATGTACCATCTCAATGATCTCCTCCATTCTTGCCTGGATGATGTTCGAAAGGTTCTTCACAGAAATTTCCTTCGCCGACCGATTCCGGATTCCCGGGATGGACACGATCTCGTTTGGACTGGCCTCTTCGGCGATGGCCTTTCCAAACTTTGTCTTGAGTTGCTCTGCCTGCTTGGCCATCACCATCAACCCGGTCTGAATGTCGTTGGTGAGAATATTTCCACCAAAAGGAGTCACGGCCGTATGGCGGATGATGTTATCGTAAAAGATGGCGATGTCCGTTGTTCCGCCGCCAATATCTATCAAGCAAACGCCTGCTTCCTTCTCTTCGTCGCTGAGGACGGCCAGGCTGGATGCCAGGGGCTCCAGAATCAGGTTGTCAATTTCCAAACCGGCCCGACGAACACATTTGTTAATGTTGTTGATCGCGCTGGTTTGAGCCGTGATGATGTGAAAATCCGCCTCGAGCTTTACGCCGCTCATCCCCACGGGGTCCTTGATGCCTTCCTCGTAGTCCACGGTGTATGCCTGCGGCATCACGTGGATGATCTCGCTGCCGGGAGGGATCACAATGCGATACATGTCTTCCGTAAGGCGGCTCACATCCTCGATGCTGATCTCATCATCGTTGGAGGACCGGGTGATACTGCCGTGGTGGATCGTGCTGCGGATGTGCTGGCCCGCAATGCCCACATTGACAACACCAATATCAATGCCCGACATGTCACTGGCCTCCTTAACGGCCTTCTCAATGGCATAAACGGTCTTGTCGATGTTGGTGACGATTCCCTTGATGACGCCTTCCGACTCGGCTTTTCCCATACCGAGTACCTCGAGTTTTCCGTACTCGTTCTTGCGGCCGACGATCGCACAAATTTTCGTTGTGCCGATGTCGAGGCCTACTACTATTTTTCCTTTTTCCATGGTGGTCTATCGTTTAGAGTGGTTGTTTAAAAAATGGTTCATATGGTTTCATTGGGCGATTACCTGCCCGTCGTAGGTCAGGTTTACACGTTCGTATTTTGTCCATCCTTTCTGGGGCAGAATTTCCTTATAGAATACCATCAGCTTCAAAAATTTCCTTTCAAAGTCTTCCGCCTTCCCAAATTCTACCACTTGTCCTGTCACTTGCGGATAAATAGTAATCTCGCCCTGGCTGTTCATGTCTAACTGCGCAACCTGAGCCCTCCAGAAGGGGTCTTCATTGATGAACTCAATCATTTCAAGCAGCGTCTTTCCTTCGGGAGTCCTGGTCAGGTTGCCCGATTGCAGCAGCTTCTTGACATACCTTCCGCTGACAATCATCACGCGAGAGGAAAACTTTTCAGAGGTATCCATGATGGCACCGTCCTCGGCGATGTACGCATCCGGCGCATCGTCCTGAACAATCCGTGCCATCGGCCGGCGGAGTTCAACCCGCACAATGAGATTTCCCTTCAGGTCCGTATACAGTTCAGCATCCTGAATGTGACGATCGAACATCAGCGCTTTCTCGATTCCCTTGAGGTTGATCCGTTCCATACTGGCTCCTTTCAGCGATTTCCCAATCGCGTCCACCTGCCGGCTGATATCTTTTTCGTCCAAAAAGTGATTGTCGTTTACATTCACCAGCTCCACCAGTACATTTTTACAGACAGCCTCACTCTGCTGGCGTTCGCTAAACGCAATGAGAAGCAAGAGGATGACCAGCCCTGCGCCGATTCTGATTTCTTTTCGAATGGATATCTTATTCTTCATACTTTCTTGAAAGCATCCGCTTTATGGGTTTCACAAACAAATCAATATCTCCGGCTCCGACGGTTGCCAGCACCTCCGTCTCCATCGTATCCAGGACGGAGAGCAGGTCCTTCTTGCTGGTCTTGATCTTAACCGGGCAAGTCACGGCTCGGAAAATGCTGTCCGCGGTAATTCCGGGTATCGGCAATTCACGCGCCGGATAGATGTCCATCAGGATGAGTTCATCGGCCAGGCTCAGACTGCTTGCAAAGCCGGCCGCAAAGTCCCTGGTCCGTGTAAAGAGGTGCGGCTGAAATACGACGGTGATCTTCTTTCCTTCGTACATAGCTCGGAGCGATCGCAGGAATGCCTCAATTTCCGCAGGGTGGTGCGCATAATCATCGATGTAAACACGCCCGTTCTTGTTAAAAACAAACTCAAACCGACGCTTAACGCCTTTAAAAGAGGCGAGCGCATCCCTGATCGCCTGCTCTTCAATCCCAAGATGCCGCGTAGCCAGGATCGCCGCGACAGCATTTTCAACGTTGTGAAAGCCAGGGACGCCAAGCTGCATGTTGTCGATCTTTTGGCCATTGCCACGAAGATCAAACCTAAAAAATCCGCTTTCGGCCTTAATGTTGCTGGCAAAAAACTGTCCCTGATCAATCCCGTACGTCTTTACATTGATTTGTTTGTTTGACTGGGCAAGCCCCGCGACACTATGCTGAATCACTAGCGAGCCTTTTGGCTCAATTTGTCCAATAAACTCGCCGAAGGCAGCGAGCATATTCTCATGCGTCCCGTAGATATCCAGGTGATCGGGATCTGCCGAGGTGACGACTGCGCTGTTCGGGTGCAGTCGCAGAAACGAACGGTCATATTCATCCGCTTCCGCAACAACAATCGTCTTGGCGTTCACTTCCCCCTCCATCACCAGGTTCGAGTTGTAGTTTACAGTTACCCCTCCAAGGAAAGCCACCATGTCACGGCCTGCACTCTTGAGGATATGAGCAATCATCGATGACGTGGTAGTCTTCCCATGGGTACCTGCAACACCGATAGTGTGGTAATCTTTTGAGATAAGACCTAGAACTTCCGACCGCTTTAGAATTGTGAAATCCAGGGAATGGAGGTAGTTGAATTCCGCATGGTCACTGGGAATAGCGGGTGTGTAAATCACCAGTGTTTTTTCCCTCGTGATGTACCCCGGGATGAATTCCACTTTGTCTTCAAAGTGCACCTCCATACCTTCCTCCATCAGTTCATGCGTCAGCGGAGTCCCGGTGCGGTCATACCCTGCAACGCGCATCCCCTTGTGCCGGAACCAACGCGCCAGCGCACTCATACCGATCCCTCCGATCCCCAGAAAATAGACGCTATCGTAGTCGCTGAACTTCATCCGATGAGGGTTTCCATTTCATTGACGATGTCCCGGGCCGCGTTCGGCCTTGCCAACGTTCCAATGCGTTCTCCCAGCTGCTGGCAGCGACCATGATCAGCCAGCAAGGATAGCACCTCAGTGATAAGCCGGCTGCGCGCATCCTGATCTGAAATCATGCATGCCGCCTCCTGGCGCACCAGCGACATGGCGTTCTTTGTCTGATGATCTTCCGCCACATTGGGTGAAGGAACCAGGACAGCAGGTTTTTTTGCCAGGCACAATTCCGAAATGGACAGGGCACCAGCACGCGATACCACCACGTGCGCCGCCGCATAGGCAAGGTCCATTTCTTTCAGAAAATCGTATAGCCGGACGTTCCGCAAATCCTTATCGGCAATCTGCGCCCGAACACTTTCGTAATACACCTTGCCGGTTTGCCAAATCAATTGAACATTAGAAGCAATGAGCTGATCCAAACCCGCCAGCATGGAGTCGTTGATGGTTTTTGCACCTCCGCTTCCTCCCAGCACCAACAGCGTTCTGGCGCTGTCTGAGAATCCAAAGTGAACAAGGGCATTGCCCCGCTTGTGCTCCAACTCCATAATATCTTTGCGAACCGGGTTGCCGGTTAACCGCACCTTATCTGAAGGAAAATATTTTTCCATATCGGGATAGGCCACGCAAATCCGCTGCACCTTTCCTGCCAGTTGCTTGTTGGTAAGTCCTGCATACGAATTCTGTTCCTGAAGGACGGTGGGAATCCGCATCCGCGTAGCTGCCAGCATGACCGGCCCGCTTGCATAGCCGCCAGTACCTACGGCAAGGTGAGGCCGGAATTCTTTCACGATGCGCCGCGCCTTCCAGTAACTTAGAATCAACTTGATTGGAAACAGCAGGTTGGAAAATGAAAGGCTGCGCTTGATCCCGGCAATCCACAACCCAATAATCCGGTATCCTGCTTCAGGCACCCGTATCATTTCCATCTTCCCTTCGGCTCCGACGAATAAAATATCCGCATCGTGATGACGCTCCTTGAATTCATTGGCAATGGCAATAGCCGGAAAGACGTGGCCTCCGGTGCCGCCTCCGCTGATGATGAGCCGATAAGGTCCTTGCTCTTTCACGTTATGCTGCCTTTGCTTCCATATTTCTTTGATCGTCACCCGCTTCCGCCTGGCCCCAGTTTTCCTCCTGCTCCCCACGGCTCACGCTTAATATGATGCCCACCGATAGCCCTGTAAACAACATCGCTGTTCCGCCCATGCTTATAAGGGGCAACGGCTGCCCCGTGATAGGTCCTAATCCCACCACAACCCCCATGTTTACCATGGCCTGGCAGACCAGGTCAAAACTCAACCCCGCCGACAGCAGGCCGCCAAAGGCCCGCTCAGAATTATAAGCCGCCTTCATCCCCCGGTGCAAGAGGACCAGGTAAAGCAGGAGCACCACACCGCCGCCGATCATTCCGTACTCTTCGATCAGGATGGCGTAGACAAAGTCGGAATAGGGATGCGGTAGAATGTTTCGTTGGTTGCTGTTGCCGGGGCCTTTTCCGAAAATACCGCCGGAGGCCACCGCGATGCGGGCGTGTTTGGCCTGGAACGGAAGTTCGCTTCCATTGACGAAGCTGAGAATCCGGTTCTTGGCCGTCTCTCCCCGTACTCCAAATTTCAATGCAACGGCTCCTGCCAGCATGCCGATCAGCACAAGCATCGCCAGGTACTTTACCGGAACGCGGCCAATGAACATGACCAGCATGCAGGTTGAAAACAACAGGATGGCAGTTGACAGGTTGGTCAAAGCGATCAGCCCGCATATTACACCGCACCAGATAAGCATGGGAATCAGCGACTCCTTGATGTCTTCAATCTGCTGCTGCTTTTTCGACAACATGCTGGCCAGGTTGATGATCAACGCGAGGCTTGCAAAATCGGAAGGCTGGAAGGAAGTATTAAAAATCGGGAGCGTGATCCAGCGTGCCGCGTCGTTGATGGACGTACCATTTGTAAACGTATAAACCAGCAACGGAACACTTATCCACAGCGCAAAACGGGATAATCTGGAATAGTACCGATAATCGATCTTGTGCCCTACCCACATGGCCCCGAGGCCGAGCAATACCATGAAGGTATGTTTCACCAGGTACATTTCCGGACTCACGGTACGCTTGTACGCCAGCGTACCGATGGAACTGTATACCACCAGGACGCTGATGATGGACAAGGCAAAGACTACCGCCCAGATGACGGGGTCACCTTGTAAATTCTTGTCTGCCCACTCTTTGATCCTTGTCATTATCTACACCTGTTTTATGACGCCCTATACTTTTTCGATGTCCTCCTTCAGTCCCAGCACTGCCTCCCTGAACTGATTTCCACGGTCTTCATAATTCTTAAATAAATCGAAGCTTGCGCACGCCGGCGACAGCAGCACCACATCGCCAAGCTTTGCCGCTTGAAGGGCCATGCGAACCAGCTCCTTGGTATCCTCTGTCTCCATTATGGAAGGCACCACATTTCCAAAAAACGACTTGAGTTTTTTGTTGTCCTTCCCCAGACATATAAGCGTCTTTACTTTGCTTTGCACTTCCTTCTTGATAAGGTTGTAATCATTCCCTTTATCAATACCGCCGGCGATCCAGATCAACGGCTTGTCGTAGCTGCCGAGCGCATAGACCACTGAATCCACGTTTGTCGCTTTTGAATCATTGACAAATTCCACCCCGTTAATGGTAGCAATGTGCTCCAGGCGGTGCGGGGCATTCTTGAAAGTCTTGATCCCCTCTTTGATTTTAGCATCTGAAACTTTGGCCAGGTACGCCGCCGATGCAGCCGCCATCGTGTTGATCAGGTTGTGATTACCCCGCAGGGTCGACTCGTCTTTGCCGATTCTGAACTTCTTTTTGCCAAACTGAAACACCATCTTCTTTCCGTCATAATGGGCGGAGGTGATTGCCTCCGGATCCATAGACAATTCCACCCGGTACGCTTCTGTTGACCGTTGCTTTGCCTCTTTTCCCGAAATCGGATCATCTACATAATAAATAAAATAATCACCGGCACTCAGGTTCTTGATCATCCTGAATTTGCTGTTGATGTAATTTGCCATCTTGTTCTCATACCGGTCGAGGTGGTCTGGCGTGATGTTGAGCAGAATTGCAATGTGCGGATGGAATGTTTTGATTCCATCGAGCTGGAAACTGCTTACCTCCACTACGTACCAGTCAAAGTCTCCACTCCATACTTTTCGTGCCAGGCTCTCCCCCACATTTCCCGCCAGGGCAACACGAAGCCCCGCATTCTTCAGGAGGTGATAGATTAATAAGGTGGTCGTCGTTTTCCCGTTCGTGCCGGTGATGGCAATAATTTTGCCCTTCAGATGCTTGCTGGCGAATTCAATTTCATCCATTACCGGAATTCGCTTGGCCTTGAGTTTCCTGACGATTTCTGTCTTGTCGGGGATTCCCGGGCTCTTGATTACGAACTGGGCAGAAAGAATCTTCTCTTCCGTATGTTTTCCTTCTTCAAATTCGATTCCATGCTCAAGCAAATCTGCGCGGTACTTCTCCTGGACGTTGCCCAGGTCAGACACAAACACGGTGTACCCCTTCGCCTTGGCAAGGAGCGCTGCCCCCGTGCCGCTTTCGCCTGCCCCCAGAATAACTAATCGGTCTTTCATCGGAGCTTCAGGGTTGCGAGACTAAAAATGGCTAACAGAATTCCCACGATCCAAAACCGGGTAACGATTTTCGATTCGTGTATACTCTTTCTTTGGAAGTGATGATGGATCGGTGACATGAGAAAAATCCTACGCCCCTCGCCATACTTCTTCCGGGTGTACTTGAAATAGGCTACTTGTAATATCACCGAACTCGTCTCGATGAGAAAAATTCCGCACAAAACGGGGATCATGAGCTCCTTCCGGACGGCAAGGGCCACAACGGCGATGATGCCCCCCAGTGACAAGCTTCCAATGTCGCCCATAAACACCTGGGCCGGATAGGCGTTGTACCAGAGAAAACCCAGACAAGCGCCCACGAAGGCTGAACAAAAAATAACAAGCTCTCCCAGGTTGGGTATGTACATGATGCTCAGGTACGAGCTGAAGTCAACACGGCCGGAGAGGTATGCGAAAATGGCCAGCGTTAAACCGATAATGGCCGACGTCCCCGCCGCGAGGCCGTCAATTCCATCCGTGATGTTAGCGCCGTTGGAAACGGAAGTGATAATCAAAACAACGAACAGGGTATAAACAATCCAGGTGTAATCACCGTTCAAAAAAGGAATGATCCGGCTATAGTCAAGCTCGTTGTTCTTAAAAAACGGGACCGTCGTCTTGGTGGATTTAACATAAGCGAGTGCGGGCGTTGCGACTTCTGTTTCCACAACCACCGGAGTCGATGCCGTTGTCGTCTTCACCCCAATGACGACGTCGCTGTTAAAGTACAGTGTGAGCCCAACAACCAACCCGATCAGTACCTGGCCTACGATCTTGAAGCGGCCGGCCAACCCTTCCTTGTTTTTTTTGAACACCTTAATATAGTCATCCATGAATCCGATGAGTCCGAACCCAACGGTGGCACCGATAAGCAGCATGACATAAATGTTATCCAGTTTGGCAAAAAGGATGGTGGGGATGAGAATGGCCGCCAGGATGATGATGCCACCCATGGTCGGTGTTCCTTTCTTTTGCATCTGCCCTTCCAGCCCAAGATCCCGGATTTGCTCGCCCACTTGCTTCTTCCGAAGAAACTCAATGACCCGTTTGCCAACCGTGATTGTGATCAGCAGCGACAAGATCGTAGCAGCCCCTGCACGAAAGGAAATGTACTGGAAGACACCCGCTCCAGGGAAATCATATTGTTGGTCGATATAGTTGAAAAAATAGTAGAGCATCAGTTCGCAAACATTTTTAACATACGGAGAACCACTTCCCGATCATCGAAGGGCTTCCTCACCCCCTTTGCTTCCTGGTAGGTCTCGTGTCCTTTTCCGGCGATGAGTACAATATCTTTCTCCCGGGCCATCATGCACCCGGTCTTGATGGCTTCCTCCCGGTCTACCATTACCAGCGTTTTTTTTGCATCGCTTGGCCCAACACCCTTTTGCATTTCCCGGATAATCTCCAGCGGATCCTCATCCCGCGGATTATCGGAAGTGAAAATCACTTTTGTGGCGTACTTGCAGGCAATGGCCGCCATCAGGGGCCGCTTGCTGCGGTCGCGGTTGCCGCCGCATCCCAGGATGCAGATTACCTGATCCGTGCCCGACCTGAAATTCGAAATGGTCTCCAGAACATTCTTTAGCGCGTCTGGCGTGTGCGCATAATCTACAATAGCGGTGAACTTGGAGCCCGGCAAAATTCGCTCAAAGCGCCCCACAGCTCCCGGCAAGGAAGACAACTTCACCAGGACTTCCTGCTGCTCTTCACCGAGCAACGTAGCCGCAGAAGCCACGGCGAGAAGATTGTATGCATTGAAATCGCCGATCAGTTTGAACCACACACTCTGGTTTTCCATCGCCAGTTCCAACCCGTCCAGGGAATTGGTAATGATCTTGGTTCGGAAATCCGACATCTTCTTGATGCCGTACGTATATTTTTTGGCTTTGGTGTTTTGCAGCATAACCATGCCCCGCTTATCATCTACATTCACCAGCGCAAAAGCTTCCGCTGATAAACCGTCAAAGAATATTTTCTTCGCCCGGATGTAGTTTTCAAATGTCTGATGGTAGTCGAGGTGATCGTGCGAGATGTTCGTAAACAGGGCGCCGGTAAAATGCAACCCTTGCACCCGTCCCTGAACCGCCGCATGCGAACTCACTTCCATAAAGCAATGCGTACAACCTGCCTCCACGCTTTTTGAAAGAAATTCGTTGATCTGAATGGGATCAGGTGTGGTAAGTGTGGAGGGAAGAATCTCATCCATGATCCGGTTCTCCACGGTGGACAACAGGCCGCATTTACGCCCCAGGGCCCCAAACAACTGATACAAGAGCGTGGCAACCGTTGTTTTGCCGTTGGTTCCGGTTACACCGACCAACTTCAATTTTCTGGATGGGTTGCCGTAAAAATTGGAAGAAATGATACCCAACGCCACTGCAGAGTCCTTGACCGCTACATAGGTTACCCGAGTATTCGTGCTCTCTGGAAGCGTTTCGCACACGATCAGCATGGCCCCGAGGGCGATGGCCTTGTCGATGAAATCATGGCCGTCGGATTTTGACCCTTTGATGGCTACAAAAAGACAACCCGGCTCCACCTTGCGTGAGTCGAAGGCAATGCTTTTTACCTCAGCATCCATGTCACCCGACGTCGAGGTGATCCGCACATTGTACAATATGTCGCGTAATAATGCCATCAGCTCAGCCGTATATATATTCTTGATCCTTTGGAAATCCGAGTGCCGGGAGACATGGACTGTTCCTCCACGCGACCCTTACCCTGGTGCGAAACACGCAACCCGTTCTTTTCCAGCAGGTAGATAGCGTCACGAAGTGTCATCCCGTGGACATCGGGCACATGATCCCGGATCACCGGGTTCTTTCTCCAGTTTACCGCGTTGCCGTTCCGTACTGCCTTGATCCACTCCTCTTCTGTATCAGAATGGTTGGATACCCCCAGTTCATTGCACAGCATGGTCAGTTCATCTTGTTTTCCCGCGCGGATCGTAGGGAAAACCCCCGCCTCAAGCACGGTCTTCTTCTCCATCGCCTGATGGAGCTGGAGATCGCGGGAATAAATATTGTCAGCAATCCGTTTGAAGACCGGGCCCGCCACACTGTTTCCATATTGGAAAATTCCGCGTGGATTCTTGACCAGCACGATGGCTGAGTATTTTGGTGCATGGGCCGGGAAATACCCCACAAATGAAGTCACGTACTTGCGGGTGTACTTTCCGTCTTCCAGAATCTGAGCGGTTCCCGTCTTCCCGGCAATCCGGTAATGCGCGTTCTTCAGGTTTTTGGCCGTCCCCCGGTCAACGACTCCCTCCAGCAGCAGGCGCAGCTGGTTGAGGGTGCTGCGGGAGCATATCTTGGAGTTGATCACCTCGGATTCAAATTCCTCAATGACCCGGTCTGCCTTCAATATTTGCCTGACAATGATCGGCTTGATCATGACCCCGTCATTCGCCACAGCGTTGTACAAGGCCAGCGTGTGCATGGGGCTCATTTCAAATCCATATCCATACGACATCCAGGGCAGGGTGATACCGCTCCAATCCTTGTCCTTGGGACGGATGATCTTCGGCGCTGACTCTCCGGCAATCTGAAGTCCAAGCGGTTTGGAAAGTTGCAGCTCGTCGGCGTACCTCACGAATCGTTCGGGCTTCAAGCCGAAATGCTTGTCGACGAGCTTGGCCATAGCGATGTTGGAAGAAACCTCAAAGGCATGCTGTATGGTAATATTTCCATACCCTCCATCTTCGTGGTCTCTTACCTTCTTATTATAGAATGTGTACTCCCCATTCCCTGTCCGTACCGTATCTGTCAGTTTGATATTCGTATCCTCCAGGAGCGCCATCATGGTCACCAGTTTATAGGTTGACCCGGGCTCGAACGATCCCCGGATGGCGTGATTCAGTTTCTCGGTATACCCGCCTTGTCCATCGCGGCTCAGGTTGGAGATCGCTTTTATTTCCCCGGTCTTCACTTCCATCACCACCACCGTGCCCTCGTCGGCGTTGTGGCTTTTCATGGCGTCGTGCAGGGCTGTCTCGGCCACGTCCTGCAGGTTGATGTCCAGCGTGGTGAGTACGTCCAGGCCATCGACCGATTTGATATTGTTGGCATCAAAGATGGGCTTCCAGGTTCCACCGGCAAGTTTCTGGAAGAGCGCCTCCCCATCCTGACCACCCAGCGCATCCTCAAAACTGTATTCCAGGCCGGCGCCATTGCCATTTTCATTAACAAAGCCGATAGTCCGGCGGCTCAGGTGACTGAATGGGCGGTAGCGCACATCCATCTTTTCAAACAAGACGCCGCCACGCAGCCTCCCTTCGCGAAAAATCGGCCAGGAGGTCATTTCCTTTTTTGTCTGGTAATTGACCTGCTTGCGGTTGAGGACGATGTAGCGCTTGTTGGATTCACGCGCATCACGGATCATCCGCTTGTAATCGGTTGTTGATTTGTCCTTGTAGTGGTGTGCCAGCAGGAAGGCCAGCGAATCGATGCCATCTGCAAAAACTTCATCTTTGGCCAGCGTCGGATCGAACGCTACCTTATAGAATGGCAAAGAGGTAGCCAACAGGCTTCCGTTGTCCGAATAGATGTTGCCACGGGTTGCCTTTACGCGCTTGTAGTCAAAGGTGATGTCCTCGCCCATTTTGCGCCACGACTCCCCCTCCACAAACTGAATGTGTCCGATCTTTGCCCCCACGCAGATCGCGAATACCACGACGGCCAGGAAGGCCACGCGGACACGTACCAATATGGATTTCTTAATATTCACTTTTCTTGATCTCTATCTTGGTGGGCGGATTTGCACTTTCCTTCAGCCCCATGTTCTTGACTTTGCGGGCCACCTCACTTTGCTTGCTCGCAAACATGAGGTCTGATTTCAGTGTAGTGTAATCGGCGCGCAGTTCTTCCACTTCGGTTTGAACGTGGTCGATTTTCCTTACTGTCTTTTCAGCATGGTGCGTATTGCTGATATAGAGCAGGCCAAGCACCATGACAAACAAAATTTTTGGCAGGTACTTCACCGGGAACCCCTCCTCAAAATAATTCTCCAGCTTCAGACGTCGTTCGAGACCAGAGAAAAGCGTGGTGCCGCCACCGGATGTCTTTACCCGGGGCTCGTTTGAGCGGTCTGCTTCCAATCTGAATTTATTCTCTCCCATTTTTTTAATCACTTCTTCTATTCCTTACCGTCGTTCTCCGATTCTCAATTTTGCACTGCGTGCCCTTCTGTTTTCCTCGACTTCCCGTGTAGAGGCCTCCATGGGTTTCCGGGTCACCGGATCAAAGGGCCTCAGTACATTTCCAAAAAAATCCTTCTCCTGTTTGCCAAACGCTTTGCCCGTATTCAGGTAGTTCTTTACCATGCGGTCTTCCAGCGAATGATAACTCATCACTACCAGTCGGCCGCCCTTGTCCAGCGCATCGCCACATTGGTGCAAAAAATCTTCAAGCGCCTGCATCTCTTCATTCACTTCGATGCGCAACGCTTGAAACACCTGGGCGAAGTACTTATTCTCCCTGTTCCGCGGAGCAATTCCTTTCAAAACCTCCTTCAGATCGAGCGTAGTATCCAGCGGCTTGGTTCGCCTTGCCCGGACCACCTCGGCTGCAGCTGTCTTCGCATTCTTCAGCTCCCCGTACATCCCGAAGATCTTGTGCAAATCTTCTTCGGAATACGTTGCGAGAATCTTTGCAGCTGTCTGCTTCCCCCGGCTATCCATCCGCATATCCAGCGGGCCTTCGAACCGCGTCGAGAAGCCCCTCTGGGGTGAATCGATCTGGTGAGAAGAGATACCGAGATCAGCGAGAATACCGCTGGCTTTCGTTACTCCATTCAACTTCAGATACTGTTTCATGTATCTGAAATTCGCCTGACAAAATGTAAAAGAACGATGTACAATCTTTTCAGCTTCTTTCCTGGCATCCTCATCCTGATCCAAACTGATCAACCTCCCACCTTTCAATTTCTCCAGAATCGCCAGGCTATGTCCTCCTCCTCCAAACGTCACATCCACATAGGTTCCTTCCGGATCAATCTTCAGTCCCTCCAGACATTCCTGCAACATCACCGGGTGATGGTAGCTTCGAGACTCTTCGTGCGAAACAACACTCATGTGTATCGCAAATCGGGGTATACCAGCACTTCCTCTTTCTTTAATTCAAAGACCAACCAACACACCGGTACAAGCCGCAAACACGTTTCGAAGAAAACCCACGAATGAAATTCAAAGCGTAAACTTTGAGTTTCGTTCATGCCGTTACTCATTCAAATACTTTCCTGCCAGCTTTGACAACTCACCAGGGTCACTGATCTGATGCTTCTCATAAATGGATGGCTTCCAGACCTCAACTTTGTTGCCCGTACCCACCAACACGACATCCTTGTCGAGCTGTGCGTAGGCGAGCATGTTCTTGGGGATAAGGAAGCGGCCGTTGCTGTCCAGCTCCACCGTGACCACGCCCGACAAAAAGTTCCGCTGAAGTTTGCGGTACTCTTCGTTGAACTCGTTTAATCCGGAAATTTTTGAGAAGACTTTCTTGAACTCCACCATCGGATAGAGAATCAGGCATGGCTCGAATCCCTTGCGCATGACCAACTCCTGCCCCCCGTCGCCGGGAAGCTGGGCCTTGATCCGCGAAGGCAGGACGAGCCTGCCTTTGGCATCTAGCTTACACTCAAATTCACTGGTGAAGAAAGTCATAGACTATAGTGGTTGTCTTTACTCGTCCCCCTATCCTTCTCAGGTTCAGGGTACTTCGTAAGCAAACTTATACATTTTCATACCACTTTCCTCCACTTTTCCCCACTTTCTTGTACAATTTCGCCGAATTAAGCCTGCAGACGCACTATTGCCTCCAATTTAAAGTTCAACCTTGCAGATGAGACCCCTCCCCTAAAATGCTGTCAATGAGAAGCTTAAAAAATGCCTGTAGTGGAGGTTACGCGAAGTGGGTACGCGTGGGTGCTTACGCAGAAATCAATGCAATAATCTCCCTGCGATGCGCATCAAGATGCGGCGGCGGTGTGATTGCAGATACTTTTGGTGTGCCCGTGGCGACAAATGAACGGACCCCGGAAATGCCGTCAGCATGCACGTGCAGATCCCTGGCCTGACTGGAGGCAAACACCTCCTGGACATTCTGTATCAACCCGGCCGGAATTTTCTTCTTGTGCATAGCCACCAGCAGTTCCCCGGACTCCCGTGTCCGTATTTTGGCTGCCAGAATCCCCTTCAGTTCCTCCCGTTTTTCAACGCGTACTGAATTGGTACGGAACGCTTCCAGAAAGCCCGGCTCGTCGCCAAGTCCGAGCACCTTGCTCAACTGCTCAAATTGCCGGTCACTTCCCACGGCCAGCAGTAACCGCTTTCCATCCCTGGAAAGAAAGCTATCTCCGTAGGGAGCAATGTTGGGATGTGCTGAGCCCTGACGGCGCGGAAGCTTGCCAGCCACCAGCCAGTTTGTCGCCTGGTTGGCAAGCGAAGCAATAGCCGTTTGAAGGAGTGAAACTTCCACCAGGCTTCCTTCCCCCGTCCGCTCTTTCTTAAGCAAGGCGATCAGGAGCCCTTCCTTCAACTGATGTGCCGCAAGGACATCAATCAAGGCCACTGGCATTTTGGTCGGGGGGCCGTCGGGTTCGCCGTTGAGATCCATAAAGCCGGACTCTGCCTGCACTACCGCATCGTATCCCACGCGATCATCGTCGGGGCCATAGCCGGAAATCTGACCATAGATCACCGCTGGATTTTCCTGGCGCAGCTGCTCAAACGCCACACCGAGTTTTTCTGCGTCCCCCGGCTTGTAGCTGGCGAGGACAATGTCTGCCCGCTTGGCTAGTTGTAAGACGATGGCCCTGTCAGCATCCTTGTTCAAATCAAGGGCGATCGATTTCTTGCCCCAATTGCACGAACAGAAGTAGGCGGAGCGGTCATCCGTCTGCTCTCCGTTCGTTTTCCAACTTCGGGTAACATCTCCGGCGGTCCTGGGGTTCTCTACTTTAATAACCTCGGCGCCCAATTCAGCGAAAAATTGCCCGACGCTCGGTCCGGCCAGCACCGACGCCAGTTCCAGAATCTTTAGTCCATCGAACATTTCCTTATTTTTGGGCGTTCAAACACAAAACTCCCTGCCAAGATGCGTTTTTTACTTCTATCTTCCTTCTCCTTTCTTGCCAGCAGCCAGCCGAGCTGCGCACCGGCACCTGGCGCGGGGTGATCACCCTCCAGGAAAAAGAACTCCCCTTTACCTTTGAAATTGTGAAACAGGAGAATTCCTATGTGGCCTACCTGATCAACTCAACGGAGAAGATTCTTCTGGATGAAGTTACAGTCCGTGGGGATTCCGTGACCATGGTCCTTCATATTTTTGACGCCGAGCTACGCGCGAGAATGGCAGGCAATGAGTTGACGGGAACCTTCTACAAAAATTACGCACCCAATGCCAGTCTTCCCTTTTCAGCAAGGTTTGGGGATGCCTACCGCTTTGCGAAGCATGTGGAGACTTCCCTTGAGCCGAATTTTGCAGGAAAGTATCAAATCGAATTTACAACAACCAAGGACACCTATCCATCAGTCGGCGTCATTGAGCAGCATGGAAATCACCTTACCGGAACATTTCTGACCCCACTGGGAGATTATCGGTACCTGGAAGGAAATGTGGTGGACAACCAACTCCTGTTAAGCACCTTCGATGGGAACCACGCCTTTCTTTTCATTGCTACCCTATCTGGAGATTCCATCCGTGGAGATTATTACTCTGGCAAAAGCAGCCACGAGACCTTTGCAGGCGTCAAGAACGTCGGTGCGCGAATGCCCGACCCGGAGTCCCTCACATACCTGAAGGATGGGTTCGACCGAATCGCATTCAGCTTTCCCGACCTGAAGGGCAATCCGGTAAGTCCCTCCGACGACCGGTTCAAGGGCAAGGTTCTTATCCTTCAGATTTTCGGCACCTGGTGCCCCAACTGTATGGACGAGACCCGGTTTCTCAGCCAATGGTATGCTGAAAATCACAACCGCGGTGTAGAGATTCTCGGTCTTGCCTATGAACGAAAAAGTGATTTCAACTACGCGACTGCGCGGGTAAACAAAATGGTGGAGAAGTTACAGGTTCCGTACGATTTCGTCATTGCTGGTCTTGATGACAAACTCGAGGCCGGCAAGACACTCCCCATGCTCAATAAGGTGATTGCTTTCCCTACCACCATTATGATTGGAAGAGACGGGAAGGTAAAGCACATCTACACCGGCTTCGAGGGCCCCGGTACAGGTGTTTATCACGAGCAGTTTAAAGAGCGATTTAATCTTCTTGTCAATGAACTTTTGAGTGAAAAAATGACTTCCATCAGGTAGTTTCACTGCCTTTTCCTATTTGAATACATGAAACGTGTTGTTGTCGGTTTATCCGGAGGAGTTGATTCCAGCGTTGCCGCCTTTCTTCTGAAAGAGCAAGGGTACGAGGTGATCGGCATGTTCATGAAGAACTGGCACGACGATTCCGTGACGATCAGCAAAGAGTGCCCCTGGCTGGATGACAGCAACGATGCGATGATCGTTGCCCAGCACCTGGGCATTCCCTTTCAAACCATCGACCTGAGTGAAGCGTACAAGGAGCGGATCGTCGACTACATGTTTGCTGAGTACAAGCGGGGCCGTACACCCAATCCGGACATCCTGTGCAACCGCGAAATAAAGTTTGATATTTTCCTCAACGCGGCGTTGAAGCTAGGCGCTGATTTTGTTGCCACCGGTCACTACGCACGGAAATCGGAAACAGAAATAAATGGAAAAACCGTTTATCGCTTGCTTGCGGGACTTGATCCGAACAAAGATCAGAGTTATTTTTTATGTCAACTGAATCAGCAACAGCTTTCCAGGGCACTCTTTCCCATCGGTGAATTGCTGAAGCCGGACGTCCGCGCAATCGCACGGAAAGCCAACCTGGCTACTGCCGAAAAGAAAGACTCACAGGGCCTATGCTTCATCGGAAAAGTGCACTTGCCCGACTTTCTGCAGCAGCAATTGGAATCAAAAAAAGGGAACGTGATTGAGGTGGCCTCCACGTCAGATATCTTCCGCAATGGTCATCAGACAACTGACCTAAAGGAACTGGCGCGACCATTCGAATACTCCGCGGATGCAGGAGAGGTAATTGGGGAGCACCAGGGCGCCCATTTTTACACCATCGGCCAGCGGCGCGGCTTGCGGGTGGGCGGGTTTGAGAAACCACTCTTTGTCATTGGAACGGATACGCGGGAGAATATCATCTACACCGGCATGGGAGAAGACCATCCGGGGTTGTACCGCAGGGGGCTGTTTATTCCAAACGATGAAGTGCATTGGGTGCGAGAAGATCTCACACCGGAAGTTCATGAATCCAGGAGGTATGAAGCCCGGATCAGGTACCGACAGCCGCTGCAGGCGTGTGCATTGCACAAAACCGGCGAAGGTGTATACCTCATATTTGATCAACCTCAACGCGGGGTGGCCCCGGGGCAATTTGCCGCCTGGTATGACGGCGAGGAACTGATTGGGTCTGGTGTAATCAGCTAATCACTCCTACGACCTTTAAGGAAGAGTCGTGAAAGTCTGGGAATTACCGTAGTAGATTTTCGTATAGCCTCCGTTTGCGGTAAAGCCCCTGTAATAATATGTCGTAGACGCTGTGAGATTTTCCAGCTTGATGCTGAACAGCCGGGGTTCGCTGGTAGAACCCAGGACATTTCTGTTCGCAGCAACCGCCATCGAGAGGTCCGGCTGCGTATCCCACAGAAGACCAAAAAGGATCGGGCGGACCGGTCCAACCTCGGTGATCTGCGCTTCGAGTACTACGCTGGTCTGTCCGATCTGCTGAGCACCGCGTGTCACAAGTTCCGGGGCGTCGGCCTCGTTGGATTGACAGGCCATCAGGCAAAGAAGAATCAGACACACGCGCATGAATGCTTGCTTAGGATTCGCTCAGACCGGAAATACCTCCGGAAACAATAAATTTCATAGCTACCGATCCCGGAACATTTAGCTCCCGGATGTTTTCGCGCGACACCACAAAGTGATCACCGGCAAATGTATAGGATTGCGGAAAATAGACAACCACCATGTCTTTGAGTCCTATTTCCGACAGATCAGACTGTGTAATAAATCCAATCCGATGGATGGTATTCTCCTTATTAACTGTCACCAGCACGGGCTTACTGAACTTTCGTTTGTCACCCACAAATGCGGCGAGGAGATCTTTCACAGAAGAATAGAATAATTTTACCATGGGAATCTTGTTCATCAGTTGATCGAACCAACTGGTAAATGTCTGGAAGGCAAAATTGGTTGTGAAATAGCCGAAGAGTGTGATGGCCGTAAGGATGATCGCGAAGCCTACGCCCGGATACGGAAGTTCCAGCCGGCTGTCAAGCCATTGAAAAGCTTCAATAATGACATACACCGTAGCAACCAGGGGTACGATAAAGAGGGTTCCATTAAAAAAGTAGCGTACCGTTTTTCCAACCAGGTTTTTCATAGCAGTTCATTGAGACAAGGTACCGAACTTTCCTGAATAAGGGCCCGCAGGTTGGATGGGGGACGGATCAGATAGTGAATCCGAGGAAACTCATAAACCCTAACGACATCAGCCCTACGAGTATGAACGTAATGCCCAGACCTCTTAGCGGCGCGGGGACGTTGGAATATTTCATTTTCTCACGCACACCAGCAAGCGCGACGATGGCCAGCAGCCATCCGATACCTGATCCCAGCCCAAACACGGTCGCCTCCGTCAAGTTGTAGGGACGGCCCACCATGAACAAGGCGGCTCCCAGCACCGAACAATTTACGGCAATCAGCGGGAGGAAAATACCCAAGGTGCCGTAGAGTGCAGGTGAAAACTTCTCAACCACCATCTCTGTAAGCTGAACCATGGCGGCAATCACGGATATGAAAACGATAAACTGCAGAAAACTCAGGTCGATGTTGGCATACTCCGGGCCCAGCCACGCGAAGGATCCCTGCACAAGGATATAATTCTGAATCAGCCAGTTGATCGGAACGGTGATGCCGATGACAAAAATAACCGCCAGGCCCAGACCGAATGCCGTCTTCACTTTCTTCGAGATGGCCAGAAAAGAACACATCCCGAGAAAATACGCGAAAATCATGTTGTCGATAAAAATCGACCGAATCCCAATGTTTACTAAGTTCTCCATATCTTTTTAGTGACTAGTGAGCTTCCCTAAAACCATTTAACGTTCGCTGAATCCAGATGATAATCCCCAACAGGATACACGCTCCAGCGGGAAAAAGCAACAACCCGTTTCCCTGGTAGGGTATTCCGAGTTCAGCAAAAACCTTGTATCCAAATATGGAACCGGACCCCAGGAATTCGCGGCCGAATGCAATGGACATCAATATCAGGCCGTATCCCAACCCGTTTCCAAGTCCGTCCATAAAAGAAGGCCAGGGTTTGTTTCCCATGGCAAACGCCTCCAGGCGGCCCATGACGATGCAATTGGTGATTATCAATCCAACAAATACAGTCAGCTGTTTGGATACATCGTACACATAGGCCTTCAGAAGCTGGTCCACCATGATTACCCAAAGTGAAACCACGGCCAGCTGAACAATAATGCGGATCCGCGATGGGATCGTATTGCGCAAGAATGAAATGGCTACGCTTGAACTAGCCGCAACTACAGTTAATCCAATCGTCATAACAAAGGCCGGCTTCATCTGGGTGGTCACCGCAAGCGCCGAACAGATGCCCAGCACCTGGACGGTTACCGGATTATCAATATCCAGCGGGTTGGATACCAGGGCTCTGTTCTTCTTGGAGAACAGCGGTTCCGATTTTTTTACAACTACTTTTTCTTCAACGGTTGCAGTACTCATGGCTTTATTGGTTTGCGGCAGCGTTCTTTTTCAAATACTTCTCATAGCAGGACAAATAATCCACCAACATGTTGTTGACGCCTTTTCCGGTAAGTGTTGCTCCCGACATGCCGTCCACTTTATGCGGTTCGTCGCTATAGTCTACGCCCTCCCCTTTCTGAATGGTCACATACTTCAGCGTGCCATTATCGAAGAGGGTCTTCCCCTTGAAGCGGTCCTGAACTTCGTCTGAATCAATACGGGCTCCGAGCCCTGGTGTTTCTCCTGCGTGTGAAAAGCGGACACCCTGGATAGTGTTGAAGTCGGACTTAACGGCAACAAAGCCCCATATATTATTCCACAACCCAAAACCATAGACAGGCATCACCGCATATTCAATCTTGGAAGAATCCTCTTTGCTGCGAAATTCATACACGGGTAGGAGCCGGTCTTTGGGGGCTTTCTTGTATTCCCTGGCAATAATCACTTGCACCGGAGACATTCCCTCCTTGACATTACCGTCGACGTCGAGGACAAATCCGTTGACCTGATCTGCATAGATCGCATTGATATCATCGCCTTCTTTCAGCGAGATGGCGGAAGAGAGGATATTCTTTTTCTGCTCAAGGGCCACATTGGCGTCCTGTCTGTCCTTCAGGCTCACCGCAGCAAAGGCCAGCAATCCTCCGCAGACAAACGTAATGGCCGCGGCGTAAAGAATAATATAAGTGTTAGACTGTCGCACGATGTAACCTCCTTTTCTTATTTGCGCTCACAACAAAATAATCAATCATCGGGGCGAACACATTCATCAACAGGATCGCCAGCATGATTCCTTCGGGATAAGCCGGATTGTATACGCGTATCAATACCGTAAACATACCGATCATTAAACCGTAAAACCACTTACCGGTTTCGGTTTGCGCCGCTGTTACCGGATCCGTAGCCATAAACACCGCTCCAAAGGCCAATCCGCCCATGACCAGGTGATAATGTGCAGGAACCTGGGAAAATGCTGAAGATCCCAACGCATTCAGCAAGAGGCCCATACCCCATGCCCCGCCAAACACGCTCACAATAATTTTCCAGCTGCCAACACCTGTCGCAATCAGAATGAATCCACCAATCAGGCACATCAGGGTAGATGTTTCCCCGATGCATCCGGGGATAACCCCTATGAACATGTTCCAGAAAGAGTAAAGCCCTTCCCCCCAGCTTGCCCCAAATGCATTCAGGTCTGTAACCACATTGCCCGTGCTTTGTGCGGCGATCGCCAGCGGCGTCGCTCCGGAATATCCTGCCACGGTAGTGGCTTCGCTACCCAGAAAAGTCCACACCTCGCCGGAGATTTGTAGCGGATATGCGAAATACAGGAAGGCGCGCGCCGTCAGCGCGATGTTGACAACGTTCATACCCGTGCCGCCGAACGCTTCTTTTCCAATGATAACTGCAAAGGCCGTTGCCACCGCAACCTGCCATAGCGGAATGTCTGCCGGCATCACCAGCGGAATGAGCATGCCCGTAACCAGATAACCTTCGTTGACAGGGTGCCGCCGGATCGTGGAGAATATGAATTCAATGCCCAGTCCGACCCCGTATGAAACGATGATGATAGGAACAGTCTTTAATGCTCCCAGCCCTATCTTTTGACCGAAGTCTGCCGCCTGGCCGACGGCCAGAAAATGTTGATGACCCACGTTCCACATCCCAAATATCAAGCAAGGCACCATGGCGATGATGACCGTCATCATCAGACGTTTCAGGTCAATTGCATCCCGTATCTGGGCGCCACGCTGATCCGTAACCGTATTGGGTGAAAACAAAAAGGTGTCGAATGCTTCGTACGCAAAGAAAAACTTCTCCCACTTGCCTCCTTTTTCGAAATGATGCTTGACGGTATCAAGCTGGTTTCTCAAGAACTTCATATTTTCATTTAGCTCAACCGAATCAATTCAATACCATCGCGCAGGATCTCCTGCACATTGTGTTTCGAGACATCGGCAAATTCGCACAGCGCAACGTCCTCCTCAATCACTTCATAAATCCCGAGGGCTTCCATTTCATCGATATCTTCGGCCAGAACGCTCTTCAGCAAATGACCGGGTAATATGTCCATGGGCACCAGCTGTTCGAAAATCCCGGTCTGGACGAGCGCGCGCGGCTCCCCGTGTGTATTGGTGTTTACTTTGAATTCGTGTGAAGGCATGAGAAAGGAAAAGAGGCCGAACGCACGCTGAAAGCTAAGCTTGTTGATGCCCGGCAGGATCCATCCGATAAACTCATGGTGATTGCCTTCCGGCAGAACGCAAATCTGGTGATCGTGAAATCCAAGATGTCCATCCTTGCCGATGTTGGTTCCCGTTAGCGGGTTACCTGAAACAAACCGCACGTTGTCTGAGGCAATATTGTTTGCCACGATTTTCTTTATGGATGCTCCCGTAATGGTCTTGACATAATGCGGGTTTTTCACTTCCGACCCAGTCAACGCAACAATCTTTGATGCATCGTAAATCCCCTGCAGAAATAGTTTTCCGAGTTGAATCACGCCGAATGGATTGATGGTCCAAACGAGGTCGCCCTTGTTGATCGGATCGATGTGATGAATCTGCACACCCACGCAGCCCGACGGATGAGGTCCGGAAAATTTGTTTACGTCAGCGCCTTTCACCTGGGAAAAAACCGTGGACAGTTCGCTGCCGGTATGAATGTTTACATGAACCGTTCCGGTCGTAAGTTTCTTGAGGATGTCAACACCGGTTTGAAAGAAGTGGTCCTGTCCCTTAAACAGGATGCTGTACTCAGGAGCCAGGGGAGCCGTGTCGAATGCCGAAATATGAATGGCCTTGGGGACACCCGCTGGCTCGGCAATGGTTCCGAACGGACGCTGGATCAGGTTGACCCACACCCCCGACGTGAGCATCTGCGTTTTGACCTCCTCGGCAGAGAGGTTGGCAATCTCGGAAACCGTGTGCTTCTTGAAAGACTCGTACTGAATGGATTTATCGGCCAGGATAACAACCTCCAGAAGTTTCCGCTTGTCGCCCCGGATGATGGTAGCCACTTCGCCGCTGACCGGAGACGTGAATTTTACCTGATTATACTTCTTGTCATGGAAGAGCACCGTTCCGGCCTTGACCGAATCGCCTTCATTGACGACCAGTTTGGGGATGTAAAGTCCCTGAAAGTCAGTGGGCTTGATCGCCACCGTATCGGGGGCCTCGGATTCACCAATTTTGGGCGTTGCCTTGCCGGCAAGATTGATGGTAAATCCTTTTTTGAGACGAATAAATTTCCCCATGGATGTTAGTGACAGCGTACAGTTCTAGGCAAGGGCAAAATTAGCAATAATCCACTGCCAGCAAGGTTTTCTTGGGGTTTTGTTGAAGGTTTTTGGTTTTTGGAAAGGTCCTAATTTTTCCGCCGGAAAATCTTCCCCAGGGCCAGTCTGACTACTTCATCAACTTCTTCTTCGATGGTAATATGGGTGGTATCAATCTCGATGGCATCCGTTGCCTTTTTCAGGGGGCTTTCCCGTCGGGTACTGTCGATTTTATCGCGCTTCAGAAGGTTGTCGATGATCGAGTCGATGTCCACCATTTCATCCCGGAGCAGCAATTCCCGTTGACGTCGGAACGCCCGGACCAAAATGTCCGCCGTCATGAACAACTTGAGCTCTGCATCGGGAAAAACCACGGTCCCAATGTCCCTGCCATCCATAACGATCGCCCGTTCCTTACCCATTTTACGCTGCTGTCCTGCCATAGCCAGCCGAACCGACGCGATGGTGCTGACCTGGCTCACAAATTCCGACACCCGCATGTCCCGGATTTCGCGTTCTACGTTCAGGCCATTCAGGAACGTCATGGTATCACCATCTTTGTCAACCTGAAATGAAATTTTTATACGGCTAAGGCCTTTCTCAATTTCCCGGGGATTGGTGAGCGCGATGTGGTTGTCGAGAAAGAACAGTGTGACGGCGCGGTACATCGCACCGGAATCGATATAGCGATATCCTAAAATCTTTGCCGCCTCCTTCGCGGTTGTGCTTTTTCCGCAGGCTGAGAACCCGTCAATTGCAACGATGATTTTTCGCATAATCAGCAATCCTTCAGCGGGCAGGGAATCGGCTTGCCGGGTTTCAGTTTCTTATGGGTCTTTCGGGAAGAAGCACACGACGCCAGCAAGAGCACGGCGACAAGGAACATAGACATGAATGAGATCTTCCGTCTAATCACATGGCTTGAGTTAGGTTCACCTTCCAAAAGTAACTGATTTTGACTCCTCCGGCCAACCCTGCCGGGTCTAATATCTATCCTTCCACCGCTCCATGATAACTCATGCGGAATCCAATTTTCTGCCCCGCACCCAATTCCTGCGTCTTTTCAATCTTCTGATGCAGGGTGATAAACTTGACCTGCGGATAAGGTGGCGCCATCAGATCATTTTCGATGGCAAGGGTAAGTGCCAGTTTCACCAGGATATTGAGATCCTGAACATTTATGGGTGTATCAGAAATATGACTGAATACTACGCCCAGCTTGCCTTCGCCTTCAATGATGTATCGTCCGTCGTGGTTGATGAGGAGCCGGGCCAGCAAATAGCCGGGATCGTTAATTCGGTGAAATTTGATCGAATCCGACATGAAATTGTAAATCATGATTTGCCCAAAGTACCGGTTAATGTCCTTTTCACGGATGTACGGATCTTTCATAACGTCGTGCGTTTCATCGAACGTCACAATGTTGGTGTGCAATACGAAAATAAGCAGATCGCCGGCCAGCTTCAGTTGAAATTCATGTTCGTTGACCCGCATAAAGTCAACAGTCACATCCTGATCTGCCGGATTGCCCTTTTTCTTGAGTTCGGTAATAACATGCTTTGATTCCTTGGCCAGTATTTCAAATGCCGACAAAATCTTCCGGAAAGTAATTTGCTTGGCAGCCGATTTATTCTCCAGCATGCGCTGGATTAGATCCAACGGGTCCTCCTCCTGCTCCTTTTCCATACAGTTTGATTTAAAGTCTGTAATTTAGGGAATCAAAACAATCCACGTGCTATGGAAACGACAGAAGAAGGGAAAGCAGAGAAAATTCTAAAGGACTTCGGGAAGCGATTGGACCAGTTCCACGTCGAATTGAAAGAGGCAGGGACACGGGTAGAGGCCGATCTCCGGAAAAAATACGGGGAACTCCGGACATCGGGTGAAAAGCTGAAAAACGAAGCCAGCGATTCCGCGCGGTGGAAAGAAGTGGAGGTAGCGCTGAAAAAAGCCGGTGAGGAGTTGGAAAATGCGGTAAAGGCTGCCTTCCGGAAAAAGACCTAGCACGGATAATGAGTGGCTAGATCTTCACCGACTTCCATGTTCCTCTCCGGAACAGTAAAACTGCCACGACCGCAATCAGAGATTCAGTAATGGCAATTGCCCAGAATGCGCCCTGGGCGCCAAAATCCAGATTCATGGCCAATATGTATGCGAGGGGTATCTGAAACAACCAGTAACAGAAAAAATTGAGGATGGCAGGTGTCCGGGTATCCCCGGCGCCGTTGAAGGCCTGCACGACCACCATTCCAAACCCATAAAAGACATATCCCAGCGCCACAATCCGGAGGCACTGCGTGCCATGAAACACGACCTCCGTGTCGGACGAAAATATACGCATGATCGGCTCTGACACGAAATAGAATACAATCGACACAAGGCCGAGGAAGATCATGTTCAGGAAACCCGCTTTCCACACCGAGGCTTCCGCACGCTCCGGCTGGTTCGCTCCCAGGTTTTGACCCACCAGTGTTGCCGCTGCGTTGGCCATCCCCCACGAAGGCAGGATGGTGAAGATGATCACGCGGATGGCGATCTGGTATCCGGCAAAAGCCGCACTGCCGAAAACGACAATGATGCGGGCAAGGAACAACCAGCTCGCCGTTGAAATCAGGAACTGGCCGACATTTCCGGCTGACACTTTCAACAGCCGCAGGATGATGTCCGTTTTTATTTCCAGGTTCTCTTTCCGGATTTGGATAATGCCCCGCTTGCCTATCAGGAAATACACCTGATACAGCACTCCTGCTGCGCGCCCGATGTTGGTGGCAATAGCTGCGCCTTCCACGCCGTAGGCCGGCACCGGACCCCATCCGAAAATCAGGATCGGATCAAGCACCATGTTGAGGATGTTGGCAATCCACAGGGAATGCATGGCGATGGCTGCGTTTCCGGCTCCGCGGAAAATCGCGTTTACCAGAAACAGCGCTACGATGGTGAAATTTCCACCCAGCATCCACAAGGTATAGCGGGAACCTACCGTAACGATGGCGTCGGAGGCACCCATCAGCCTCAAGAGATCTTCATAAAAAAGAAACCCTGTCACCCCGATTCCTATCGAAATGGCCAGGCCGATGTAGAGCGCGTTTACGGCTGCATCCGAAGCTCCTTTGTGGTCTAACTCACCGACCCGTCTCGATACCATGGCGGTCGCCGACATTCCTACGCCCATGGCCAGCGAATACACGATGGCGATGATGGACTCTGTAAGCCCCACCGCTGTTACTGCATTGTTGTCATTGAGTCGGCTAATGAAGTAGATGTCGACTACAGCCAGGAGAGACTCCATGGCCATTTCGAGGATCATGGGTATGGAAAGGAGGAACAACGCCCGGTTAATGCTACCCTGCGTAAAGTTTTGCTCCGATCCCAGGATGGCCTCCCGGAATAGTCGGGCCCAATAAACCACCCTGGAGTACGCGCTCATTGGACTAAAATTATAAGTTATCGATGACGAACAAAGGAATTGGTTTCACTAAAATTTCAAACACAAAAAAGGCTGCCACTTCGGACAGCCTCTGCTCTTTCAGTTATAGCGACTATCCAATCACAATCCGCTTGAACTCTGCCACGGCCAGCCCCTTGGATACACTGTCCAGGTACTGCGCCACCGTCTTGGAGCTGTCTTTCACAAACGGCTGGTGGACGAGCGTATTGTCTTTGTAGAATTTCTGAAGCTTGCCCTGGGCAATCTTGTCTATCATGTTTGCCGGCTTGCCCTCGGCAAGAATCTGCGCTTTGGCGATCTCCAGCTCCTTTTCAATGACGGACTGATCCACCGATTTCTCATCCAGCGCGACAGGATTCATGGCAGCGATCTGCATGCCCACATCCTTGCCTGCTTCGGTGACATCCTTGCCATTGACGCCTTTCAGTGAAACCAATACCCCCAGTTTGCTTCCCGAATGGATGTACGGAACAACGACTTCACCCTTCATGTGAACAAACTCAGTGACTTCCAGTTTCTCTCCCATCTTTCCCACGAGTTCGGTTATCTTTTCTCCCAGGGTAACAGCACCGGCTTTCTCCAGAAGCAGTGCCTGCTTGTCTGAAGGCTTTGCCGTAAACGCAGTTTCCGCGATAAGTTTTCCAAGACCCTGAAACTCCTCGTTCTTGGCCACGAAATCCGTTTCACAGTTCAGTGCAATGAGCACCGCCTCTTTCTTATCATCCGATACCCGGATGAACACAGAACCTTCACGGGCCTCTTTGTCGGAACGTGACGCGGAAACTTTCTGGCCTTTCTTCCGGAGAATTTCAATGGCCTTTTCAAAATCGCCATCGGCCTCCGTCAGGGCCTTTTTACAGTCCATCATACCCGCTCCGGTCATCGTGCGGAGTTTATTAACCTCTTGTGCTGTGATTGCTGACATAATTCGTGTTTTATTTATTTACAATTCAATGGTCATACGGCTAAAAAAAAACACCGGCAATGGGCCGATGTCTTTTTGTTGTTTGGCTAATTAGCAAATCGGCCAAATCGGCTAATTATTATTTTGCATCCTCGTGGACGGCCTCGTCCACGCTGCGTTTTTCGTCTTCTTCTTTCTTCAATCCTGCATCTTCCTTGTCCTTCTTGCGCTCCATCAGGGCCTCTTCAATCGCCTTGCTTACGTACTTGGTGATGATTGAAATGGACTTGAAAGCGTCGTCGTTGGAGGGAATCGGAAAATCGATGTCGGAAGGATCGGAATTGGTATCCACCATCGCGAACACCGGAATGTTTAGTTTTTGTGCTTCTGAAACGGCGATGTGCTCGCGCTTCACGTCAATCACAAACAGGGCTGCAGGCAAGCGGTTCAGGTCGGCAATGCCGCCGAGTAGTTTCTCCAGCTTTGCTTTCTCCCTCGAGATCATCAGTCGTTCGCGCTTGGCAACGTTATTAAAAGCGTCATCCTTCATCAACTTCTCAATCTGAGAGAGTTTCTTCAATGACTTGCGGATCGTGGCAAAGTTGGTAAGCATCCCGCCCAGCCACCGCTCGGTGACATACGGCATGTTCAACCGCTTCGCTTCTTCCACTACCACATCCTTGGCCTGCTTCTTGGTGGCCACCAGCATGATCTTCCGTCCGGAGCGGACAATGTTCTTCATTGCATACGTCGCTTCTTCCAGGCACTTCAGCGTCTTGTTCAAATCGATGATATGGATGCCGTTGTTTTCCATGAAAATGTATTCCGACATGCGGGGATTCCATTTCCGGGTAAGGTGTCCAAAGTGAACACCGGCTTCCATCAGTTCCTGGGTTGTCATTTTATCTGCCATGCTTCGGGTATCGTATGAATTAACGTTTGCTAAACTGGAATTTCCTTCTTGCCTTTCTGCGACCGGGCTTCTTGCGCTCTACCATGCGTGAATCGCGGGTAAGCAACCCTTCTTTTCTTAACGGAGCCCTGGTCTCTGCGTCCATAGTCACCAAGGCGCGGGCAATGGCCAACCGAATGGCTTCTGCCTGTCCTTTGACACCGCCGCCTTCTACATTGACGGTGACATCGTAGTTCCCATCTGTTTTGGTTAGAGCGAACGCCTGCTTGACAGTAATCTGGTGAATTTCAGAAGTGAAGTAAGTCTTGAGTTCACGGTCGTTAACCACAATGTTTCCTTTTCCAGGTTTCACATAAATCCTGGCGATGGATGTTTTTCTGCGACCGATGGTGTTGATAATCTCCATGTATGAGCGTTAGAATTTAAGAACTTTGGGTTGCTGGGCCTCGTGGGGGTGCGCTGTACCGGCATACACGTGGAGGCTCCTGAATAATTGACGGCCGATCGTGTTCTTGGGCAACATGCCACGCACGGCATGCTCGATCAGACGTTCCGGATACTTCGCTTTGATCATGTTGGGGGTAGTCTCGCGCTGGCCGCCGTTGTAACCGGAGTGGGTAAAAATTACCCGGTCCGTCCACTTTTTCCCGGTCATCTTCACCTTTTCGGCATTGATGACAATCACGTTGTCACCACAGTCGACGTTGGGAGAATAATTGGTCTTGTGCTTGCCCCGGATCACCTTGGCAATCTGGCTGGCCACACGGCCCAACACCTGGTCTTCAGCATCCACTAACACCCAGTTCTTCTCGGCGGTGGCTTTGTTGACATTCTTGGTCTTGTAACTGATCGAATCCACTTGAATAAACGGTTTAACTACTTAAAAACGGGCCTTTTCAAAAAGGGACACAAAAGTAGGCCCAATAATGTGATTATGCAAGGAGCCCTCTGATTTTAGGAATCGTAGGCTGAAAGCTGCTTTATCAGGGCCGCAAAATCCTTCGGATAGGGTGCCTCAACATGGATCAACGAGCCATCCAAACCGCGAAATTCAATTGAAAATGCGTGTAAAGCCATCCGCTTCATCAAGGGCTGCTCTTCCGTGTCTTTCTTCACATTAAAATTCCTTTTGATAGAAGAAACGAGGAAGGGTTTACCTCCATACAGGTCATCGCCGGTGATGGGTGCTTCCAGCACGGCCAGGTGTATGCGGATCTGGTGCATCCGTCCGGTCAGCGGCCGGCACTCCACGAGCGTGTGGTGTCCAAATACCCGGAGGGTGTTGAACGTTGTCTGGGCATCCTTTCCCTGGGAGGAAATCTTCACGCTTCCATCTTTTTGCTTCAGGATCCGGGCCTTGACAACCTCGTTGTCAAAATCTTTCCGGCCGTCGACCAGGGCATGATAAATCTTGGTCACCGTGCGGTGTTCAAACTGCATGCTTAAATGCCGGTAGGCCTCCGGGTTCCGGGCAATGGCCAGGACCCCCGATGTATCTTTATCCAACCGATGACAAACCTGGGCATCCGGTTCCCGTTCGCGCGCCATGGCCAATAGATTTTCGGGGGCCACCCGATCCTCGAGCGTGGCCATAAACGGGGGCTTGCTCACCAACAGGTAATCCTTGTTCTCGAACAAGATCAAATCCGCAAATCGAATGGTTTTTGTTTTGGACATGGACTGCAGTCGGCAAAACTACTCTTTCCCGCCTTCTCCGGTAGCCCGCGGCAACTTGAAACTGAAGACGGATCCTTTTCCAAGGACGCTCTCCACTTCCGCCCGGGTGCCGTGTCCCTCGAGAATATGCTTCACGATGGCAAGCCCAAGTCCCGTCCCTCCTTTTTCACGGCTGCGACTTTGATCAACCCGGTAGAACCGCTCGAAAATACGCGGCAGGTGTTCGGCCGGTATACCTTCTCCTGTATCTCTGACCAAAAGGGTGACGTTCTTTTTCCCTACCTCAAACGACAAGGTAACCTCGCCTCCCTCCGGAGTATAATTAATGGCGTTGGACACCAGGTTGGAAACAACCTGCGAGATGCGCTGCCCGTCGGCGTATACCAGCAACTTCTCCTTGGCATTTGCCAGTTTTATGCGGATGTCCTTTTTTTCTGCCCGCTCCTCCAACTGATCTATCACTTCGCTGCACACGTCAACAATATCTATGCTCGCAAACTTCATCTTGATCCCACCCGTCTCGATCTGGGAGAGGGTAAGCAGGTCCTGCAGGAGCATGTCCAGCCCGTCCAGGCTTTTGGCAGCTTTCTTTAAGAAACGGTTCCGCACGCTCTTATCTTTCATGGCCCCATCCAGCAGCGTGTGGATGAATCCCTGGGCAGCAAAAACAGGGGTTTTCAGTTCGTGAGAAACGTTGGCAATAAAGTCCCGGCGAAAAGCCTCCAGTTTCTTCAACTCATCGATCTCTTTTTGTTTGAGCAGCGCGAAAGAGTAGATCTCCTCGTGAATGTTTTTCAAAGGATTAACGGCTCCCGATTTGTTCTCCTCGATGCCCCGCAGTTCTTTCTTGCGAACCTTCCCAAGAATTTTGTAGATCCGGTTGATCTCCCGGAACACGAGAAACTCAAGCACTACGTAAATGAGGAGATACGATGAGGAGAAACTGACAAGACCAGCCACCACCATGGCGCTACGCTGCGCGCCATCAACAAGGGACAGGAAAAGCACCGTAACCAGGGCGATGAACACGGCCAGAAGCAGGGCCAGCGTACGCGCACTGTAAATCATAGGCTAGTTCTGATTGAATTTGTACCCGACGCCTTTAACGGTTGCAATGTACTCATCTCCGATCTTCTCGCGGACTTTCCGGATATGCACATCGACTGTGCGGGACAAAACGTATACATCAGAACCCCAGATGTTCTGGAGCAGCTCATCCCGGTTGAAAACCTTGTTGGGGTGCTTGGCCAGAAAGTACAGCAATTCAAATTCCTTTTTGGGAAGGTTAATTTCCTTTCCTCGAATGTGCACGGTGTAGCTGGACCGGTCAATAGCAAGATCTCCGAGAGTAATCTGGTCGTTTGAAAATTTTCCTTTGGTGTCGCGGCGAAGCAGCGCCTGAATCCGGCTCATCAACGCCCGCGGCTTGATCGGTTTGGTGATGTAGTCGTCCGCCCCTACATCAAACGCCTTGACCTCTGTGTATTCTTCCGAGCGCGCCGTCAGGAACACGATGTACGTATTCGCAAGGTCCGCATTGGCCCGCAGCTTGCGGCAAGCTTCAACACCGTCCATGTGAGGCATCATCACGTCAAGCAAGACCACATCCGGTTTGAACTTCCTGGCAATTTCCACACCCGCAAGGCCGTTGCCGGCCACCTTAACTTGATATCCCTCCTTTTCCAGGTTGTATTTCAGGAGTTCAAGGATCGACTCTTCATCGTCAACCACCAAAATTTTGAATACGGGATTATTCCCCATTGTCATCACTCATTGAATCCTAAAATTAGCCACATCCGGCCTTATTAGAAAGGGAGTCCGGTTTGGTAACATATCCTTAACCTCCAGCCCTCACAGGAGCGGGTACAGGTTTCGGTAGTAGTCAATCATTCGCTTCAGGTCGTGGTTGAATTGCCGGACCCAGGCTTCCTTCATGGTATCATGTTTTGATTCGTACGTCCGGAACGAAACAAAGTAGGTATTGTTTGGAAGCCGTTTCCGGAAGCGGGATGAACGCTGCTTTCCGTCGCTGAATGTAGTCGTGTCCAACGACTCAACAATCCGGCGGATGAATTGCTCCTTCTTTTCTTTCTTTCCTTCAACCGGCTCTTCTTCCTGGAAACTTTTGTACAGGCTATCGAGTTTTTTGGTTCCGCGCAACATGTGCTCCGCCACTTTCCGGTAGTCCCCATCCTGATGAATGTACTCCTGGTACGTGCGGGACGTATCGCCGCGCGTTCGCCACAGAAACAATTCCGCACCGCGGTCGCCGATAAACGAAGCAAGGTTCTCGTTGAAATCAGAGCTGTCTTTCACGTACATCGTGGCGTGCACCATTTCATGAATGATCAGACTCGCAAGGTCGCCATCACTGCGCCTCAGCATCCCGCTGAGGATGGGGTCTGTAAACCAGCCGAGCGTACTCCAGCCGCCCGGATTCCTGATGCTTACATCCCATCCTGCTTTTTCAAGCGCTTCCCGTTCATTAAGAGCCTTGTCTTTATCAAAAAATCCCTTGTAAGGCACCGAGCCGATGACCGGAAAATCCCAACGCTTCTCCACCAACCGGAACGGTTCGCAGGCAATAACTACCCACATGAGTTCATTTCCCTTCTGATCATATAGCGTAGTGTAGTTTGGTGTGTCGTTCAACCCCAGGGAATCAATCGCAAATTGCCGCGCCTGCTGGATCAGTTTCAGTTTAGACTTGAGGGAGTCCGGGAAATCGGGGTCTGCGACAAAGGCTGCAACCGGCTTCGCTTCGCGGATGATCTTCAGCTGTCCCAGGCCCTGCGCAATTCCGTAGGAGATAAGTGACCAATAGTACGCGGTGAGAATAACCAGGATCAGCAATACAACTCCAAGAATCTTCTTCCACATACTCAGTGCTTTCGTTTGGCGAGGAAATAGCGCGCCCGGTAATTGACATACACCCCGTAGGAATACTGGAACGATTGCGCGGCCAGATCCAGGAATGGTTCATACCGTATCGCCACAGACAAGTCTTCCGAAACGTTGTAATTATAAAGAAATCGTAAAATCAGAAGCCGGGGCGCCGGTTGGATGGTTTCGGGATTCAACGGAGATACGGCCGGATAAATGCGCCCTCCCTGGAAGGACATGAATTCACGTGCCTGCCAGTAGCTGACCATCACATCCAAGCCAAACCGGGAAGTGACGGTTCCATTGAAATACCAACCGTCCCCGTCCAGGTAGGCCTGCCTTGTTTTGGTGATGTCCTTGTCATATACGTAGAAGCCATTAACCCTCATCTTGCGAATAAAACCTTCAAAGGGCTTGATGTACTCAAGTCCAACGGCTGTATTGACCAGGGTTTGAATGGGAAGACCTGCCATATCCAACTGCCCCCCCTGGTGCCGGGAAACCACCTGGACTGGAAGATGGAGGGATCCCGAACCAATACGGGCGATTCGTTTCTGCACGGACAGACCGGCTACAAATTGCTCCTGCCTTGAATCCTTCAGGTGCTGCATGTACTGCCAGTCGAGCCAGGCATCCACAAAAAAGTCCTCACGGTTGAGTTGAAACTGAATCCCAGACTCCAGCCGGTTGTTCAGAACCCGTTCAAAATCATAAAGCGGTTCGATCAACCGGTGGTTCAGGCTTCCCTCAATATTTCCAAAAATTATGGCGTACGCATTTTTTCTCCACTTCAGTGAGAATACCGGGGTAGCCGTGGAGACGTCCTCATTCCCAAAATCTTTCTGGAAATAGGCCCCCGCATCCAGGCGGACGTTTCTGGAAATCTGATAACTCAGGTACGGCTGAACCTGAACACCGAAAAGGGTATAACCAGGAATGATCGTTTTGCTGTATTCATTGTTTTTCAGGAATCCCATCGCGTTGACACCTGCAAAAAGTTTCCCGGAATCAGCTGGCTCCACCACCAACCGGTCTTCAAAAGCACGATTGTCCAACTGGGACCAGGCCGCTGCAACCGGAACCATGCAAAAGACGATGAACAGGAAGGGCAACGGTCTCATGAAAGTGCAAATTAAGATTGTTGCCCCTTATTCGTTAAGGATTAGTTACTTAAAATCTAATCAGGTATTCCGGTGAAAACTATTCTTCCAATCCGCTTTCCCTTATTATCATTGAATTGGTAATTTCAGCCCCTTGTTTACAGCGCCGCCTATGGCACCGCACCACATTAGCACATTAGCACTAGCACTTTTAACACGAAGCACCTTAACACTTTTAACACTTACTATATGAGCGACGCAAAAGAAAAAATGAAGGCCCTGCAACTGACACTCGACAAGCTCGAAAAAACGTACGGCAAAGGAACGGTGATGAAATTGAGTGATGAGAAGGTCATGGACGTCCCGGCCATCTCCACCGGGTCGCTGGGCCTGGATGTCGCGCTGGGCATCGGGGGTATTCCCCGGGGTCGTGTCACCGAGATCTACGGCCCGGAAGCTTCCGGAAAGACCACGTTGACCATGCATTGCATAGCCGAAGCACAACGGGCAGGCGGCGTGGCAGCTTTTATCGATGCCGAACATGCCTTTGATAAAGCGTATGCCGAAAAGCTGGGCATCGACACTGAAAACCTGTTGATCTCTCAGCCCGATAATGGGGAGCAAGCCCTCGAGATTGCCGATCACCTGATCCGTTCCGGTGCTATTGACATCATCGTCATCGACTCCGTTGCGGCCCTGGTGCCCAAAGCGGAACTGGAAGGCGAGATGGGGGAAAGCAAAATGGGGCTTCAGGCCCGTTTGATGTCTCAGGCGTTGCGGAAACTCACCGGGACGATCAGTAAAACCGGTTGTGCCTGCGTCTTCATCAACCAGTTGCGCGAGAAGATCGGCATCATGTTTGGCAATCCTGAAACGACGACTGGAGGAAACGCCCTCAAGTTCTACGCATCGGTGCGGCTGGACATCCGCCGGATCGGACAGATCAAGGAGAGCAGCGATGATATTACCGGCAACCGGGTAAGGGTGAAGGTGGTGAAAAACAAGGTAGCACCTCCATTTAAGGTGGTGGAATTTGATATCATGTACGGAAGGGGCATCTCCAAGTCGGGCGAGATCGTCGATATAGGCGTTGCCACGGATGTCATCCAAAAATCCGGATCCTGGTTTTCCTACAGCGGCAACAAGCTGGGCCAGGGCCGCGATGCGGTGAAGCAGCTCATCGAAGACAATCCGGAGCTAATGGAAGAGTTGGAGAAGAAGATAAAAGAAAAAATTATGCCCGGCGTTGAACCCCAGAAAGAGAAAGCCGTCAAGGAGAAGGCAGAAATCAAGGAGAAAGCAGAAAACAAGGAGAAGGCAGAAAAATAATCCGGCACTCCCCATCTATAATAAAAGTCATGCATAGCGCGTGACTTTTATTGTTTCAACGATTATCCGTTGGAGCGGATGGCAATCACGGGATCCATACGGGCAGCCACTGCGGCCGGTACGATACCGGCAATCAGTCCGATCACCGTGGAAACCCCGAGACCGAGCACGATGTTCCTGGCGCTCAACACTACCTCCAGGCTTCCAAAGGGAACGAACGTGAGCAGAAAGACCAGAATAATCCCGGCAAGTCCACCAATGAGGCTTAGGAAGACGGCCTCAAACAGGAATTGAAACAAGATGAAGTAGTTCTTGGCACCCATGGATTTCTGAAGTCCGATGATGGACGTTCGTTCTTTTACCGAAACAAACATGATGTTGGCAATACCAAAGCCGCCCACCAGGATCGAGAATCCGCCGATAATCCAGCCGGCAATTCCCACGACGTCAAACAGTCCGCTGATCGCATTGGCTATGGCTTCGGGCCGGTTGAGTGCAAAATTATCTTTTTGAGTGGGGCGAAGGCCGCGGCGCCCTCTCACCAGGCCGCGGAGTTCATTCTCCAGTTCGACCAACCCAAGGTCCACCGACGCTCCTTTGACGCCAATGCTGGATTGCAGTTCGTTCCAGGCACCAGTACCGGTCTGGTATAACTTCCGAAAGGAATTGTACGGAATGAGAATCGAGAAATCGTTGCTGGGCGTGCCCAGGAAACTCTGGCCTTCCCGTTTCATCACACCAATGACTTTGTATTTAAGACCCTTGATCTTTACTTCATCCCCGATGGGTGTTCCGTTTGGAAAAAGAGACTGCGCCACCTCGAAGCCCATGATGGCCACGCTCCTCCCGCCATTCACTTCGTCGGGAGTGAAATAGCGGCCTTCATCGAGGTTCATTTCAAAAATCTCGTCATAGCCTTCGCCAGCACCCCGGAGACCGATCTGTTCGATGCTGCTGCTCCCCCGCTTGATGACCGCATTTCCGCGTGCTGCGTAAATGGAGATCGCTGTTTTGTTTCGCAGGTTGGCTTTCAGAAACTTGTATTCATTGACCGACGGCGTCGGGCGTCTGAAATATTCCCACCATTTGTACGGCCCGTTCCCTTCAGGGGTAAAAGGAAATTTGCCAACGTAGATTACGCCAGTGCCCAGAAAATCGAAACTGGACTTGATGTTCTTCTCCAGGGAGTCTACGAGTGTAAAGACCGCGATTATGGCAAAAATACCCACCGTGACGCCCAGCAGTGAAAGGATCGTACGCAACACGTTGGACTTGAGCGCTTTCCAGGCAAAACCAATACTCTCACCGATAAGTCGTAATACAAGCATTGGGCAAATTAACGTGAATAAAATGATTTCGGTTGTAAAAATCGGGCAATTAGAACAAATCCTTACTTTTGCACCTCTTTAGGACAGGCCTATCCAAAAAAAGGCCCAAAGCCCGTAAGCTTATGAACGAAGAATCCCGCAGAACAAATTACTTTTTGACATCCGGATTCTGCCATTTCCGCAACACCCTATCCACGTACTACGTATGAAGTTATCCGAATTCAAATTCGATCTGCCCAACAGTTTGATCGCCCTTCACCCGGCCGAAAACCGGGACGAGGCGCGCCTGATGGTGATCCACAAAGACACCGGCAAAATTGAGCACAAGGTTTTCAAGGACATCGTTAATTATTTTGACGAAGGCGATGTGTTTGTCGGCAACGACACAATGGTTTTTCCGGCACGCCTGTACGGGAGGAAAGAAAAAACCGGAGCCAAGATCGAAGTCTTCCTGCTGCGCGAACTCAACGCAGAGATGCACCTGTGGGATGTCCTGGTTGATCCCGCCCGGAAAATACGAGTAGGTAACAAACTGTATTTTGGTGACGGCGACCTGGTCGCCGAAGTAATAGACAACACCACATCGCGCGGCCGGACCATCCGCTTTCTTTTCGACGGCGACTCGGAAGCATTCGACAAAATTGTTGAGACATTGGGGGAGACGCCCCTGCCCAAATACATCAAGCGGAAAATTGAGCCCGCTGACAAGGAGCGCTTTCAAACCATCTACGCCACGAAAAAAGGAGCGGTCTCGGCGCCGACGGCGGGATTGCACTTTACAAAGCAATTGATGAAACGTCTTCAGCTGAAGGGAATCGACATGACCTACGTCACGCTGCACATCGGACTCGGTACCTTTCGTGCCGTCGACGTCGAGGATCTCACCAAACACAAGATGGATTCGGAGAACTTCATCGTTGGGTCAGAGGCCGTCAAGTTAGTAAACCGGGCCATCGAAGAAAAAAGTAAAGTCTGTGCTATCGGAACCACGGCCATGCGCTCCCTGGAAACGGCTGTCTCTGCCAACAACCGGCTGAAAGAGCGCGAAGGCTGGACCGACAAGTTCATTTTTCCTCCCTATGAATTCAAGATTTGCAGCGGGCTCGTCACCAATTTCCACCAGCCTGAATCAACACTGCTCATGATGGCGTGCGCGTTTGGTGGATTTGATTTGACCATGCAGGCATACCAGACCGCGAAAAAGGAGAAATATAAGTTCCTCACCTACGGGGATGCCATGTTGATCCTCTAGGAAGTCAATCCTGCAACCGGAAGGCGTACACGTAGAGGAATATCCCGATCGGATAAACCACCAGGTATACCGGTGTCGGCTTGATGAATCCGAAGATCATGATCACAGGCAAGATCAATAGGACAATTCCCGCAGCCAGCACAATGCGCTTCTTGGCGCTAGGGGGCAACTGGGAAAGAATCTTCAACAGCCGGTGAATCAGGAAGGCGATGGCAACGCCATTCAGCAACAACAGAAAAAGCCTGTACATAAGAATTTCTGTATTTTTGGAAAGTTACAAATTTCACGTGTGGATCAGAAAGAATATGCAGTGATTGTGGCGGGTGGGAAAGGCACCCGGCTCAAGCATTCGACCCCAAAACAATTCATCGAATTGAACGGAAAGCCCGTTCTGTTCCACACGCTCGATGCGTTTGTCCGATACTCCCCAGCACTGCAAATCATTCTCGTCCTCCCGGAGGAGGACATTAAGACCTGGGAAACCCTGGTCGCCCAGCATCATGCATCCTACAACATCCTCGTACAGTCCGGTGGGGAAACCCGGTTTCAGTCGGTGCAGCGGGGTCTTGAAAAGATAACAGGAGACGGCCTGGTGGCAATTCACGACGGGGTCCGACCCCTGGTGAGTACAGAAATGATCGCTGCTTCGTTTCAATTGGCCGCCAAGCGCAAGGCCGCTGTCGCCGCAGTCCGGTTAAAGGATTCCATTCGGATGACAGATACGGTGCCCGTTGCGGGAAGTTTGCCGGAGACCACGCGATCGGCAGACCGTGCCCTGTACTGGCTCATCCAAACGCCGCAGACTTTTGATGTGAAGTTGATACAAGGCGCCTACCAGGTGACCGAAGACGCCGTCATGACCGATGATGCCACGGTGGCTGAGCGTGACGGGCACCCCATATTCCTTTTTGAAGGAAGCTATGATAACATCAAGATCACTACTCCGGAAGACCTGACGATTGCGGAAGCGCTTCTAAAAAGAAAAAGCTGACGATGTCAGCTTTTGGTTCTATACCGGATCAGTATTCATCTTCATTGAAGAAGAAGTCTTCTTTGGTCGGATAATCCGGCCATATCTCTTCAATGCTTTCATACGGTTGCCCGTCGTCCTCCAGTTCCTGAAGATTCTCAACCACTTCGAGCGGTGCTCCAGAACGAATTGAAAAGTCAATCAATTCATCCTTGGTCGCCGGCCAGGGCGCGTCTTCCAGGTATGAGGCCAATTCCAAAGTCCAGTACATAGTCGAATTAAAATTTCCGCAAAAATAGAATTAAAAAGGCCATAGTCAAGTAGGCGACGGGTTGCATTGTTTCCGGGGACCGAAAGTAACCGTTCACAACCCCATTTTTGCCACCTGCTGTTGGCCGGCAGCTATGGACTGTTAACTAAAAACCGCATATTTGCGCCCTACATGCAATATTTGATACATGGCTGACGAAAAAATTATCTTTTCCATGACGGGGGTAAATAAAATCTATCCCCCCAACAAGCAAGTCTTAAAGAACATCTACCTCTCCTTTTTCTACGGAGCAAAGATCGGTGTGCTCGGTCTGAACGGTTCCGGGAAGTCATCGCTCCTGCGAATCATTGCTGGCATCGACAAGGAGTTTCAGGGCGAGGTAGTGTCGGATCTGTCGTTCACGGTGGGCATGCTCGAACAGGAACCCCAGCTTGATAAAACAAAAACCGTCAAGGAAATTGTCGAAGAGGGCGTGAAAGAAACCGTTGACCTGCTCAAACAGTTTGAGGCCATCAATGAGAAGTTTGCGGAGCCCGAGATCATGGAGAATCCGGATAAGATGGAAAAACTAATTGCCAAGCAAGGCGAAATTCAGGAGAAGCTGGATGCCATCGGTGCCTGGGACCTGGACCACAAACTGGAGCGCGCCATGGATGCGCTGCGGTGCCCTCCTCCTGACGCAAAAGTTGAGCACCTTTCTGGTGGAGAAAAAAGGAGGATCGCTCTATGCCGTCTGCTGCTGCAAGAGCCGGACGTCCTGCTGCTGGACGAACCTACCAACCACCTGGACGCCGAGTCTGTCCACTGGCTCGAAGAACATTTACGCCTGTACAAGGGTACCATCATCGCCGTAACCCACGACCGCTATTTCCTCGACAACGTGGCCGGCTGGATACTGGAATTGGACCGAGGCGAAGGCATTCCGTGGAAAGGAAATTATTCCTCCTGGCTGGATCAAAAACAAAAGCGGCTGATGCAGGAGGAGAAGTCGGAATCAAAAAGACAAAAGGCGTTGGAGCGGGAATTGGAGTGGGTGCGCATGAGCCCCAAAGGACGCCACGCCAAAGGAAAGGCGCGCTTGAGTGCCTATGAAAAACTAATGGGCCAGGAAGGGAGGGATAAAGAAGAAAAACTCGAGATGTACATCCCCCCCGGACCGCGTCTTGGCAATAAGGTGATCGAAGCCAACGGCGTATCGAAAGCGTACGGCGACAAGTTGCTTTATGAAAACCTTACATTTTCGCTGCCGCCAGCCGGGATCGTCGGGATCATCGGACCCAACGGAGCGGGGAAGACCACACTTTTCAAAATGATCACCGGAAGTGAAAAGCCGGATTCCGGGACATTCTCGGTCGGTGACACGGTGAAGATCGCCTACGTGGATCAGGAGCATGACGACCTGAAGCCGGAAGACACAGTCTTTCAGGCGATCACGGGAGGGAATGACCTAATTATTATCGGCGGCAAGGAAATGAATGGCCGTGCGTATGTAAGCAAGTTCAATTTCAGCGGAACTGATCAGCAGAAGAAGGTGAAGGAACTTTCAGGCGGTATGCGTGGACGGGCTCACCTTGCAATCGCTTTGAAACAAGGTGGCAATCTCTTGCTGCTGGATGAGCCAACGAACGATCTTGATGTGAACACGCTGCGTTCGCTGGAGGAAGCGCTGGAAAATTTCGGCGGCTGTGCTGTGATCATCTCTCACGACCGATGGTTCCTGGACAGGGTCTGCACGCACATTCTTGCGTTTGAAGGCGATTCCCAGGTATTTTGGTTTGAAGGGACGTTTAGTGAGTACGAGGAGAACAAGAAAAAAAGATTGGGTGACGATCAACCTCATCGGATAAAGTATAAGAAACTGGTGAAGTAAATTTCTAATTTCGAATAGCACTCCGGTTTTGCAGAGTCGTTGTGTAGTAGGAGAATCAGAAAAAAGATTGGGTGATGACAAGTCACATCGGATCAAGTATGCAATATAGATTCAGGATGAGGATTGCAGCCTCCCTTTTCATCATTTTCATTTTTGCAATCCATTCCCTTCAGGCACAGGAGTACGTACTGCTGCGCACCCCCCTGGAACAAGGATTTCTTCAGAATGGCCAACGCGTTGGGACATGGCAATACTATGATTATCCCGGAAATCTCGGATTCGAGATTGATTACGAAAGTATGCAACTGCTTTATGTTCGGCCGGACTCTACTGAATACGTAGTCAAAGTAGGAGACAGTTGGGTAAAGGAACGCTTGCAGCGTCCCTGCCGCTTACACGGTTCAGAACTACTGCTGAAAGATCATTTTCTTTCAACGCTGACTACGCCTATTGAAGTAATGGATCGCGCCAAGCGTAAGGGAGTCAACCTTGAAACCCTGTTGACATTTGAAGTGGGCCCTGATGGTATGGCCACAAACCCTATAGTTGAAGGTTTCAAAGGGTTTAGCATGGAGAAAATGATGATGAAATCATTTTCCTCAGCACCAAGCGTATGGATTCCCGGGCTTCGGAAAGACGGGACGCCTGCTCATTGCAAATTCGGCGTATCAATATCTATTTGCCCCGATAGTTGCAGACAGACTATTCCAGATTCCTACCGCACCCTTTTCCACACTCCCTATCGCAACCCATATGTATCAAATAAAGGCGAACTTGAACCCTGGACGAATGAACCTACCTGGATCCAATTCTCTCCGGATAACAAGTGGGTTTTGATCGAATCCCGGCTCATTGCCAATACGGGTAAAAGTGGCTTTATGGTCATTCCGACAGCCGATAATCCGAATGGAGAAAGCAGACATATTTCTTATGGAATAGTAAAAAGTGGATACTGGCTTGATGACCATATCATTAATTTCAAGTATAAATATGGCATTGCCAGATCATTCCACGGATCTTATGATTTGGCAAAAGATAGTATTGGGACGAGGAAAGACTCGTTCACTTTCTTTGACAATATATCGCCAGATCGCACAACACTTTGTGTGGCCACACAACACGAAAAATTCACACAGGTATCTGTCGTTGATTTGAGGACAGGTGTTAGGAAAATTCTTAACGCAGATCCTTCCATCAATCCGTTCCCCATCTCATGGTCACCTGATCAGAAATCCATTATCCTGAAAGGACGTAAAGACAATTTGGACCTGCTACTTAATTATGATTTTGACAAGGGCATGGCCCAACAATTGCCCGTATTAAATTCGGAACCTTGTGGATGGGATGCCAATGGATCAATTCTTTATGTTCGACGCACCGACTTTCCATTCTATCGGTACGCAGGCGAAGTGTTTTCGATCGATCTGAAAACTATGCTGGTCAAGGAACTTTCGGGCAAGATTGATGGCCTCATGTTTGCATTATACTCCTCCTCTGCGAACCAATTTCTTGTAGTCAAGAACGAAAAACTTCACCTTTCAGAACCTGGAGAGGGCTTCAAACTTCGTAAGATTGCTGACAACGTTACTGCTGCGCAGTGGAGCGAGGATGGAAATTATATTGCATACGTTTCCGAAAAGGGATCCCTGCTGAGCCAATACAATAGAAGGACGGGCCGAACTATAATTTTGAAAAATCAGTTTCCCTCAAAATGATGAAAAATCAAAAAATATTGTTCGCTTAGTTCTTACCCAGCTAGGGGGAAATTTCGCCCTTGCCCTCATTACACCCTCCGATATATTTTTTAAGAATGAACCGATGTGAGTCAATTACCGCTCCTCCTCCCCCGGCTTCGTCTTCCACCGTTCGTGCATCCACACCCACTGCGCAGGATGTCTGCGTATGGCTTCTTCGAGAATCGTGGTAAACCGCTGCGTATTCACCACCATGTCATGCTCCTCATCACCGGTTTTGGTCAACTCAAGCTCCGGCATGATGGTCATGTGCTGCAGGTTGTCCTCGCCCAGATAAATGATGGCCGGGAGGACAGCCGCGCCGGTCTTCATGGCCATCAGCGCCGCGCCCACGGGCGTGGAGGCAGGCATTCCAAAAAAATCCACAAACCGGCTCTTCACCTTTGTATCCTGATCAATCAACATTCCAACCGATCCGCCCGACTTCAATGTTTTGATCAATTTAAATGTTTCCTTGCCCCGCTCAATGGGCTCTGATCCGTGCGCTGCCCTGAATGCCACCAGAATGTCATTCAGGCGTTCATCTTTCAGCGCGGTCCCAATCACCTTGAACGGAAGCCCGTGAAGCCCCATGGTGGTGATCATGAGTTCAAACGCACCGATGTGCCCTGTAAAATAGATGACGCCCTTTCCCCGTGCCAGCGCCCTCTCCGCATGTTCACGGCCTTCTAACACAACGAATTTTTCCAATTGCTGCCGCGTCTTGATGCTCCAGGTTCGCAAAATATCACCGGCGTTCTTGCCGATCATCACATAAACTTCTCTGGTGAGCTTTTGAATTTCGTCCCCAGATTTTTCCTTTCCAAAGGCCATTTCCAAATGGCGCCGGACCATCCCCTTGTACTGGGAGGGGAACATGTAGGCAAACCTTCCCAGCAGCCCAAAGAATCCTAACCACCACGTCCGCGGCATCAGCCTGGAACAAAAAATCATGAAGATCACCCCTCCATAGATAGCGGAGTACTTGATCCGTTTGCGCCAGGGTCTTTTGCTCATCGGGCGCAAATATAAGGGCTCCATGTCGGGATTTGAAAAAGCATTCATAGCGCTATCCTTGCGTATCTTGGGTTTATGAAAAAGCTATACGTTGTTCGCCATGCCAAGTCAAGTTGGGACTTTCCCGGTCTGACTGACTTTCAGCGTCCGCTAAACCAGCGTGGAGAAAAAGATGCTCCCCGCATGGGAAAGCGGCTACAAAATGAAAAAGTGAATCCAGGCCTCATATGCTCCAGTCCTGCTGTGCGTGCGCTTTCCACAGCAAAGGTAATCGCGGGTGCTTTGGGATATCCCGCCGGCACGATACAGGAAGAGCGAACACTCTATCACGCATCGGAAGAAACCATCCTGGAGGTCATTCAACGTTTCCGTGCCGACGTACAGGAAGCGATGATCGTCGGGCATAATCCAGGATTGACGGATTTTGTAAATGCCCTGCTCGATGAAGACATCAGCAACATTCCAACAACGGGCGTCGTGGCGTGCATTCTGCAAGTTGATGCCTGGGCGGACGCCGCCTGGGGCTGCGGAAAGTTGTTATTCTTCGATTATCCCAAGAAGGGACATTAATCCTTTTCTTTGCCCCAGGGAGGCAAAAGGTCCCACACGCTTCGTTTCAAGAAGCCCTCTTCCCGGAAGCGCCATCCAAAAAGAATGCGGAAGGTGGAACTGGTGCTGCCAAACCGAACGTTGTCAAATACTACATTGCGTAGCTGGGTTGCTGCCGTAATTCCGGCAAAGAACCGGTCGTTGCTGTAACCGACGGCCAGCCTTCCGTCAACGAAACTGTTGATGCGCGTTTCGGCGTGATCTACACCCGCCAGATCACGGTAGTGAAACTCCTGAACGGCAGGCCCGAGGGCGAACAGGGCGCTGACAAAAAAATTCTTTATCACGAGATTATAGGCATACCCCGGCGCCACGCTGTAGGTCCGGTAATCAAACGACTTGAAAGTATTGGTCAGCCCGAGCAGTGCAGTGTACGTGGGGTCGAGAATCGCTGAGTCCGCATCGATCTGAAAGGAATTAAATGTCCCGCTCAACAGAAAGGCACCGTGGCTCTTCAACTGCCTGTCGGCAAACGTGAACGAGGAGCGCAGGGAAAACTTGTTGGGGTTGACCACATACACCCCGGAGACCCCAAGGTTTTCAGTGACAATGTCGGGGCGAAGGGGAAACGTACCGTTCACCGGAACGGGCGTGACAGGATTCGAAACATAAAATCCTTTGTACCGCTGGTAGACCGCATCGGCGCCCCAACGCTGACTAAGGATGTTCAACTGAAGATCTGTCGCCCGTGTCTTCCCGTAAGCCGCTTCTTTTCGTTCCGCCACCGGGATGGCGAAGACCAATTCGACACCCAGGTCAAAGAGATACATTCCAACGCCCAGCCCGTACGCGTTGTTCGGCTTGAACTCCACATTCTTTCCACCGGGGGATGGATCCTCCAGCCGAAAAGCCAGGGACCGCTGCTTGATGACAGGCCACAGAAAGAATTTGTCGGGATACGATTTGATGTAAATCGCACGGATCGAATCGTTGCGCTGCCCGACGCCCGGATGCGGAGAACCTAGCAAGCCAAGCAAACCCACGGCCAGAAACAGGATTCGCATCTAGAGTATGTATTCGCTCAGGTCTTTGTTTTTAAGAATTCCTTTCAACTTTTCATCAACCAGACTCCGGGTGATCTCAATGGTGGAACCGGGCAGGATCTTGTCGGGCACATCAAAGAGGTATTCATTGAGTAGCCGGCTGATCACCGTTTGAAGGCGCCGCGCTCCGATGTTCTCGATCTCAGCGTTGATATCAAACGCCATTTTTGCAATCCCTTCGATGGCATCGTCGGTAAAAGAAATTGTAACTCCTTCGGCTTCAAACATGGCTTCGTACTGACGGGTGAGCGCATTCCTGGGCTCTTTCAGGATCCTAACAAAATCATCCTTAGTCAAACTGTGAAGCTCCACGCGGATTGGGAATCGTCCCTGCAGTTCCGGAATCAGATCGGAAGGCTTGGACATATGGAAAGCACCGGCAGCGATGAAGAGCACGTGATCGGTTTTGATGACGCCGTGCTTGGTATTCACTGTGCTTCCCTCAACGATCGGCAGCATGTCGCGCTGTACCCCTTCACGGCTCACGTCCGGGCCGCCGCCTCCTCCCTTTTGACCGCTGGAGGCGATCTTGTCGATTTCATCTATGAAAATGATCCCCGATTCTTCGGCTTTACGCAGCGCCTCCTCTTTCACCTCGTCCATGTCGATGAGCCTCGCCGATTCTTCTTCCAGCAGAATACGCCGCGCCTCCGCGATGGAAACCTTTCGCTTCTTCGGTTTCTTCGGCATCATCCCGCTTATCATTTCCTGAATATTCATCATCGAGACCTCATCGATCATCCCCGCACCTACCATCCCTACATTTGCATTCCCGCCCTGCTTCACCTGAATGTCAATCTTCCGGTCTTCCAATTCTCCCCGGCGGATTTTCTCCCGGAAGAGGCTCCTGGTTCGTTCATTCAGTTCGGTTTCGGACGAAGGCATTTCTGCATCTCCGCCATCCGATGCATGAACATCTGCAGGCCGAGAGCCGTTGGACCGCAGCGGAGGGATGAGTGCGTCGAGGATAGCATCTTCAACCATCTGCGCGGCCTTCTCTTTCACCTCTTCCTTCTTTCTCGTCTTCACCATGTTCACCGACTGCTCCACGAGGTCGCGCACCATGCTCTCCACATCACGGCCCACATACCCCACTTCGGTAAACTTGGATGCTTCCACTTTTATAAACGGTGCATCCGCAAGCCGGGCCAGGCGCCGGGCAATTTCGGTTTTGCCTACGCCGGTAGCGCCAATCATCAGGATGTTGTTGGGAACAATTTCCTGCTGCATTTCCAGGGGCGCATGCATGCGTCTCCACCGGTTGCGCAGCGCAATAGCCACATTGCGCTTGGCATCGTCCTGTCCAATAATGTATTTATCAAGTTCAGCTACAATCTGCTGGGGCGTATACTGCGTTGCATTCATGCGTACGGGATATATGAAAAGAATCAGGCACTCTTGGCCTCTATGAAATCAAATGTGAGCGGGTTTTTTACTTTGTCTTTCAGGAGGGCAATCTTGAGGACATCGTCGACGGTAGTTACGTAGTGAAACTTCAACCCCTTTAAATAGTGTTTTTCAATCTCCTCAATGTCCTTCCTGTTTTTGGCGCTGAGCACAATTTCCTTAATTCCGCTCCGCTTGGCGGCCAGGATTTTTTCCTTGATGCCTCCCACCGGCAACACCTTGCCGCGCAGGGTAATCTCACCCGTCATTGCCAATTTGGCCTTCACCTTTCGTTGGGTATAGATGGATGCCAGGGAAGTGAGCATGGTAATGCCTGCGGAAGGACCATCCTTGGGAACAGCTCCGGCAGGGACGTGCACATGGAGATCATATTGCGCGAACGCCCGGTGGTCAATATGGAACGTGTTCGCATTTGACTTCAGGTACGACAGCGCTGCCACGGCAGATTCCTTCATGACGTCACCAAGTTGTCCGGACAGGGTCAGTTGGCCTTTTCCCCGGCTCACGCTGGACTCAACGAACAGGATGTCGCCCCCAACCTGCGTCCAAGCAAGGCCGGTAACAACCCCTGCCGTTTCGTTATCCTGGTAGAGCTCTTCATCAAAGGCTTCAGGGCCGAGGATTTTTAATACATATTCCGGCGTCACTGCTTTTGGCGGCGTCTCCTCGAAGGCGACTGCCTTGGCGATGCTTCGCACCACCGATCCGATTTTTCGTTCCAGGCTTCGAACGCCGGATTCCCGCGTATAGTGAGCGATAATCTTAAGCAGGGCCTGGCTGGAGAATTTCACAGTTGAAACCGGAAGCCCGTGCTCCTTCATTTGCTTGGGCACCAGGTGCTTCTTCGCTATCTGCAGTTTCTCTTCGACGGTATATCCGGTGATCTCGATGATCTCCATCCGGTCGCGCAGAGCGGGTTGGATCGAATCCAGGGAATTGGCCGTTGCGATGAAAAGCACTTTTGAAAGGTCGTACTCTACCTCGATGTAATTGTCGTTAAAGGTATTGTTCTGCTCGGGATCCAGCACTTCCAAAAGCGCCGAAGACGGGTCGCCGCGGAAATCGCTCCGGATCTTATCGATCTCATCAAGAACAAAAACCGGATTGGAAGACTTCGCCTTCTTGATATTCTGAATAATCTTCCCGGGCATCGCCCCGATGTAGGTTTTTCGATGGCCGCGGATTTCCGCTTCATCGTGGACACCCCCGAGCGACATCCGAACGTAGTTCCGCTTCAGGGACCGTGCGATGGATTTTCCAAGAGAAGTCTTTCCTACTCCCGGAGGACCATACAAGCAGAGGATTGGCCCCTTCATATCCTTCTTCAGTTTCAACACCGCCAGGTACTCGAGGATGCGGCTCTTCACTTTCTCCAGACCAAAGTGGTCCTTATCCAGAATCTTTGCCGCGCGCTTCAAATCAAAATCGTCGGCCGTGTACTCTTCCCACGGAAGATCAAGCAGCAATTCCACATAGTTCATAGCTACCGGAAACTCAGCGGCCTGCGGATTCATCCGCTGCAACTTGTCCAACTCCTTGCTAAAATGCTCAGCGGTTGCCTTCGGCCACTTCATGCTTGCCCCGCGCTTCCGAAGTTTTTCAATCTCCTTCTCAGGCCCATCATACCCCAGTTCATCCTGGAGCACCTTGATCTGATGGCGGATGAAATAGTCCCGCTGCTGCTGGTCGATGTCGGTGTGTACTTTCTTCTGGATCTCGTGCTTGATCTCCAGCATCTGAATCTCGCGCATCATGTACTGCAACAGGAGTGTTCCCCGATCGATGATGTTGGAAGTTTCCAGAATCTTCTGCTTTTCGCTCACTTCCACGTTGAGGTTGGAAGAAAGAAAATGAATAAGAAACGGCGTGCTGCTAATATTGTCCAGCGCCATTTGCGCTTCTTGCGGAATTTCAGGATTAAGTTTCAGGATTTTCGAGGCGGAATCTTTCAGTGACTGGATGAGCGCCTGTACCTCCTTGCTTTTGAGATCGAGGGGCGGCTCTATCAGCAGCTCAATCTTTGCTGTCAGGTATGGATCCTCCTGTGCAAATTCAACCACCGAAAAACGGTTCTTGCCCTGCATGATGACCGTAATGTTTCCGTCGGGAAGAACCAACATCTTGATAATGCGTGCCACCGTGCCGTATCGGTAAATATCTTCCAGAGCAGGGTCTTCCGTGCCCTTGTTCTTCTGAGCAATCACGCCCACCATCCGGTTGCCCTGGTACGCTTTCTTTATTAACCGGATTGATTTCTGACGCGCCACCGTGATCGGAATCACGACCCCAGGAAAAAGCACGGTATTCTTTATCGGGAGAATCAACAAATCCCCTGGAATATCTTCGGGTGTAAGGTCGGACTCCTGATCCGGATTGATTAACTGCACAAGCTCTTCGGAGTCTTCCTGTACCATCGGCGCGATCAATAACTGTCTAAACATGGGCTGTTGCGTGTCAATATGACACTATCGTAATTAGATTCTTTGTTTTCCTAGATACTACCAATATGCTCAATAGGGGTGCCAAAGCATTGTTTATCAATCAAAATTATTTGAACTTTCGGTATTCCGGTGGTGGTCAAAATTTTTTCCCAACCAGTGAAAGCTCCATTTTTACTCATTCTCACCTTTATTTCATGCTTTTTGGGCTCTGAAAGCTACGGTCAGAAGCCCCGGAAAAACTTCAAACAAGGCGGAAAGATCCAGTTGAATGATTCGGTGACCTCATTCAGCCAGTCTGACATATTTAGTTTTCCAAACATAAACCGGGTGCCGTACTACTACAATGCAAAAGAGTTAGAGAAAATCCGATCGTTGCAGAAGGACGGACCAAGCCTCGAGTTTTACGAGGCGTTGCGGTCATATGTTGCACAGTTCAGCATTCAGAATTTCCATGAGAATACAGCGATGCTTTGGGAACTGGCCAGGTTGTCCAGGCAGTTTGGGCCTCCCGGAGAATCCATCCTCATGTACAAACTGGTTCTCAAGCATCATCGTCAGGGTATTAACATTCAGGACGTGTTTCGGGAGTATGACACCCTCGAGCGCGACAAGAAAAAATATTATGTATCCCTTGAATACTACTATCAACTGGTCGACTACCGGAAGGAAATAGACACGCTCCGTCTGCCGCCGGCAGTACTCGTCAACATGGGATATGAGCTGAACTCGCCCAAAGCAGATTATGCGCCTACGATCGGGAATATTGACAACCTCCTGCTCTTTACATCCAAGCGAAACAAACACGAACTGCGGGAACGTGCGTACGACGAAGACCTGTTTTTCAGCACCCGGATGGATGGAATCTGGTCGCAGGCCAAGAGCCTGGGCAACATCAACACCACGTTCAACGAAGGATCGGCATGCCTGAGCCTCGATGGCAAATACCTTGTTTTCTCCCGGTGCAATACCCCGGAGTCCTTCGGCAACTGCGACCTGTACCTTGCAGAACGTGAAACTGACAGCACATGGACCAACGTCAAAAACATGGGGGCGAATATTAACAGCAGCGGCTGGGACTCGCATCCTTCTCTCACGCACACCGGAGATACACTTTTCTTTGCATCCAACCGGGCAGGGAGTTTCGGCCTCTCCGACATCTTCTATTCCATCCGCGATGCAAAAGGCAACTGGACCAAAGCACGCAATGCTGGACCCATCATCAATACGGTCAACAGTGAGGTCAGTCCCTTTTATCACCATTCTTACAACGTGCTTTATTTCTCTTCCAACGGACACCCGCTGAACTTTGGTGATTTCGACATCTACAAATCCCAGCGCCAGTCAGGCAGCTGGACGGACCCAAAGAATATCGGGCCCCTCGTCAACGGCGCCGGGAGCGAATATTATTTCACGATCGATTCTAAGTCAAAAGAGCTGTACTACGCCCGCTCGGAAGAAGACGATAAAGCCAACCTGGATCTTTTCTCGTTTATGGTCCCCATGGAAGCGAAACCCGAGGCCACCACCCAACTTCGCGGCACGCTGAAAGACGAACGGGGCAACCCGATGAAAGGCATCGTATCAGTCATCGACCTGGACCAGGGTGTGGAGGTGGCCCCCAAATTTCTGCGCGAAGACGGCAGTTTTGATTTTCACCTCATCAACAAGCGGAATTACCTTCTGATCTTACAGGGCGATGAATTTTTTCGCATCGAGGAAATATTCTTCATGGACGGAGAAGTCGAAATCAACAGGGTGGCCGAGCCGCTTGAGAGTAAGATCGCCTTTGAATCCGTTGAATTTGAAAACGGAAAAGCAAATATCCTTCCGGGAATGCACAAAGACCTTGACAAGGTGGCTAATTTCCTGATCGACCATCCGGACCTCAACCTGACCATCTCCGGGCACACCGACTCCGATGGAAAGGAAGAATCCAACCTCAAACTGTCCCAGGCCCGTGCCGATGCCATCAAGAATTACCTGGTCAACGAATTCCGAATTGGCACCACCCGCATCAAAGCCATCGGGTACGGCAGTGCTCAACCCCTCGCCCAGGAGTTGACCGACGAACACAAGCAGCTTAACCGGCGGGTGGAGTTTCAGATCGCCAAAAGCCACTGACGCCTCTTAGAAAACCGATTGCATGATTTCATGCATCCATGTCCCTTTTTCTTCCCATCTTCCATCCACCCAAATACTACACGATCATGAAGAAGATTCAACTGCTATGCGTGCTGCTGGGCGTCTGCCTCCAGGCTGCCTCCCAAACCGAGATCAATCCGAAAGTAAAAGGCGATAAGGACAAACAATTCCTCATTCAGGAAATCGATAAAAATGCCGCAACCTACCGACGTGTGTCCCGCAATATCTGGGGATATGCGGAGCTTGGTTTCAACGAAACAAAAAGCTCGACCGAACTTCAGGAAATGCTCAAAGCCAGCGGCTTCAAAATAGAACAAGGTGTATCCGACATGCCTACCGCTTTCGTTGCGTCCTTTGGGTCGGGCGGACCCGTCATCGGCATCCTCGCAGAATTTGATGCGCTCCCCGGACTCTCACAGGACAGTCTTACCACCAAGCAACCGCTCATCGAGGGTGGCGCCGGCCATGCCTGCGGTCACAACCTGTTCGGTACCGCTTCATCGGCCGCCGCCATTGCGCTGAAAGAATGGCTTATTAAGAATAAGAAGGCTGGTACCATCCGCGTCTATGGTACCCCCGCAGAAGAAGGAGGAAGCGCGAAAGTGTACATGGTGCGCGATGGGCTTTTCAAAGACGTAGACGCTGTGCTCCACTGGCACCCCTCCTCCGCCAACGACGCCAGCCCCAACTCGTGTTTGTCGATCAAGCAGACGTTGTTCCGGTTCCATGGCCGGTCGTCGCACGCGGCCGCAGCACCCGATGCAGGACGGTCCGCCCTCGACGGGGTTGAATCCATGAACTACATGGTCAACATGATGCGGGAGCACATACCCCAGGAGGCACGCATTCATTACATCATCTCCAAGGGAGGTCTTGCCGCTAACGTGGTACCGGATTTTGCGGAAGTGGAATACATGGTGCGCCATCCCGATGCACGCGTCGTGGAAGAAATCTGGAAGCGAATTGTCAAATGCTCGGAAGGAGCGGCCATGGGCACAGAGACCACGACCAGCTACGAAGTCGTTTCAGGGTCGTACAACCTGGTGCCTAACGAAACGCTGGCCCGCGTGATGTACAATAACCTCACGACCGTAGGCGGCGTCACCTACACACCAAAGGAACTCGAGTTTGCAAAGGAAATTCAGAAAACACTTTCAGGCCGCACACCCGATCTGTCTCAGGCGCAGGTCGTGCAGCCCTTCAAGACGGGCGGATTTTTTCCTGCATCTACGGATGTGGGTGACATCACCTGGGTAGTTCCTACGGTGGGCCTCGGCACAGCCACGTGGGTTCCCGGAGCACCGGCGCATTCCTGGCAGGCTGTGGCCACCGGAGGCATGAGCATCGGACAGAAAGCCATGCTGAATGCCGCCAAGACCATCGCGCTCACTGGCGCGGATTTGTTTACCAATCCGGCGCTGATTCAAAAAGCAAAGGAAGAGTTAACGCAGATACTTGGTCCTGGATTCCAGTATAAGTCGATGATCGGCGACCGCAAGCCGCCGCTTGATTTCAGAAAGGGAAAGTAGGATCGCTCCGCTTCTAATGCTAATTGCCGCTGATCACTTTGGCTATGTCGTTGTAGAATACGAAGACCATCAGCACCAGAAGGATGGCCATGCCTATTTTCAAGGCCGTCTCAAAGACCTTCTCATTCGGTTCGCGGCCGCTGATCATTTCGTACAGCAAAAACATAACATAGCCGCCGTCAAGGCCGGGGATGGGGAGGAGATTCATGAAGGCAAGCACCATGGATAGAAGTCCGGTCATGCGCCAGAATTGCTGCCAATCCCAGGTGCCTCCGTACGCCTGAGCCATGCCTATCGGGCCTGACAGCGATTTGCGGAAGGAGATGTCTCCGGAAAAAATCCGCTTGAAAGCGCTGAGTTGTATAGCGATTACATCAAAGGCCCGTATCGGCCCCAACACGAACGATTGCCCCAGCGAATAAGTGGTAGACACCAGTGCGGATGCAGGTATCAGTTTATTATCCACATAGAATCCGATCGCCGACTCACTCTTGAAATATTCCCTGAAGCGCAATGTTTGTTCACCGCGTTTTACCGCAAATAGTATTGAATCGGCAGCAAAGCCTTTCAATCCGCTCACCACTTCATCGTAATACGTCACCGGCTTTCCGTTTAATTCCACAAAGCGGTCTTCCTTCTGTAAACCCACACGCGCAGCCACCGACCCGTTCTTGATTTCCTTAATGACGGGAGCAATCCGTGGAAGGAGAAAGTGCGACACCGCCTCTTTGTTGTTGAATTGCTCAATGAAGTTGGCCGGGATTGGAACTTCCACAAATTGACCATTGCGCAGTATCGTATACGAGGAATTTTCCGCCAATAAGATGGATGGCTTTGAGAGATCAGAGAAGCTTAAAACGTCCCCGCCATTGGCCTTCACAATCTGGTCGCCAGTTTTAATTCCCAGCTGTTCCGCTATCTCCAGCGCATGAACACCGCCGTGGTCGTTGACGTACTTCATAGGGATATACTGGTCGCCGATAAAAAAGGTAATTCCAATAAATATGAGGATGCCTACCAGCACATTGACGATGATTCCACCGAGCATGACGATGAGCCGCTGCCACGGTTTCTTGGATCGGAATTCCCAGGGTTCAGGAGGCGCTTTCAGGGCTTCCTTGTCCATGCTTTCATCCACCATTCCGGCAATCTTCACGTAGCCGCCCAGCGGGAACCATCCCACGCCGTATTCCGTGTCGCCTTTCTTGAACTTGATGAGCGAGAAATTTAGCACGTTGGCCATCGGAAAAAGGAAATCAAAGAAGAGATAGAATTTCTCCACCTTGATGTTGAAGGTCCGGGCGGCAATAAAGTGCCCCCACTCGTGAACTACTATCAAAATTGAAAGGCTCAGCAGAAGCTGGGCCGTCATGATCATTCCTTCCATCCGTTTTTAGTTATATCCTGTTATCCCTACCCTATTAACTCTTTCGCCCGTATCCGGGTTTCCTTGTCTGTCTCTACGTAATCCTCCAATCCAGGTTCACCTACATAATCCGATTTCAGCAGGCATTGTTCCACCACATCAGAAATTTCAAGAAAACCGAGGCGGTCATTCAAAAATTCTGCCACAGCCACCTCGTTGGCCGCATTGAGTACGCAGGACATGTTTCCCCCACGTGCCAGGGCATCATAGGCAAGCGCAAGATTACGAAAAGTTTCTGTATCCGGCTTTTCAAACGTTAGTGCCGGGTAGGCCGCAAAATCAAACCGCGGAAAGTCGGCTTTCAGCCTCTTCGGATACGTCAGCGCATACTGGATGGGAACCCGCATATCCGGGAGACCCAGTTGAGCCTTGATGGAACTGTCTTCGAACTGTACCATGGAGTGAATGATGGACTGGGGATGAACAACAACCTCCACCTGGTCGGCAGTGAGTCCAAACAGCCAGCGGGCTTCAATAACTTCCAGCCCCTTGTTCATCAGCGTGGCAGAATCAATAGTGATCTTGGCACCCATGGTCCAATTGGGATGCTTTAGCGCCTGCGCCTTGGTGACCTTGCTGAGTTGGTCGCGCTTCATTCCCAGGAAAGGTCCGCCGGATGCCGTGAGAATAATCTTCTCCACCGGATTGTGTATCTCTCCGGCCAGACACTGAAAAATGGCAGAGTGTTCAGAGTCAACTGGCAGGATTACAACTTTGTGCTGGCGTGCCAATTTGGTAATCAGGGCGCCGGCGACGACAAGGGTCTCTTTGTTTGCCAACGCGATGGCCTTCCCGGATTCGATCGCACAAATGGTCGGTTTCAGCCCGGCATACCCCACCAAGGCGGTTACCACGAGGTCAATGGTATCCATTTGAACCACGGCAGACAGCGCATTTTCACCGGCAAAAACTTTTACGGATGATGCCTTTAATGCCTCCTTGACCGCCTCGTACTTATCTTCATTAACGATCACCACCGCATTGGGCTTGAAGCGCCTCGCCTGTTCAATCAGTAAATCAGCATTATTCTGGGCGGTCAGAACCTCCACTTCAAAATAATCAGGATTAGACGCGATGACATCCAGCGTCTGCCGGCCGATGGAGCCGGTGGAACCCAAAATGGCGATGCGTTTCTTACGTGTCATTATTTGTTCAGCAAGGTACGTGTGATCCCGGCCCAAACTTACTTCAAAATTCAACATTCAACCTTCAATCTTTTGGCTCCGCCAGGAAAGTCGTCATTTCATTACTCCCCGAAAAAGGTGTAACTTCCTGTCCGCTTATTAAGGATCTCAAGAGGACTAAGTTAAGTTCCAAAAATGAAAAGAGGAGACCTTCAAAATCTAATTTGATGGGATTTAGGTGCATTGTCATTATCATTTGGCTTAGCCTTTTCAATCAATTGTCCTATTCCCAGGATAAAGCCGATTCCAGGGAGAAGAAGTTCGATGGCATCACCACCCTTGCCCTCGTCGTTGGAATTCCCACAGGCACCTTTGCTTCCACAGGTGGTAGTAATGAGGCAGGCTATGCAGAAGCAGGATTTGGGTTTGATGCCACTCACTCACGACGAAGTAAGCGAACCGGCTCTTCATGGATGTTCACAATTAAATATCTGAGCTTTAGCTATGACATGGATTCTTATGTTGACAATGTGAGGAAAGGATCTACACCAGGCACTTGGGCAGGTCAGGGGGGAAACTGGAAAATGCTTAGCTTCCTGGGGGGTGGATCTATGGTCGTCACTAAATGGGAGCGCTCCAGTATTGAGTGGAGAATTCAGATGGGAGTGACAAAAATTATGGTAAGATCAATCCTGGTAGAGGGCATAGGTACTAACGCTAGTTATAAGTTTGAAATACATGGGGAAGACAAGCCGGGATCAGCATTCACTTACTTGACTGGAGTAGCTTGGAGAGTCCAGATGAAGCGAGGCGTTTCCTTCCTATCCAGTATCGATTTTTTTGGAACAACACCTAGTCTGGTGCAGGAAGGCATTGTAACGCTCGTTGGGGCAGCTCCGACAACATACAGCACTCCATTCAGCCAACCGATCAATGCGTTACTTCTCTCGGCGGGATTCACATTCTGATTTCCCGCTGGTCAAAATTCACCATTTTGCATTCTCAACGCCTCTGCAATCTTCCGATCATTCGAAAGCCGGGGCACCTTGTTCTGTCCGCCGAGCTTGCCTAATCCCTTCATATAGTCGATGAACGCGTTCTTTTTTAAGGAGGTCAATACGAGTGTTCGCAGGATGCTTCCCGAGATCAGATCGTCGTAGTAGCTGTTCAATGACCGGAGTTGCTGATCCAGTTCCTGCACAAAGGGAAGTTCATCTGCCGGAGCGCTCCCGAATTCTACAAGCCACTCGTGATGAGGCAACCCGCTGGCAGGCGTTACCTGTGGAGCGACGGTAAACTCAACGACTTCCACTCCTGGAAATTTTGCCATCGTTGCTTTCATCGCCTTCTCCACTTCCTCGCCAATGACATGTTCTCCAAATGCAGAAATGAAATGTTTGATCCGCCCTGTAACGAGAATCCTGTATGGATTTTTCGAAACAAACTTCACGGTGTCTCCGATTGAATACCCCCACAGACCTGCATTGCTGTTGATGATCAGCGCGTAGTTCTTTCCCAGCTCCACCTCCTCGATCCCGAGCCGGGTAGGCTTTTCATTAAAGTATTCGTCCGTTGGTATAAACTCAAAAAAGATTCCGCTGTTCAGCAAAAGCAACATGCCTTCTTCGCGTTGAGAATCCTGATAGGCTATAAATCCTTCGGAGGCAGGGTACATTTCGATGGAATCAATTTTCTTTCCGATCGATTCATAAAGTCGTGCCCGGTAGGGCTCGAAGTTTACACCGCCGTAGGCGAACAAGGAGAAATTAGGAAACACATCCCTGATCTTTTTTCCTGTTCGCGCCTGAATCCGATCAAAATACATCTGCACCCAGGGAGGAATTCCGGAAATCAACGTCATGTCCTTATCGATCGTTTCATCGATAATGCGCTCGAGTTTCTCTTCCCAGTCTTCAATGATATTGGTTTCATAACTCGGCATTTGGTTGCTCCGCAAATACGCCGGAATGTGGTGATTGACGATCCCCGAAAGCCGGCCCGTAGGAATCCCCGCTGTGGTATCCAGCGCCGGGCTCCCGGAAAGAAAAATCAACCGGCCATCGATAAACGACGCGTTCCCGGTTTCATGGACGTAGCTGAGTAGCGCATTGCGGGCACTGTTCATATGATTCGGGATGGAGTCGCGGGTAATCGGAATGTACTTGGTCCCCGAAGTGGTGCCGGACGTCTTGGAAAGGTAGAGCGGCGTCCCCCGCCATAGCACGTCGGGCTTTCCCTCCATGATCAGGTCTACATAGTTCCTCAGGGCTTCGTAGTCGCGGATCGGAACCTGGTTCCTGAAATCCGCATGCGAGCGGATCTGCTCAAACCCGTGGTCTGCACCAAATACAGTATGCCTTCCTCCCTGGATCAGGTGGTCCAGGGTTTTTTTCTGGTATACCCCGGGATTTGACGACCACTCCCTGGTTTGACGGGCCACCCAGGAGGCAAATGGTTTTGCGGCGATCGATCGAAATCCCATGGTTTGAATTTATAATTATCACAAAGGTCAACACGCTGGGGAACTTAATAAAACCGGAGCCGTTTTATATTTGGGGAAAAATGATGCAGAACATGGGAAACATACTTAGAATCATTGTGGTGGGTTTTTTGGCTGGGATGGCCGGATCGTATGTATTCACCGAATACCGAAAAGATCAAAATGAACCGGTTTCAGGAGAAGCATCCTACGCTTCCAATCCGTACGAACCACAGTCCGAGTACCGGCCGACGCTGGTCATGCCTTCGGGCGCCGGGAGCATGGAAAAAGTGGACTTCAGCGAGGCGGCTGCGAAAGCCATTCCAAGCGTTGTATACATCAACAGCATTTCACAAAGCGGCAGCTCGTACTCCAACTGGGATTGGATTTTCGGGCGGGGCGGACAAAATACGCGCGTGAGCAGCGGTTCCGGTGTGATCTTTACTGCCGACGGGTATATCGTCACCAACAACCACGTTGTAGAGACGGCGGAAAAACTCCAGGTGATCTATGACAAGCGGGTCTACGATGCAGAATTAATCGGAACCGATCCATCCACCGACCTCGCCGTCCTGAAGATCAATGAAACCAACCTGACGGCCGCCACACTGGGCAACTCGAAAACACTGGCTGTGGGGGAATGGGTGATTGCCGTGGGAAACCCGTTTTCGCTTTCGACAACGGTTACGGCCGGCATTGTGAGCGCCAAGGGAAGGCGCATCAACATCGTGGAAGACCGGTATCCCATCGAAAGCTTTATCCAAACCGACGCAGCCATCAATCCAGGCAATAGCGGGGGTGCCCTCGTAAATAAGAACGGGCACCTGGTGGGCATTAACACGGCGATCTCCTCTCCCACCGGATCGTATACCGGGTATTCCTTCGCCGTTCCTGTGGACATCGCGAAGAAAATCGTCAATGACCTCATCAAATACGGGGTCGTTCAGAAACCCTTTTGGGGCGGCAACGTGCTCGACTACGATTACAAAACCGCAGAGAAATACAAACTGGCTACGACGGGTAAAGACTTCCGGGGCGTGGTACTCTCCGAGTTGGAAAAAGAAGGGGCCGCACGAAACTCCGGGCTGGAGCTGGGCGACATCATCACCAAGGTTGATGCCGTTGAAGTAAACAGCAAAAGTGAAATGGAGGAAGAACTGAGTTATCACTATCCTGGCGACAAGATCACCATGACATACCTGCGCGAAGGGAAACCGGGGATCGTGACCATTACGCTGGTAAACCGTAAGGGAGACACCAGTCTCATTAAACGGAGAATCTTCGACGATGCTACGTTGGGCGCCAACCTGGAAGCGGTGGATTACGGCGTCAAGGTTTACAAGATCCGGGACGGCTTGTTCAAACGGTTAGGCATTCCGGAGAACTACACCATCATTTCCATTAACCGGCAGCGTGTTAAAGACCCTCAGGAAGTGATTGATTTCTTTGGGAAGTACCGGGGAAGGGTGTTGCTGTATGGAATCAACAGCTCCAAGCAGGAACTCCCCATCCAGTTTACGCTTCAGTAACGAAACGCGGGGAGATTCAGGATGCCATGCGCATCTTCAGCTTCTTGGAAAGCTCGTCAACTGAATTTTTGAAGTTGGAATCGGTTTTCATCATGTCCTCTACCGATTCAAGGGCGTGGATCACTGTACTGTGGTCCCTACCGCCAAAGTTTTCACCGATAAGGGCGAGCGTTAGCTGGGTGAAGCGTTTGCAGAAATACATAGCCACCTGGCGCGGTATAACAATTTCGCGCTTCTTGCTCTTGCCTTTCATCGCGTCCAGGTCCACCCGGAAGTAATCGCCTACGGTCTTTTGAATAAAGTCTACGCTGACATCCGACTGAATTTCCTTGACAATGTTCTTCAATACTTCTTTGGCCAGATCCAGGTCGATGTCTTTCTTGAGGAGCGTTGCGTGAAACATCAGTGAATTCATCACTCCCTCCATATCGCGGAGGTTGGTATCGACGCTGTACGCCAAATATTCCGCCACCTCCGTAGGAATCAGTATTCCGTCGGATTCCATTTTGTTGTGGATGATGGCCAGCTTTGTCTCAAAATCCGGTTCCTGAAGATCGGCAGTAAGTCCCCACTTGAATCTGGAAAGCAACCGCTCCTGGAACCCTTTCAGGTCGCGCGGCGGACAATCGCTGGTCATGATGATTTGCTTGCCCGTCTGATGAAGCTGATTGAAGATGTGGAAAAACATCTCCTGTGTTTTTTCACGACCGGCAAGAAACTGCACGTCATCCAGAATCAGCAAGTCCACCTGCAGGTAGAAATTCTGAAAGTCCTGCAGCTTGTGGTTTTGAAGCGCGTTCAGAAACTGGTTTGTGAAATCATTCTGGTCAACATATAAAACAATCCGATCTGGGAGTTTTTGCTTGATTTCATTTCCGATTGCCTGCACGAGGTGCGTTTTACCTACGCCTACGCCTCCGTAAAGCATCAACGGGTTAAACGAAGTAACGCCGGGCTTTTTCGCCACCGCCACACCGGCAGAACGCGCGAGTCGGTTGCAGTCGCCCTCCACAAAATTCTCAAAGCGGTAACTGGGATTGAGTCGTGAATTGACGGTACGGGGATCGATCGTACGCAGCGAAAAAGGGGAATACTCCTCCAAATTGCCGTTTCCATTGCCCATTCCGGAAGAAACAGGACTGGACTTCCCTTTTCCGTTGGGGTAATTTACCGTAAGGGGCGGGTTCTTCTGGTTGCCGCTGTCGACAATCACCGAGTATTCCAGCCTTGCATTTTCGCCCAGGACGGAGTGGATTGCTTTCTTGAGGATCGGAACGTAATTTTCTTCCAGCCATTCGTAAAAAAACTGGGAAGGGACCTGGATGGTCAGCACATCGCCTTCGTGGCGGAGCGGAACGATCGGCTTGAACCATGTATTGAAGTTTTGCTCGTCAACCTGTTTGTTAATTACTTCGAGACAGTCAGTCCAAACAGTTGCACAATCAACTTCCATAAACAATTGCTTCAAAACGGAATTTATATCGTTCCCGAAATAGGGAAGGGTGACAAAGGTGAAGAAAAACAGGTGAACAAAAAAACAAGGCCGGAACTTGATTTTCCGATTTTTTTTAGCGTAATGCATTGATCATTTAAACAATAAAAATTGCTTAAATGCCGTATATGGTTGAATTTGACAAGCGATAGCAAAACCATTGAAAAAAGGAGAAGAAAAATTTACACAATTCACCGCAACGCGTTTGCGGGACTGGGAACAAGCAGCAACGGAAGAGCTTCAGGGCGCGGATCCCTGGAAAAAACTTGCCCTGGAGAAACAAGGGCTGTTATTGAAGCCGTTTTATACGCCTGAGAATACATCGACAGCACCTTTCCTTCTACCCGTTTCAAAAAACCACTTCCTGGGGCCCCGGGCGTGGCACAACTGCCCGCTGGTGACCGTTACCGATGTTAAAATTGCCAATGAAACAGCCCTCAGGCATCTGCAAAACGGCGCCGATGGGATTTATTTTGAACTGGCCGGGTCACCGGATTTCGAAATCCTGCTCCAGGGCATTGAATGGCCACACTGCGCGCTCAATTTTTTAGCAAAGGAAAACGAAGATCACGTTGCGTCCGGGCTGGCATCCTTTCTTCAAAAAAAATATAACGGAAAAGGACCAACGGTGGGTGCCTTTTTTGGAAGCCATCCTGTGCGGCCTCACCAACCGGGTTTTCATTTTGCCGGATACTCCATGTCTGCCGCAGAAACCCCTGCTGTTCAAATCACGCATGCGTTCCTTGCTGTAATAAATAGTCTTAAGGCTGATTTCCCAAAACGGTCGGCCGAGGTGGCCTTCAGCGTAGAAATTGGTACAGATTTCTTTCTGGAGGTTGTCAAACTCCGGGCGGTCCGGATTCTCTGGGAAAAGCTGGTGACCCTGCAAAAAGGAAAAACTGGAACGCCCGTTTTCCTGCATGCCCGCTCCCATTCCTGGAACGAGCCAGCATTTTCCCCGCACGGAAATATGCTGAAGGGCACGACGGCGGCCATGGCAGCGATACTCGGAGGTTGCGACGTGCTGACGGTCGATGCCGAACAGGAGAACGATGACACCCTGAGCCGCGTGGCGCGGAATGTATCGAGTATCCTGAGAGAAGAATCCCATTTCTCCAAGGTCGCTGATCCGCTGGGCGGATCGTATTTTATCGAGTCTCTTACTGAACAGCTGGTTACCGAAACCTGGAAAGCGCTCCGCAAGGAGTTGAACGCATGAAGGCGACCCCGGAAGGCTGGATCTCCGCCGAAAAAATAAACATCGCCCCCGTGTATCCGGAGACCACGTACGAACACCTCCAATTCTCCGCAGGCATCCCTCCATTCCTGCGCGGTCCTTACGCCACGATGTACGGCGTGCGGCCGTGGACCATCCGTCAGTACTCAGGTTTTTCAACGGCGGCCGAATCGAATGCGTTTTATAGAAAAAATCTAGCGGCCGGTCAAAAGGGATTGTCCGTGGCTTTCGACCTTGCTACGCATCGGGGTTACGATTCGGATCATCCACGTGTAGCGGGAGATGTGGGGAAGGCGGGCGTAGCCATCGACTCGGTACTCGACATGAAAATATTATTTGACCAGATTCCGCTGGATCAAATGTCGGTTTCCATGACGATGAACGGCGCGGTGCTTCCTATCATGGCCTTCTACATCGTCGCTGCAGAAGAACAAGGGGTAAAACCATCACAACTTAACGGGACGATTCAAAATGACATCCTGAAGGAGTTCATGGTACGCAACACCTACATCTATCCTCCCGAAACGTCTATGCGAATTGTCGCAGATATTTTTTCTTATTGCGCCGAACGCATGCCGCGGTTTAATTCCATCAGCATCAGCGGCTATCACATGCACGAAGCCGGAGCCCCTGCCCACCTCGAACTGGCGTACACGCTGGCCGATGGGCTTGAATACATCCGCGCCGGGTTGAAAGCCGGCATTGCCATCGACGACTTTGCGCCGCGGCTTTCTTTTTTCTGGGGCATCGGAATGAATTTCTTCATGGAGGTTGCCAAGATGCGCGCGGGCCGGTTGCTGTGGGCAAAACTCGTGGAGCCGTTCCATCCCACAAACCCAAAGTCGATGGCCCTGCGAACACATTGCCAGACGAGCGGATGGAGTCTGACCGAACAGGATCCCTACAACAACGTAACCCGCACCACCATCGAAGCGATGGCTGCCGTACTGGGAGGAACCCAATCGCTCCACACCAATTCACTGGATGAAGCGATTGCCCTTCCAACAGACTTCTCTGCACGTATCGCGAGAAACACGCAGCTGTATCTGCAAAAGGAGGCCGGACTTACCCAGGTAGTGGATCCGCTGGGCGGCGCCCACTACGTGGAGTACCTGACGCACGAACTGGTGGAAAAGGCGTGGGCGCTGATTGAGGAGGTAGAAGGATTGGGAGGCATGACGCGTGCGATTGAAAACGGAGTTCCAAAGCTTCGCATCGAAGAGGCGGCAGCCGAAAAGCAGGCACGGATCGATTCCGGGTTGGAAGTGATTGTCGGCGTCAACCGATTTACTACCGAAGACAAACCGGATTTTCAAATCCGTGAAGTCAACAACGATGCCGTTCGCCAAGAGCAGGTTCAGCGCCTTCAGCAACTGAAGAAAGAGCGCCATGCAGGCCGGGTGAAGGCAGCCCTCGACAACCTATCACGCGGAGCGGAAAAGAAGGAAGGCAACCTACTTGAGATGGCTGTTGTCGCCGCCCGGGAGCGGGCCACATTGGGCGAAATTTCCAGCGCTTTGGAGAAAGTATTTGGGCGCTATTCGGCTCCCATCCGAACCATTTCAGGTGTATATTCAAGCCAGATGAAAAACAGCGACGTCGTGGAGGAGGTCCGTAAAATTTCTGATGCCGTGGCCCGTAAGGAAGGCCGGAGGCCGCGGATACTGGTTGCAAAAATGGGCCAGGATGGACACGATCGGGGAGCGAAGGTGATCGCAACGGGGTTTGCAGATTTGGGCTTCGACGTTGATATCGGTCCGTTGTTTCAGACTCCGGAGGAGGTTGCCAAACAGGCCATCGAGAACGATGTTCATGTGGTCGGTATTTCAAGCCTGGCGGGAGGTCACAAGACACTCGTTCCGGAATTAATCGGCGCCCTCCGCAAAGGGGGCAGGCCCGACATCCTCATCGTGACTGGCGGCGTCATCCCCCCGCAGGATTATGATTTTCTCCGGAACGCCGGCGTCGCCGGAATCTTCGGCCCCGGCACGCCGGTTACATCTGCCGCAAAAACCATCCTTGGGAAGTTACTGAAGGGATAAGAGCAACTCCGCGCGATTGTTCGCGTCCTAAAGCTGCTTTGCATTTCACGCCGTTTTCGTTTCCCGCAAGGGTCAAAAATTCGTACCTTTAGAATCGGAAATTTTCCAGTATGAAAAACATAATTCTTCCCATCGTTTCCGTATTTCTGCTGATCGCTGCTCCCTCGTTCAGCCAGAGCAAGTATGAAAAGAGCCTGATGAAGGCAGAAGAGGATTATGCAACCGGGGATTACAAGGCTGCAAAAAAGACACTTACCAAAGCCAAGAAGAAAATAATTTCAAAGCTGGGGGCTCAAAATGTGTTTACCCCAACGATGTACCTGATGGATGCCAAATACGACCTTGGCCTGGGCATGCCGAAGGACTTCGAACTGAACCTCGACAAGGCGCTGAAGGCCAACGCGACCGTAAACACCGAATCAAGTGAGAAATATGCGGCCATGCTCATTGACGCTGCGGAAATGCACAACCAGAATGGAACCTACCGCATTGCCCGCGAATACCTCGCCAATGCACAAAAATTGATTGACGTCGGCACGTTTGAAAAAGAAGCGCTCCGAATCCGGTTCGACGTGATCATGGCTGAAACACTCTGCGGCCAGGGGTTCTGGAACGAAGCACTTAAACTGGCTCGCAGTCGCGAATCCTACTTTGCTATACGCGCCGTAAAGGTAGAAACCATACCCGACGGAAAAGGAGGGCTAAAAAGTCAGAAGATCCAGGAGCCCGAGTTGAGTCAACGGCTCAACGAGTATACGAGGATACTCACGTTGATCGGCATCATCTACGGAAAGCAGGGCAAGCTTCGCAGTGCCGACTCGGCCTTTGTGTATACGGCCACGTGGATCAATCGGAACATGAATGACCGGTCACTGGCATGGATACTCAACCAATTCAACAACGCCACCATGCTCGTGGAGAACGGAAATGAGAGGCTCCCGAAAGAACTTGAACTGGACCGGACGCTGGCGATCATCAAAGGGTTCTTCTCTCCTACACACTTTGTGGGCGTTCAGTTGTACGAAGCATACCTGAAGGAGCTGCTGCGAACTGAGGAAACGGCCCGGTACAGCAACACACAGTCAGAGTACGCCAAGATGATCAAGAAGGAGTTTCCGGATAAGAGCATTTACACCGTTCGGCTGAAGGCGGTCGAGTTTGATCAGAAACTCAACAATGAGAATACCCGGAACCTGGAACGTAATGCCGTTGCGTTGCTTGCCAACTCCCCGAACCTTCCCCGCAACAACATTCTTACAACCGAAGTCCTGGAATTTCTTGCCAACCTCGCCACCCTTCAGAAGAATTATGGAAATGCCGAGAACTACTGGCTGGAAATTGTAAAAATCAAGAAAGACCTATACGGTGCTGATGCTCCAGAAGCCCATTTGGCACAGTTGGAACTGGCTAACTTTTTTCTGGATAACACCAACAAGGTTTCAGAAGCCGGCGAAATTTATGAGAATAGCTACACCAAGATTATCGAGAAGCAGATTGGGGCCTGGCACAAAGACCATCTGGAAATCCTTAACCACCTGGCTCAGTACTATGAAATGTCTGACAAGTATACCAAAGCAGTGGCGGCTCTTGAGAAGGCTTCGCTCGTTGCCCGAAGCAAGTATGACGACCGCGACTTCAAGTACGGCCAGGAGCTAACCAACATTGCACGCCTCCAGATCCGGCTAGGACAATACGAGGATGCCGAAAAAAACATTGTTCAGTCACTGACCATTCTTGAGGAATTCAGCAAGGATGATACGAAAAAAGGACTCCTCGTGGAGGCCATTGACACCCAAGCGGTCCTGTTCGGCATCAAGGGGATGTTTGATGATGCGGAGGACGCCCTGAACCGCTCTGGAAAAATAATTCTGAAAGCCGATCGACCGCTGGGCATTGACGAGCTCAGCACGGCGCAGAACCTGTCGAGCCTGTACATACAGCTGGGTAGGTATAACTATGCCGAGGAATTTCTCACCAAGACGATTACCGAATACACAAAACTCTACGGCGATCAGTCGCTGCGTCTCATCGAACCCATGGTCAACAAGGGCAAGTTACTGCTGGCGCAGGGAGACTACACCGCAGCCGACAAGGTGGCGCTTCAGGCCAATCAGATTGCCGTAAAGATCTATACGGATAAGTCTACCAAGACCGCCGCTACTCAAAAACTGCTGAGTGACATTGACTATACCATTGGCGACTATGACAATGCACTGGATAACATTACGAAGGCGCTGGCCAGCCAGGAGAAGCAGTTCGGGCGCAACCACATCGAGGTGGCCAAATCGCTTGCCCAACTCGCACTGATAAAATTCTACCGCGGAGACAACCGGAAAGATGTGGAAAAAATCATGCTGGAAGCCCGCGACATCATGGGCCGCAAGCTGGGGAAGGATAACCCGCAGTATGCCGACATCCTGAAAAACGTCGCCATCCTCTACATCTCTGAAAAGCGATACGACATTGCGTTCAGTTCACTGACGCAGGCGGAATCAATCTGGCGCATCAAGACCGGAAGAAAAAACAACATTCAGGCCGCGTCCATCTTTGCGCTCACCGGCGATGTGTATTACCAGTTGAAGAATTATTCGAAAGCAGAGGAGTTTTACAAGAAAGGAAAAGACCTCTATGATAAATATTTTAGCGACACGCACCCGGAGTACGTGAAAATTCTCTCCAAGCTTGCGAAGGTGTATTATATGAAGAAGGACTTCAAGGCCGCCAAGAAGAATATCGAGCAGGCGTTGAATAATTACGAGAACTTCATCAAGCAGTATTTCCCGGCGCTCAGCGAAAGGGAAAAAGCGAAGTACTGGAATACCATCAAGGTGGATTTTGAATTTTACAATACGCTTGCCTTTGGCCAGCTCGAGGATTTTCGTGACCTCAGCGGGAAGGTGTATAACTACCAGCTCATGACCAAGGCGTTGCTGCTGAGCTCCTCCATAAAAATCAAAGAGCGTATTCTCAACAGCAAGGACGAAAACCTCAAGGCCAGTTACGCGCTGTGGATCCAGAAAAAGGAATTCCTGACCAACGTGCTCTCCATGAGCACCCAGCAGCTGGCAGAGAATGGAATCGATCCCGGTGCCCTGAACACGGAAGTGGAAAAGCTGGAGCGCGAGCTGAGTGAGAAATCAGAGATTTTCGGGCAGGGCTTTGAGAACAAGCGCGTGACCTATGAGAACGTCCAATCAGCGATCGAGAAAACCGATGTGGCTATCGAGATGGTTAGGTACCGCTATTTCAATCACACGTTCACCGACTCAATAATATACGTCGCGCTATACGTGAAGGGTGAACGGGGAAGACCAAAGGTAATTGAACTGCCGCAGGGGCATCAAATGGAGGGGCGCTATTTCAAATACTACCGAAACTGCATTACGCGCAGGATTCTAGACGAACACTCTTACCAGGTATTCTGGGAGCCCATTCAAAAGGGGATCGGACAATACACCACCATTTTCCTTTCGCCCGACGGCGTCTACAACCAACTCAACCTGGAGTCGATACCAACACCCGACGGGAAATACGTGATTGACAATTCAAACATCGTGATGGTGAGTAATACCAAGGACTTGTACTTCCGCAAGGTGAAAGCCAAAGTGGCCGGCAGCGCACCGTCTAACAGTGCGTCCATGTTTGGGAATCCTACCTTCTACCTCACCGCCTCGGCCAACCGGCAGTGGTCGGACCTGCCAGGCACCGAAAAGGAAGTGGATGAACTGACCAAGCTTCTCAAGGAAAAGGGATGGATTGCCAGTGAATACATGGAGAAGGACGCCAGTGAGGAAAAGGTCAAGGAGCTCAACAGTCCCCGGATTTTCCATGTGGCCACCCACGGCTTCTATTCCAAGGCGGAGGAGGAGACTTCTGCCGATAGGCTGACAGAGAACGAGGCCATGATGGCGGAGAACCCGCTCATGAAATCGGGCTTGCTGCTCTCCGGAGCCGGAGATATTCTTGCCAAGACAGCGCATAACTACAACATGGAAAGCGGCGTACTCACGGCGTATGAGGCTATGAGCCTCAACCTCGACAAAACCGAGTTGGTCGTCCTCAGCGCCTGCGAGACGGGGTTGGGTGAAATCTCCAACGGCGAAGGTGTCTACGGCCTGCAGCGTGCCTTCTTTGTTGCCGGCGCCAAGGTCCTGATCATGAGTATGTTTAAGGTGGACGATGAGGCCACCCAGAAACTTATTCTCAATTTCTATAAGAAATGGCTGACAACAGGAAACCTCCGCAGGAGTTTCATCGAAGCCAAAAAAGAATTGCGCGTCGAATACCCGGACCCCATCTTCTGGGGGGCGTTCATGATGATCGGATTGGAATAGAACCGGACATCACCGTCCGTATCAGGGCATTGCCTTTATCCAATGCATCCCTTTCCAGTAACCTTTGTCTCTAGGAGACGTTAGGTTTTCTAGCGCAACCAACGCATCCCCATGATCAGAAATTACCTGCTCACCTCCTACCGGAGCCTGCTCCGCAACAAGATGACGTCGTTGATCAATATTGCCGGACTTGCCCTGGCGATGGCCAGCGCCTTGTTGATTTATCTTTATGTGACCGACGAACTCGCGTATGACCTCCACCACACCAAGTCGGATCGGATCTACCGTGTAACGCGCAACTTCCTCAACGCAGACGGCGTTCCCAACCTTCAACTCAGCGCCGTTGCTCCTCCTGTCGGACCCCTGCTCAAGAATGATTTTGGGGAAATCGAAATCATGGCCCGCACGCTCCAGTACAACGTGGTGATGGCTATCGAGGAAAATGGAGCACGAACCAAAATGGCCTCCGAAGATCATGTGTTCCTGGCTGAACCGGAGCTGTTTGATATTTTCGATATCGACGTCGTTTCCGGAGACCCTACACGCAGCCTGTCGCGTCCGCTGACAATGATGCTGTCGGAAACTGCAGCACAAAAATATTTTGGCGGCACCGAGGTCATCGGAAAACACCTGAAAGCCGCAAACCAAATGGACCTGGAAGTAACCGGTGTGTTCAGGAATTTCCCGCAGCAATCGCACTGGCATCCGGATTTCCTCGTGTCTTTTGTAACGCTGAATGACAGCACCATCTATGGACGGCGGGGTCTGGAGACCAACTGGGGAAATAACTCGTTCAGCACGTACCTGCTGCTGGCTTCCGGTTCGGATCCGGCAATACTCGAAAGCCGGCTCCCGGACTTCCTCAACAGACATTTTGGGCCTTATGTCATCAACAACTTTGGGGCACCACCCGATTTTGTTGCTTCCAAGCGTACCACGCTCTTCCTCCAAAAGGTTATCGACATTCACCTCCTATCCCACCTGGATGATGAGTTGGAAGTGGGCGGGAACATGAACAACGTGTATATGATGTCAGTCATCGGCCTGTTCATTGTCCTCATTGCCTGTTTCAATTTTGTCAATCTCTCTACCGCTCAGGCCACCAAGCGCGCAAAGGAAGTGGGTCTTCGAAAAGTGGTCGGTGCCTTCAGGCGGCAACTCATCACCCAATACCTCAGCGAATCCATGTTGGTGTCTTTTCTGGCTCTCGTTTTGGCGCTCTTACTTTCGATAGCCACCCTGCCGTGGATGAACGCCTTCACTGGAAAAGCACTCGCTCTGGACTTACTCTCGAATGGACCGTTGCTCGCTGGAGTTTTCGCCCTTGCCCTGGCGGTGGGTCTGATGGCTGGAATCTACCCTGCCTTTGTAATCTCCTCTTTCAAGCCGGCGCTGATCCTGAAGGGACAGCAAGGGTCGGCCAAGGGAAAGGGAGCCATTCGCAAAACATTGGTCGTCGCCCAGTTCTCCATTTCAATCATCCTTCTTATCGCTACCGGGGTCACTACTCAGCAATTGGACTTCCTCAACAGCCGCGAATTGGGTTTTGACAAGGACCAAATGATCACGCTGCCCCTCTATCGCGAGATTTCCGGATCATACGATGCTTTTTATAATGAACTTATGGCCAACGCCTCTATCAAAAACGCCGGTCGTTCTTCCCGGCTGCCAACCGGCCGACTGCTCGATTCGCAAGGGGCCCGCGTGATGAAGGGTGACAGCCTGGTAAGCACCGGCGTAACACTCAAGTTTGTCACTACAGATCATGAGTTTTTCAGCACCTATTCCATCGGCATGGCTGCCGGGCGTCCTTTCTCAAAAGCAATTCGTTCCGACGATTCTCTGGCCTTTATCATCAATGAAGCCGCGGTGAGAAGTATCGGCTGGGCTTCCAACGAGGAAGCAATTGGGAAGGATTTTTCGTACGGTGGGTCACGCGGAAAACTGATCGGGGTGGTTAAAGATTTTCACTTCGAGTCGCTCCATGAGGAGATCGTTCCCATGGTTTTTTTCCTTTCCGATGGAAACTACCGCAACCTGACCGTAAAGATCGCCGGCTCCAACATGAAGCAGGGTATTGAACACATCGAGAAAACCTGGAAAGCATTTCTCCCTGACCGTCCTTTCGACTATCAATTTACCAACGACCAGTACAGCCGACTGTACATGGCGGAACAAAAACAAGGGAAGCTGTTTACGGTCTTCTCCGGCTTGGCCATCTTTATTGCCAGCCTGGGGCTATTCGGACTGGCCACGTTCAACACGCTGCAGCGCGTAAAAGAAATCGGTGTACGTAAAGTCATGGGGGCATCCGTCCCGGGAATTCTGGCCCTTCTCTCCCGGGAAATCGTCGTCCTTATCCTGCTGGCAAATCTGATTGCATGGCCGCTTGCCTGGTACTTCATGAATCAATGGCTGGAAAGTTTTGCCTACCATATTGACATGGGGCTGTTGGTGTATGTTACATCGGCCCTGGCCGCTGTGGGGATTGCGCTCGTGACGGTAAGCACACAGACGTTCCGCGCAGCGCTAACCAATCCGGCAACGACATTGCGTTACGAGTAGGTTGCCTGGTCAACGAGACAACGGGATCAAACCGGTCAGCTCATTTGCCCAGGGATGCCCATTTTCTTTTCAGCAAAGTGCTTTACGGTAAACCCGATCAGCAGACCCAGGCTGCTGAAACCCAGAATCACCAGGAGAAAGTTTTCTTCAAAAGACTCGGGTGTGAGTTTAAAAATTAGCCCGGCGAAGTAGCCGATGGTGCTCACCGTGGTGGCCCAGAAGAGTCCGGCAGACACGCTGTAGCCCAGAAACTGGAGTGGCCTGACGCCGCTCATCCCAATGAGTAGGGGCAAGATGACCCGGAATCCGTAGAGGAACCGGTAGCTGAAAAGAATCTGGATCTGATTCTTGTGAAAGAATTTTTGCACGGGGTCGAAGCGCTTTTGCAGGGCAGGCCGCTTCTCGATGAAGTACTTCCCGTTAGATCTTCCAATCAAGAAGTAAAGCCAATCGCTCGCAAATGAACCAAAAAAGGCAAAAAGGACAGTATACGGGCCGTTGAAGAACCCGCTATACACCAGCGAAGAGGCCACGAGAATGGCCGTCTCACCCTCCAAAAATGTGCCGGCTGTCAATGCAATGTATCCGTACTCGTGAAGGAACTCTTCCATGGCTCGAAAGTAATCACCTCAAGTGATACTTCACTTGTCCGAATAATTTTTGGTGAAAAAACGGACCGATTGCCTCAAGTGAATTATTAATCATCTAATTTTATGCAGAATTTGTTAACTGCTTCTAAACCGATCAGGTCGATTAACTTTAGAACAACGAAATTGAATACCCACTTCACCCTTTCCGCGCTAGCGGGGCATTACGATGCTCTCCAACGCAGCCGGTTTGTGTCCCTTCCCCTGGTGATCAGAAGTTTCCGAAGGCTTATCCGTATTTGATACCGCGTCCCCACACGCGTCAATAGCGGTCCGCAGGAAGCGGAACCGCTGTCTGTATTTTATCATACTTCTCACATCAACGGATATTACAAGTGGACCAATCTATCGTGGTTCGGCAGGCAACACCGGACGACAAAAAATACGCCGAGGCAATCACCAATGAGATGGCAGAATCGGCCAAGGCCCGGGGAACGGGCATCGCCAAGCGTTCCCCCGAATACATTCTTACCAAAATGGATGAAGGAAAGGCCGTCATCGCCGTTACCCCCGACGGCACCTGGGTAGGCTTTTGCTACATCGAAGCCTGGGAGCACGAAAAATACGTGGCCAACTCCGGACTGATCGTGGCTCCTGCCTTCCGTAAGACCGGTGTGGCCACCGAGATCAAGCGCATGGTCTTTGACCTCTCGCGGAAGCGCTACCCGGAAGCGAAAATATTCGGCCTCACCACAGGATTGGCTGTCATGAAGATCAATTCCGACCTGGGCTATGAGCCCGTCACCTATTCCGAGCTCACCGTCGACGAAGAATTCTGGAAAGGGTGCCGCAGCTGCGTGAACTTCGAAATCCTGATGAGCAAGGAGCGCAAGAATTGCATGTGCACGGCCATGCTCTTTGATCCGGCGGAAAAGCCTGCTGCCAAACCCCTCGCGGCCGCTCCAGCTGCGATCCCTGGCCCGAGACAACCCGTAAAGCGGCGCCGGCGCAGACGCAAACTCAAGGGTAATTTTGCGCTCTTCGAGCGGTGGGTACGTTACAAGCAGCACGTGCTCCTGAAGGCCTTTCGCAAGCGGGAAACCGACGAAAAGAAGAAGACCATCCTCAGCTTTTTGTTTTTCTGGTAACAAAGTGTCCCCGGTATCGGGCAAACTCCTTTACTTTTGACCGATGACGTTTCCCTCCATTCCATGAAGAAAGTTGTATTAGCCTTCAGCGGCGGCCTTGATACATCCTATTGTGCGCTTTACCTCTCCAAAGACTTGGGGTATGAGGTGCACACACTCACCGTCAACACGGGTGGGTTTTCTGCTCAGGAGCTGAAAGAGATTGAAGCCCGGGCCCTCAGCCTTGGGGTTGCCACGCACCAGACCATCGACGAGGTCCGGAACTATTACGAGTTCGTCATCCGGTACCTGATCTTCGGCAACGTCCTCAAGAACGGAACCTACCCGCTCAGCGTAAGTGCTGAGCGCATGACGCAGGCCCTGGCCGTCGCACGCTACGCGCGGAAACTAAAGGCCGACGCGATCGCCCATGGAAGCACGGGAGCCGGCAACGACCAGGTGCGGTTTGACATGATCATTCAAATCCTGTTTCCCGGCGTGGAGATCATCACACCCATCCGCGACCACCAACTCAGCCGGGAGGCGGAGATTGAATACCTCCAGGCAAAAGGAGTTGCATTCAACGCCCAAAAGGCAGCCTACTCCATAAACAAAGGACTTTGGGGAACTTCCGTAGGCGGAAAAGAAACGCTCCAATCCCTGGGTGTTCTTCCGGAAGAAGCATGGCCGACGCCGGTGACGAAGCATAATCCAGGTGAGGTGAAACTCACGTTTGAAAAAGGAGAGCTGCGTGCGATCGATGACAAGAAGTTTGACCATCCCAGCGACGGCATCATCCGGCTCCAATCGCTGGCGGTACCGTACGGGATAGGCCGTGACATTCATGTGGGTGACACTATTATCGGAATCAAAGGAAGAGTTGGTTTTGAAGCAGCAGCCCCGGTCCTCATTATCAAAGCGCATCATGCCCTGGAAAAACACGTGCTGACCAAGTGGCAACTTCAGTGGAAGGACCAGATCGCACAGTTTTACGGCAACTGGCTTCACGAGGGGCAATACCTCGATCCGGTGATGCGCGACATGGAAGCATTTCTCACCAGCTCACAGCAACACGTCACCGGCGACGTTCACATCACCTTATTTCCGTACCGCTTCCAGATCAACGGGATACAATCGCCCTACGACCTGATGTCGGGCAAGTTTGGCAAGTACGGAGAGATGAACCTGGGCTGGACCGGCGACGATGTGAAAGGGTTTACACGGATTTTCGGTAACCAAGCCAGCATCTACCACCAGGTAAAAGCAGAAGCAGAACGGAAAAAGTAGGAATCAGTGGCAAAGCAAACGTTACGGGCGGGGATTGCCGGCGGAGCCGGGTACACAGGCGGGGAAGCGGTCCGGTTGCTGTTGCGTCACCCGGCCGTGGAGCTGGTATTTGTTCAGAGCAGGAGCCAGAAGAATAGGCCCGTGGCGGAAGTGCACCGGGATCTTCAGGGCGAAACCAACCTTGTGTTCACAGAAACGCACGATACTCCCGTAGACGTATTGTTTCTCTGCCTCGGCCATGGAGAAAGTTCCAGCCTGCTGAGCCAACACCGTTTTCCTTCCACAACAAAAATCATTGACCTCGGCAACGATTTTCGCCTGCGCGAGAATGCTGCCGGACTTCCGTTTGTATATGGCCTTCCGGAATTCCAGCGCGACGCCATCCGCAATGCCACCCACGTGGCCAACCCCGGTTGCTTTGCCACCACCATCCAACTGGGCTTGCTCCCGCTTGCAACAGCCGGACTCCTGAAAGAAACTAATACCACGGGCATTACCGGATCTACAGGTGCCGGCCAGCGTCTGCAAGATATTGTCCACTTCACCTGGCGGACAAGCAACATCTCAGCGTACAAGTCCCTGCAACACCAGCATCTGGGAGAAATTATGCAGACGCTCCGTGCGCTGCAGCCGGGTTTTGAAGGCGTTCATTTCGTACCCTGGCGCGGTGACTTTGCCCGCGGCATCTTCGTGACCTCGGTCCTGTCGTGCGCGTTGGCGCTCGAAGAAGTCCACAGTCTTTACAAGTCTACCTACGCCGATCATCCGTTCACTCACGTTTCCGACACAATGATTGATATCAAGCAGGTGGTCAATACCAACAAGTGCCTGATCCATCTCGAAAAAATTGGTGAGAAACTGGCGGTCCATTCGGTCACCGACAACTTACTCAAAGGCGCCAGCGGGCAGGCGGTGCAGAACATGAACCTCATGTTCGGCCTCGATGAAACGACCGGACTGAACCTCAAAGCGTCTGTATTTTAACCACGAAATCGCATGCCGCTTTTTGATGTTTATCCGCTCTTTCCCATCGAGCCCGTCAAGGCGTCGGGTTCGTGGCTCTGGGATAAGAACGATCAGAAATACCTTGATTTGTACGGCGGTCATGCCGTGATCTCTATTGGGCATGGTCACCCGGCATTTACCAAAGCTATCACCGACCAGCTCCATCAAATTTCGTTCTACTCCAACAGCGTTCAGAACTCGCTACAGTCAACCTTTGCCGATAAGTTGGGCGCTTTGTCGGGTTATCCCGATTACCGGCTTTTTCTCTGCAACTCTGGCGCTGAAGCCAACGAGAACGCGCTGAAGATCGCTTCCTTCGTTACGGGTCGTAAAAAAATTATCGCTTTCAGAAAGGCGTTCCACGGACGTACCTCCGGGGCCGTAGCAGCAACAGATAATCCGAAAATCGTTTCTCCATTCAATGCCGGGCATGAAGTGGTTTTTATTCCACTCAACGACGAGCAGGCACTTATTGAAGTGTTGAAAACGGATGTTGCCGCAGTCATCGTAGAAGGCATTCAGGGTGTCGGTGGAATCCACATCGCGGAAGATAAGTTTCTACAAACACTTTCGCGTCGATGCCGTGAAACGGGTGCATTATTGATCCTCGACGAAATTCAATCGGGACACGGACGCACCGGAAAATTCTTCAGCCACCAGTTTTCTGGAATTCAGGCAGACCTCATCACGATGGCCAAAGGCATGGGCAACGGCTTTCCGGTGGGCGGCGTCCTGATCCGGCCAGACATCCAGCCCTGGCACGGCATGCTGGGCACCACCTTCGGCGGGAGCTACCTGGCGTGCGCAGCATCACTGGCGGTTTTGGAAGTGATCGAACGTGAAAACCTGATGCAGCATGCAGCCACCCTTGGCACCCAATGGATGAACCAGCTGAAGGGATATAAAGAAGTTCTCGCCGTGCGCGGCCGCGGCCTGATGATCGGCTTTGACCTTCCGGAAAATCGGGCCGATCTTCGCAAGACCTTGCTGAACACCTACCACATCTTCACCGGCGAAGCCAAGCCCAACACGGTCCGCCTCCTCCCTTCATTGGCCATCACGGAAGAAGAAGGCGCTGGGTTGTTCTCCGCACTCAACGCCGAACTCACATGAAGCACTTCCTATCCATCCAGGATGTGCCCGATCTGAACGACCTTGTCGGGAAAGCCCTTCGGTATAAATCCGATCCCTACATCGACAAGACGGCGGGGCATAACAAGCGGATCGGTCTGCTCTTTTTTAATCCCAGCATGCGCACGCGGCTTAGTACCCAAATCGCCGCCCGCAATCTCGGCCTGGATTCAATCGTCCTTAATGTCGGACAAGAAGGTTGGACCCTGGAATTCGGCGATGACACGATTATGAACGGAACTACGGTGGAACACATCCGGGATGCCGCTCCCGTGCTCGGCAAATACTTCGACCTCCTTGGCGTGCGCACGTTCCCGGCCTTGCAGAACAAAGAAGAAGACTATAGCGAAAACTACCTCAACCAGTTCGTCCGACACGCCGGCGTTCCCATCGTAAGCCTGGAAAGTGCGACGTTGCACCCGCTCCAAAGCCTTGCCGACATTATTACCCTTCACGAAGCGATGCCCCGCGGAAGGAAGCCTAAAATCGTGCTGACGTGGGCGCCCCATATAAAGGCACTTCCCCAATGCGTCGCCAACAGCTTCTCCCAATGGGTGAATGCGTGGAACGAGGCGGACTTTTACATCACCCATCCGCCCGGGTTTGCGCTTGACGAATCGTTTTCGAAAGGCGCCACCATCACCACCGACCAGGACCAGGCGCTCGAAGGCGCTGACTTCGTGTATGTGAAAAACTGGAGCTCGGTGGCGAACTACGGAAAAATCCCCGAACCCCTTCCCAACTGGATGCTTACAGCAAAGAAAGTTGGGGGTACCAATCGGGCGAAGGTGATGCACTGCCTGCCGGTGCGCAGGAATGTCGAGTTGGCTTCTGAAATCCTCGACGGCCCTCACAGCCTGGTGACGGAGCAGGCTGCCAACCGGGTATGGGCAGCCCAGGCCGTCTTGCGTGAACTTCTCCGAAACGGCTGAACGATAGCACCATGAACAAACTTTATGTAACAAAAATCGGGGGCAACGTCTTAGACGATGAATCGGCCCTCCACACTTTTCTTAAAGATTTTGCTTCCATCCAGGCGCCTAAAATTCTTATCCACGGAGGTGGTGCCGTCGCTACCAAACTGGGTGATCAGCTCGGCATCCAGTCAACGTACGTCAACGGGAGACGGGTCACCGACCGGGAAACACTTGACCTGGTGACCATGGTCTATGGCGGCCTGATCAACAAACAAATGGTGGCACGTCTCCAACAGTTGGGGTGCAACGCGCTGGGCGTCACCGGTGCCGACGGCAACATGATCCGCGCTGTACAACGGCCGGTGAAAAACGTTGATTTTGGTTTCGTGGGAGACATTAGCGCGGAAAGCGTCAACTCCACACTGCTGTATTTTCTACTGAAGCAAAACATCGTCCCTGTCTTTGCCCCGCTCACCCACGCCGACGGTATGATGCTAAACACAAATGCCGACACGATCGCCTCCTCACTGGCCGTGTCACTCAGCAAGCATTTTGACGTGCGCCTGATTTTCTGCTTTGAAAAGAAAGGCATCCTGAAAGATGTCACCGATGAAACTTCCGTCCTCCGGCAGTTGACAGAATCCGAATACAGAAAACTCCTTTCCGACGGAGCATTCAAAGACGGCATCCTGCCCAAACTGGAAAACGCATTCGCTGCCCTTCACGCCGGAGTGAAAGAAGTGATCGTTGGTGAAGCCGCTGATTTGCTGCGAAATACCAAAGTCGACACCGAAGGAACACTCATTACCTTGTAGCACGCAACCGTGTACAACCAGAAAGAACTGTCAGCCCACTCCCTCGAACTGCTCCGGCAGCTGATCGCGACGCCGTCATTCAGCCGGGAAGAAGACAAAACAGCGTCGCTGATTGCCTCCTTTCTGGAACAGCATGGTGTGGCCGTTCAACGAAAAGGAAATAATGTATGGGCTTCAAACCAGCATTTTGATTCCGCGCGCCCTACCCTCTTGCTCAATTCGCATCACGACACGGTAAAACCGAATCCCGGATACACCCGCGACCCGTTTGCACCGTCTTTGGAAGACGGAAAACTGTACGGCCTCGGCAGCAACGACGCAGGCGGGGCGCTGGTCTCGTTGATGGCTTCCTTTCTTCATTTCTATGACCAGAAGACACCGTACAATGTGGTGATCGCAGCTACCGCCGAGGAAGAGATATCAGGGTCAGGCGGCATCGAAAGTATCTGGACTTCTCTGCCTCCCATCGCCTGCGCAATCGTCGGCGAGCCCACCCTCGGCGACGTGGCCGTCTCTGAAAAGGGATTGCTCGTCCTGGACTGCATCGCCAAAGGCAAGGCGGGACATGCAGCGCGTGAAGAAGGTGACAACGCCATTTATGCCGCGCTCAAGGATATCGCGTGGTTTAGCACGTACGAATTCCCGATCGTTTCTCCAACGCTGGGCCGTGTGAAAATGACGTCCACGGTTATTCAGGCAGGGCAGGCGCACAACCAGGTTCCTTCCGAGTGCACGTTTACTGTCGACATCCGGGTAACCGATGCCTATACGCTCGACGGTGTGCTGGAAACCGTGCGGCGAAATGTTTCGTCCTCTGCTGTACCACGGTCCATACGCCTCAAGCCCTCGGGCATTGCAGCAGATCATCCGCTGGTCCTTGCCGCCAATCGTCTTGGGAAAAAAACCTACGGATCGCCAACCACCTCCGACTGTGCCCTTATCCCCGCTCCATCCATCAAGATGGGGCCCGGTGACTCGGCCCGGTCCCACTCCGCCGATGAATTTATCTTCGTCCGCGAAATCGAACAGGGAATCAGGGACTACGTGCAGATAATTGAGCTACTTTGACCGCCTTCGCTTAGTCAATTTACAGAACGATTGTACCTTACATGCTGAATCAACCTTGAACCCGGAACTTTCCTGCCCGCCGCAGCGTCTCGCGTAGGAAGGGAATCCGGAACTTATTATGACCCTCTGGCAAAAAGATAAATCAGCCCTCCAGGAAGTAACGGACTTCACTACCGGCGATGACCGGGCGATGGACCGCTACCTGGCACGCTTCGACGTCCTGGGTTCGCTGGCTCACATCCGCATGCTGGAGTCCATCGGGCTGCTATCCGACGAAGAACGCACCGCGCTGTCGGCTGAATTAAAAAAGATCTATGCCACGATCGAAGCGGGAACCTTTGAGATCCAGGAAGGAGTTGAAGATATTCACTCTCAAGTTGAGCTAATGCTCACACAGACACTGGGCGAATCAGGAAAGAAGATTCACAGCGGCCGCTCGCGCAACGACCAAGTCCTGGTAGACATCAAGTTGTTTATACGCCATGAAATTCAGAAACTCGCGGAATCGGTAAAGCAGCTCTTCGACCTGCTGCTTGCCAAAAGCGAGGAGCACAAAGACAAACTCCTCCCCGGCTACACACACCTGCAGCTCGCCATGCCCTCTTCCTTCGGGTTGTGGTTTGGCGCCTACGCTGAAAGCCTCGTTGACGATGTCATCACCCTTCATGCCGCCTACCAGGTTGCCAATAAGAATCCGCTCGGCTCCGGCGCCGGATACGGGTCCTCGTTTCCTCTTGACAGAAAGATGACGACCGAACTGCTCGGCTTTGATGACCTGAACTACAACGTGGTGTACGCGCAAATGGGCCGTGGCAAGACGGAGAAAATTACCAGCGCAGCACTCGGTAATGTCGCCGCTACCTTGTCGCGCTTGGCCATGGATGCCTGTCTGTATCTCAATCCGCATTTCGGTTTTATAAAATTTCCCGACGAGCTCACCACCGGATCGAGCATCATGCCGCACAAGAAGAATCCGGATGTCTTTGAACTGGTGCGCGCGCGCTGCAATTCCATTCAGGCCCTTGCCAACGAGATCACGCTGGTGACCGCCAACCTGCCTTCCGGCTACCACCGCGATCTCCAGGTGTTAAAAGAAAAACTTTTTCCGGCCTTCCAGACGCTGCGCAGCTGCTTGCAGATGACGCATCAAATGATCTCCCACATGGAGGTAAAAGCGAACATCCTGGAAGACAACCAATATCAATTCCTTTTCAGCGTCGAAGAGGTGAATAAACTGGTGTTGCAGGGGGTCCCGTTCCGGGATGCGTACAAGCAGATTGGGCGCAATATTGAAAAGGGTACGTTTACCTATTCCAAAAAGCTGAATCACACGCATGAGGGCAGCATGGGAAACCTCTGTACTGCTGAAATAAAAGCAATGATGGATACCCAGTTGCAGTCCTTCCAGTTTCAAAAAGCACAAGATGCTCTTGCCCGTCTGTTGAAATAACCTCTAACCCTATCCGGATGAAACATTTATTACTCCCTTGTGTACTGCTGCTGTCGTGGTCATGTGCACCCAAAAAATCTGACCTTCCGCAGGAGCAGTCCATGCTCGGACCGCAGCCGGAAGCCTATTCTTTTTCGGGCGCCGCGCTCCTTCCCAAGGCCGCTGACTCCCGCAGCCTGGCGAAGAGCGACAGCCTCATCACGGTGATCCAAAAGAGAGATAAAACGGAAGTTGACTATATCGACATGGGCCGTGCTCTGGTATCCACCAACCGCTTCCGGCTGGCCGTTGAGAATTATTCCGAAGGATTGACGAAGTACCCTCAATCTTTCCGACTGCTCCGGCACCGCGGCCACCGATACATCAACCTGCGCCAGCTGGACAAAGCGATTGCCGACCTGACCCAAGCAGAGAAGCTCATCCGTGCGGAAGCGCCCATCTATGAATACGATGGCGCCGGCAAGCCCGGTGCTACCTACCAGCATCAAATTTGGTATCACATCGGCCTGTATCATTATTTGAAAAAGGACTACGCTACTTCCGCCGGCACCTTCGAGAAGAGTGTGGCCACGGCGCAGGAAGGAAAAGATGTGGCCGGTTCCAGCGATTGGCTATATAATGCCTACATGCGCTCCGGACAAAAAGAGAAAGCCGCCGCCGTATTGAAACCATTTACATTGGATTTCAAAATCGACGATAAGGACTATCCGTATTTCAGGCGCTTGCTCCTCTATAAAGGACTGATCAAACCGGAACAGCTAGTCGATGTAAGAAAGTCCATCGGGGAGATGACGCTTTCGGAAATCACCAAACTCTATGGCCTGGCCAACTGGTACGCCTACAACGGCGATCAAACAACAGCCAACATCCTGTACAAGAAGATTCTTGATTCTAAAGAGTGGGCCGGTTTTGCGTATGCCGGTGCCGAACTGGATGTTACGAACGAGTGATGACGGCCACCTTCCTTCTTCAATTGCTTGTGGGCATTACCCTGGCCGGGTATTTCTTCAACCTCGTTCTGGAGATTCTAAACCTCCGCGCGCAAAAGAAAGAAATCCCCACAGAGGTTGCGGGGTTCTATGACCGGGAAAAGTATTTGAAATCGCTGGACTACAACCGCGAGCGCACCCGCTTCGGATTCTTTACTTCCGGCGTGGCCGTCGTGCTTTCCGTAGCGATGCTTGTCGGCGGCGGCTTCGGCTGGCTGGACACCTTCCTCAGGCCATCCCTGCCTGGAGAACTCATCCTTGCCCTCGGCTTCTTTGGAATCTTGGTGGTGGCTTCCGACCTGCTGACACTCCCTTTTCAGTGGTATTCGACATTTGTGATCGAAGAGAAATACGGCTTTAACAAGATGACCCTCCGCACGTTTGTTGTCGATAAGCTCAAGGGATATGCCTTAACGGCCGTGATCGGCGGCGGATTAATTTCCGTATTAATCTACCTCATCCAACAGATCGGTCCCACCTTCTGGATCTGGTTTGGCCTGATTGCCGCAGCGTTCGTTCTTTTCGTCAACATGTTCTACACCTCCCTGATCCTTCCTCTCTTTAACAAACTGACGCCGTTACCGGGAGGCGACCTGAAACAGGAAATTGAAAAATTCTCCCAAACCGTGAAATTCCCACTCGACAACATCTTCGTCATGGACGGCTCCAAGCGGTCCAAAAAAGCCAATGCTTTTTTCTCCGGCATAGGAAAGAAGAAAAAGATCGTGCTCTACGATACGTTGATTGAAAACCATACCACCCCCGAACTGGTTGCCGTGCTTGCTCATGAAGTGGGGCACTTTAAGAAGAAGCACATTATTGTCGGGTACCTCCTTTCCATTGTTCAGATTTTCTTCATGCTCTTTGTGCTGTCGCTGATGGTATTCAACAGTAATTTGTCAATCGCGCTGGGCGGCACCATGCAGGCAGTACACCTGAACCTGCTTGCCTTCGGCATTCTTTTTTCACCCATCAGCGGCGTCACAGGACTATTCATGAGTATGTACAGCAGGAGAAACGAATTCGAAGCCGATGCCTACGCGCGTGAAACCTACGACGGCCGTGCGTTGGCAAGCGCACTCAAGAAACTGTCAGTAGATACGCTGAGCAACCTGTACCCCCATCCAGCTTATGTATTTTTTCATTACTCCCATCCTCCCCTGCTCAAGAGGCTGGAGGCGATTCAGCATGAATCTCCGCGATAATCTTCGTCGTTAACAATCAGATTCCTATTTCCACCTGGAACACCACCGAGTAGGATCCCGGTTGCTGCACGCCCGTGCGAAGATCCGTCGGCAAATAATAAATCAGGTTTCCCTGCACCTTCATCCGGTGGCCCTTCACATATTTTGTAACTCCGCCTTCGAACTGCTCCAGCTGATGGATATTGACCGATGGAAATGCAGGGTCGCTGTACACACCGGCATTCGGCCGTGTTTGGGCATACCTTCCGGCGAGCTCAAAATTATTCTTGAACAGGTAACTCAGCTGGGTTAGAAATCCCTGCCCAGCAGCCACGCTTCGTGTCTTGGTGATGTCGGATGGATTGATGGTGATGGGGTTTGACGTGCTTCGGTTCATGTACTCATTGTAAAATGCCCATCCGTTATACTTGAGCAACACGTCTGCCTCCATGCTGACGAGGCTCCGGCTTTGGAACAGGTCATTGCCGGTTTGGCCTGCCTGCCGTTGTGCTTTGTCATTGAAGTGATACGTGGCGGCGATAGAAAGTTTCGGTGTCGGCTCACGCGCCAGGTCCCCTTCGATGTAATCGTTGGTGCCGGTAAATCGTCCAAGGGGCAGCAGTTCGATGCGCCCGGTATAGGCAAGTCCTTCATCAGAGAGTACGGAGTTCCGTCCTTCCCCCGAAGTCAGCGCCCCTTTCAAATTAAATCCGTTTCCAGTATAGTTGGCAAAGAACCCAAAGTCACGGTCAATATTCAGCGCAGCGTTAACGATTGAGCGGTCCGAAAACTGAAGATCCCCCGACGACACCACCCGCTGCCGATTGCCCGGGAGTTTAGTTTGTCCGAAGCCCAGCCGTAGGTTCTTTGAAACGGCGTAGTAGACGACCGCGTCCCGCACGACGTTTGGAGAGCTATTCACGCTGGAATTATCCGGACCCCGCCAGTCCATGTCGCCGCGTGAAAAAGAGAGCTGGATGTAATAGGTCAGTCGCGGGTCGGCGACGAAGCCTTCAAACTTCATGCGGAGGCGGCGCACCCTGAATTCAAATCCCGCCGGCTCCAGATCTTCCCGGCTGATCGTGTTGTACGTTGCCCTGTTCTGCATGCGGAACTGAAAGTTCAGCGAAAAACTGCTGTCATTTGCAACCAGCCCAACGCCTTTTCCCTGACGGTAATAGGAAGTCACGCCCGACTTGTTGTCCTGAGCACACGCAGCGCCTATGCAGAGGGCTGTGGCAATTGCAAATGGTAGCAGCAGTTTCATAGTTTTTAACATTTGCCCCAAATTAAGCAACCGCGAAGATCATAATCTAATTTCCTTGCGAGTTAAATCCAGTGGTTCAGGCGCACGCACAAAAACCCGTTCCACGTCTTCAAAAAGCTTTATCGACACAATGAATTCAAGGGTTGCCATCGGCGGATAAGAACCTTAACTTTGCAAAGAATTTCTCACGCGATAAACGTATCGTGGCTGTTTCATCCAAATCCAACAGTATCATGACCGCCGTAGCCACCCACGTGCAAAGCCATTATCACCGACCTGCGCTCTTTGAAGACATCCTGGTGCGGTTGAAAGAACAGGAAATTGATTTGCAGAACGTCAAACGGAAACACATTGGCGGTGTCGACGAATTCCATGTGCGGGGTGCAGAAGTCTCCCGGGAGTTGGCGCAAGCGATTGAGTTAAATGGCTCCCGTGTTCTCGATGTAGGCTGCGGCATCGGCGGACCGTCACGCATGCTTGCTGACGAATTCAACTGCACGGTAACGGGCATTGACCTCAGCGCCGAGTTCATCCGTACAGCAAAGAAGTTATCCGAGCTGGTCGGTCTGAATGACTGCACCACGTTTGTCGAAGGAGATGCCACCAACTTGCCATTCGATAACGAGTCGTTTGATGTCGTGTGGACACAGCATGTGCAGATGAACATCCGCGACAAGCAAACCTTTTATAAGGAAATCGAACGGGTGCTTGCCCCGAACGGCACATTTACTTTCTACGATATTTTTAGAAGCAGCGAAGAAGAGGTGGACTATCCGATGCCGTGGGCTGACGAATCGGCTATCAGTTTTCTTTTCCGCGCCGATGAAATGGAGAATCTCCTCGAGCAGCTGGGATTTAAGCGGATCGAGTCTAACTTTCAGACCAATCAGGGAATCGTTTTCTTTGAAAACCTGCTCGACCGAATCCAGGAATCCGGACCGCCGAAACTTGGACTGAATGTGCTCATGGGTGATTCCACCAAAACCAAGATCGGCAATCTGTTGAAAGGACTCAAGGAGCGAAAGATCATCCTGAAGAGCGGCATTTATAAAAAAGGTGCATGACGAACATTGTCAGAACACCGGAGACGCGGTTTGAGAACCTGCCCGGTTATCCGTTCTCTCCCCATTACTTGAATGTTGAAGAAGGTCTTCGGCTCCACTACCTGGATGAAGGCGATGCGAAAGGCCCTGTCATTCTATTGCTTCACGGCGAACCTACCTGGTCTTACCTCTACCGCAAAATGATCCCTGTCCTGGCCGCCGCCGGATTCCGGGTGCTCGCCCCCGACCTCATTGGATTTGGAAAGTCGGATAAATGGACGGAGCAGAAGAGCTATTCCTATCAAAAGCACATTGATTGGGTGACCTCCTTCCTCATTCAACTGGATCTTAAGGCCGTCACCTTATTCGGCCAGGATTGGGGCGGCCTCATCGGCCTGCGCCTTGTGGCAGCAATGCCGGAACGCTTTGCCGGTATCGTTGCCTCCAATACCATCCTCCCCACGGGGCAGGGTGTTGTCCCGGATGCGTTCTACCAATGGCGGGCGTATTCCCAAAAGTCACCCGACTTAAACATCGGCAAGGTGATCCGCTCGGGAACGGTGAAGCCGATGCCGGATGAAGTGGCTGCCGCCTACGATGCGCCCTTCCCTTCCGAAGAATACAAAGCCGGAGCCCGCATTTTCCCCACGCTCGTGCCCGTGGAAGAAAAAGACCCGGAAGCGATCCAAAACAAAAAGGCATGGCAGGCACTGATGCAATGGGAAAAACCCGTTCTCACGGTTTTCGGCGACGCCGACGAAATCATGAAAGGCGCCGAGAAGATCTTTCAGAAACTGATGCCAGGCGCCAAGGGACAGGACCATGCGATGCTGCATGCCGGGCACTTCATCCAGGAAGATGTCGGAGAAGAGCTTGCGCGCCTGGTTGTTGCATTCATTCAAAAAAACACTCCCAAAAAGTAAGTAGCCTGCTTTGCCTGTTTGCATTTTCTGCAGGCAACTAATCAACTAGTCTCCGGCTGTTGCAATATTTGCAACAGCTACGTTACCCGGAGAACTTCCGCTGCATTTCCCCTCACAATAATTTTTTCCGTTGGGACAAGTCGCCATCCGGTTGCTGCCCCGCCGTGCGAGATTTGATCTAAGCATGGAAGCTGCCATGCGAAACGATATTCTCTCACGAAACAAAAGAACCATGGGCACGCTTACTCTCATTCAGGGCGTTGTGCTTGGATCGCTGATCGCGGCCGAGTCCATCGCCAGCTGTGTGTACAACCTGGGGCTCTACGAAAAAAGAGACACCCTGATTTCAGTAGTTATTGCCATGGTGAGCGCGACGATCGTCTTTTCAACGACCGGCTTTTTTCTTGGCGTCCTCACCGTGCTTTCCTCCTATGGGTTGTTTGACATTGATGTTTCCTGGAAGTCCTGGGCCGCGCTCCTCGTATTGTGTGACATCTCCTACTATGCCATCCATGTACTGAGTCACAAGGTGCGGTTTCTCTGGGCATCCCACATGATACATCATTCATCCCACAAGCTGAATTTCACCACCAACCTGCGGGGTCCGGTGGTCTACCTTTCTTTCCGAATGGTGTTCTGGACGCCCATGGTGCTGTTGGGATTCGCACCTACCATGATCATTGTCACCGACACCGTCATCCAGCTATACACCGTCGTGTGCCACTCGCATACAATGGGAAAATGGGGACCCCTCGAATGGATCATGAATTCACCCAGCCATCACCGGCTGCATCATGCCTGCAATCCGGAATACATGGATCGCAACTTCGGAGGGATGTTTATCATCTGGGACAGGTTGTTCGGAACGATTGTCACCGCGAAGGAGAAGCCCGTATACGGATTACGGGAAACCGTGGGAGTAAAAAATCCCTTCGCACTTATTCTGTTGGAATGGAAAGGGATGTTCAAAGACCTCCGGCACACCCATTCTCTCCGCGATGTTGTGCGAAGCATCTTTGGAAGACCGGGCTGATCCCTCTCCTACTTTCCCAGGTCTTTTATTCGAATGCTCCGGAACCGTACCACCGATCCGTGTCCCAAAAACCCGATGTGGCCGCGGTGCCGGTTCAAGCCCGGATGTTCCTGACCGTCGAGCGTGCCTTTCAGCGATGCCTGCCTCATGTCGCCATCGACAATTACTGTTCCGTTGAGGGTAATTGTGATCCGGTCGCCCGTCACGCGCACTTCTTCGTAATTCCACTCCCCTGTCGGTTTCAGAAAGCCGCGCTTCGCGGGGATGATGCCGTAGACGGAGCCGTGCGCCTGGTAGGGTTTGATGTTGGCGTACGCCGGATGGCCGTCGTCAAGAATCTGGAGTTCCTTGCCCACGTAGGCGGCGTCTCCTTCCAGCGGCGCGTGAATCCCCAGGCCGTTGTTGGCGGCAGGCGTAAGCTGAAATTCAAACCGGAACACGAAGTCAGAAAACTCCTTATCAGTAAACAGGTTTCCATGGCCCTTGTCGGCGGGATAGTCGGCAATGCAGTTGTCTTCCACCACATAGTCCTTCTTGTTGCCTACCCAGTTGGAGAGATCCCGGCCGTTGAAAAGAAGTTCATACCCTTCTTTCTTCTCCTCTTCGGTGAGAACAAACGTTGCGTTCAGTTCGCGCACGTAAAGATTCCTGAACGCCAGTTCCGTACCGTGCGCCTGAAGTTCGATGGCGCCTTCCGGAAAAATGGGAATCTTGCGATCCCAGTAATTCTCCATCACTACGTTGTCCACGACCACAATTCCATTGAGATACACGGTCACCCGTTCCCCCACCATGGTGATACGCATGGTGTTCCAATCGCCCACCGGATTGTCGGCAACCACGAGCGGATCGCGGTTCACGGTGTTGTTATACAGTCCTCCTGACCCCACCTGCGCCCCGTCGGTGACGCGGGAGATATCCCAGATCTGTACCTGCGGCGAGCCGCGCAGGTAGATGCCGCTGTCGCCATTTTTGGAAATGCGATAGTCCACGAGCATTTCAAAATCCTTGTATGTCCGTATCGTGCATAAATTCGCACCGTCGCCGGTGAAGCAGATCATCCCGTCTTTCACAGTCCAGCTTTCCGGGATCTTCAGGTCGGAGATCGCCTGCTTACCGGCCAGCACGCTCTTCTTCATGGCCGCCCGCGCGATGGGGTTTTCTACCAGCCCCTGCCACCCCGTCAAGTCTTTGCCGTTGAAGATCGGCTCATACCCGCGTGCGTACGACATTTTCTCCAGGTAGCTGCCCACATCGATGCGGTCGTATTGGCTGTCTTCCCCGGTGGCCGTGCTCATAACTTTCTCCAGGACATTCCTCACTTCCGTGCCGGTGAGTCCGGGTTGCGCGTCAGCGGTCGGCAAAGCAATACGCATGGTGCTTCGGCTTGCCACGGCGCCCAGCGCGGGATCATCCAGGAAGGCAGCTACGAACATCAGCGACAGGAACGTGCGCACGCCGGCGGCGGAACGCAGAACAGCCTTCTTCTCTTCGGCGGTGCCGGCCAGCGGCATGACCTCCCGCAGTTTTACCAACTTCTGATCGTCGGGAAGCGTCGATCGCATGACGTGGCGGAGGTAGGCTTGAAAGGCGTTGACATGCAGGGCACTTCTCTTTTCGTCGCGCCGGATAGCGAGCAGCATCGGTATTGCCTCCGCGCCTTTCCAATTTGTAAGCGCCTCAAAAGCCAGCAGCTGCTCTGCTTCCGTACCGTTTTCAAACGAATCTTTCACAAGGCCCAGCGACGCTGCACCTGTCACGTAGGGAAGTACCGGGAGGAGTTTGGCCTTGCCGGAAGGAAATGCGCCGAAGATCATCGGGGCATTCTGTTCGTTGACAATGGCGGCGATCGCGGACTGCACATTCTTTATCTCACTATCTCCGCCAGCAGATTCCAGCAGCCGCAGCAACTCTCCCATGCTTTCCGCTGTGGCAACCATCGGCAATGCCTGATATGCAGTGCGTTTTACATCGCGGTTTTCGCTGGCCGTCAACTTCACGACCTGCGGATATCCTGCCGTGACACGGCGGGAAGCGATCAACTCCAGTATAGCTACCTGTACGGCAGGAGGTGCCGTTGCGGACCGGGCTGCCAGCGATTCCAATTGTTTCTGATCAGCGAGCTGCATCAGCGCATTTTTCGCAGCCTCTATCTCCTGCTTCTCCGCTGCCTTCAGCAGGAAGCCCGACAGCGCATCAGAATATTTCCTGTTCCGGGTTGCCGCCAGACCCTGAACGGCCACCAGCCGCACAAACTCATTGCGCGATATAAGACCGGGAAGCAGGTAGTCGTCTGCAAATGCCGCATCGGCTCTGCCTGCCGCCAGCATCGCGAGAATTTCTGCCTGGCGCTCGTCTTTTAATTTTTTGTACAGCGTGAGCCAGGCCTTGAAGGCAGATTCATTCTGTATTCCCAACACGGCAATCGCGAACACATCGCGGCGGTAGGCGTCATCAAAGCGGTCGAGTTCTTTCACCAGCCACTTTTGGGATTCGGCAGGTCGCGTGGTCACAAAGTTCCTCGCCCCTGTCAGGCGGTAGTGCTGCTGATCCGGCGACATCGTATTTTCAAGAACGGTTTCCCGGATGGAAGTCGCCGTCAGCGTTTTTCCTTTTCGTGTGAGGCGATCCATGTATTCCAACAGCGCGGGCATCGTTTCTGCGGAGTCGCGCCGGAAGGCCGCTCTCCCGGCCAGGTCGAGGAGAATGCGTGCCGACGCTTCATCGGCGATCAACGCCAGCGACCATGTAGCCTGCCGACGCAGGGTTGTATTGGGAGACCGGGTAAGTGCTGTAAGGATGGGCACGGCCTTGGTATCGCCCATCACACCCATCGCTTTGATGATGCGCTCCCGTGACGCCGGGGCACTCACAGGCAGGACGGCGCGAAGGAGCGCGGCCGCTTCCGGCGTGCCTATCACTTCGAGTGCGGCAACACCCGCTTCTGCGAAGGGCGGCTCCTGAATGACTCTCGCCAGCAAATCAATAGACCGGGGAGATCCTACCAGTTCCAGTTTCTGGATGAAGTACGTACGCAATTCTTTATTAAACTCATTCGCGATCGCGTCGAGGATGGCGCGCTCCACGACGGCTTTCGCTTCTGCGGTGGCGGCATACTGTGTTACCAACGCCACGGCATACCGGTACGGAACGCCTTCGGGGTTACCGGATGACTTCGCACCGGAAGTCACCAACTTGAGGCCGCCATCTCCCAGCGAAATTAATTCGGCACACAAGCGATGGGCTGTTGGTGGGTCGTTAGCCGGAAGGAGGGCAAGCACATCCGCCACACGGGTTTGTGTCGTGCGAACGTCCTGAGTCATCGCGGCTACGGACACCAGGGAACAAACCAAAAACAGTAAAAACCTCTTCATCTTCATCGATTAAATCTTCCAGGTACCACGCATTGGCTGGTGGATCAGCCGGTTGGCGGCAACATCATTGATAAATTCCTGCTTGACGGGATCAAAGTCCAGCGAGCGGCCCAGCTGGAGGGCGATCTTTCCCATGTTAACCAGCGTGCACGAACGGTGTGCATTGCCTTCGTGCAGCGCAAACTTTTTGCGGCTGCGCACCGACTCCGAAAACGCTGTGATCTGCGGCGCTGCATCGGGCACAGTATCCAGGAACGACATCAAGTTGGGGATATCCGACCGGAACCCGCTGTAGATCTTTCCCTGGGGCCCCTCGACGTACGGTGTCTTCACATCTTTGTTTTCCCCATCCAGGATGATCTTGCATCCGTCGGCATAGGTGAACTCAATCCGGCGCCAGGTTCCCACCGCGTCGTCGTGCTGCTGCGGCGCATCCACGTCGACGCGCACCGGACTCGTGTCGTCTTTGCCCAGCACATACTGCACCGGGTCGATGTAATGCTGACCCATATCGCCGAGGCCGCCGCCGTCGTAATCCCAATAGCCGCGGAAGGTGCCGTGCACCCGGTGGGCATTATACAATTTGTAAGGTGCCGGCCCCAGCCACATGTCGTAATTCAGTTCCGGAGGAACCGGCTGGGGTTCGAGGTTTGTTTTTCCCACCCAATAGAATTTCCAGTTGAAGCCGGTGACGCCGCTGATGGTCACTTTCAGCGGCCAGCCGAGGATGCCGCTGTCGACAAGTTTCTTCAATGGTTTCACCGTTGTGCCCATCCCGTAAAAGTTATCGCTAAACCGGAACCAGGTATTCAGCCGAAACATGCGGCCGTACTGCTCCATGGCTTCCACCACCCGCTTGCCTTCCCCGATCGTCCGCGTCATCGGCTTCTCGCACCAGACATCTTTGCCCGCCTGGGCCGCCATCACCGACATGATGCCGTGCCAATGCGGCGGGGTGGCGATGTGCACCACGTCGATGTCGGGTTGGGCTATCAGTTCGCGGAAATCGGAATACCCGCGCACGCCCGCACCTCCCAGTTCCATGGCCTGCTTGAGGTGGTTGCTGTCGACGTCGCATACGGCGAGGAGCTTTCCTTCGTAGTCAATGTGACCGCGGCCCATGCCGCCGACGCCGATGATGCCTTTCGTCAATTGGTCGCTTGGCGCGACGAATCCCGGACCGCCCAGCACATGGCGTGGCACGATGGCGAAAGCGCCCGCTGCCAGCGCAGATTTTTTTAAGAAGTCACGGCGGGAGTGCTTGCCGAAGGGATTCATTGTTCAACTCGTTTTCAGAAAACAAGTTGGGGAAAATATTTCAAAGTTGGGGGACCGTTGGTGGATTGTGAAGCACCGATGGCGCGCCGTCTCCGACGCGTGCCCGTTCCTACCGTCAGCCGAAGCTGAATACCCCCGAACTTTATGCGAAGTACAGGAAATCCTGGCCTGAACGATGGCGCGACGTCTCCGACGCGTGCCCGCTCTACCGTCATCCAAAGAAGAATATCCCTAAACTCTATACGAAGCACGTGAAATCCTTACCTAATCAAGAATTGCCATGAATTCCGTACACCTTGAAATTTCAACTGTCACCGGTAGGTAGTGATATGCTTTGAATCGGCGATTGCGCGCCGTATTTCCCGGCAGAGTCTCTGCCTCAGGACTCTGCCGCTGTGCAGGCTCAAGGTTCAAATACCTTCGTGGCAATTTTCTGCAATTGCTGTATTTTTATATAAACAAACCCACTTAAATCAACCCGTATGAAAACAGCATGGACAACCCTGGTGGTATCGCTGATGGTGATGACCGCCTCCGCTCAGATCAGTAAAGGAACGTGGCTTCTGGGAGCCTCCTCGGCGTTGGGCTACAACAGCTACAGTTTCAACAATAACAGCGCCAATCTTTCCGTCTTTAACATCAACACCAAGGCAGGTTACTTTGTTGCTAACAATGTCGCCGTCGGACTCAACCTTGGGTATCTTAACCTGAGCCAGACCAACACAACCTCAGTAACCACGTTTGGTGTTTTCAGCAGATTTTTTGTCTCGAAAAGTGTATTTCTTGGAGCCGGCTTCAATTCGGTTTCAACGTCAGCCGGTACGGGTATGCTTAGTGTGAACGCGTCCAGCAGTGTTTTTCCATTTGAATTTGGATTCGCCGGTTTCATCTCGGACCGTATCGCGATTGAACCTTCGATCAACTATGTCGTGGGCGATGAGAAAGGCGGTGTAAACTTCAACGGTCTTCCCATTGGGGCGAAGTCCTCGATCGGCTTCAGCCTGGGGATTACGCTTTATTTAAACAGGAGAGCAAGCGACGAACAATAAATCGATGGCGCGCCGTCTCCGACGCGTGCCCGTTCCTACCGTCAGTCGAAGCTGAATACGCCCAAACTTTATGCGAAGTACAGGAAAATCCCTACCAGGTCATGAATTACTATGAATTCCGTACAGCCGGAAATTTCAACAGGCGATGGCGCGACGTCTCCGACGCGTGCCCGCTCTACCGTCATCCAAAGCAGGATATCCCTAAACTCTAGACGAAGCACGTGAAATCCTTACCTAATCAAGAATTGCCATGAATTCCGTACACCTTGAAATTTCAACTGTCACCGGTAGGTAGTGATATTCATTGAATGTCCGAGAAATACAAATTCAACGACCCAAATGGCATCTATTTCGTTACTTCGACCGTAGTTGGATGGGTAGATCTGTTCACCAGGGTGGAACTTAAGCAGACCGTTATTGAGTCATTGAGATTTTGCCAGCGTGAAAAAGGGCTTTTAATACATGCTTGGTGCCTGATGCCCAGCCACCTGCACATGATCATTAGCAGCGACGGCAAGCCCTTGACTGATATCATGCGGGACTTCAAGAAATTTACGGCGCGACAGATCATAAAGCAAGTTGACACTGTTAATGAAAGCAGAAAGGATTGGATTCTGAAACTATTCGCCGAGATAGCCGATCATCTGGCTCGAATCGAGAATTATAAAGTCTGGCAGGATGGTAACCATCCCATTGCTCTGATGAAGCCGAAGTTCCTCAGGCAGAAATTGGACTACATTCATAATAATCCAGTGGCAGCGGAAATTGTGGGCGAACCTGAGCATTACCTGTACAGCTCAGCAAGAGATTACCATACAAGCCAGAAGGGGTTCCTTGTCATCGATTACCTTTGAGGTCAGTCGTGTCTTTTGATTGCGTTGGCAAAAGGCTTCATGGACTTCGATCCAAGTCAAGGAATAATATGCTTCGGTCATAGGGTACAACGGGCACGCGTCAGAGACGGCGCGCCATCGTTCTGACCAACTAAGCCTCCCCCACTACTATTGAAAAATCTGAGCGGGAAACCCTCCTGCGCGAAACGCTCCGGCGGGCAGGCGAGGCTCGAACTCGCGACCCTCAGCTTGGGATCCGCCAGCTGGCGGACTAACCA
>JAWXBL010000034.1:0-11765 GCA_034440075.1 Cytophagales bacterium
TATGCGAAGCGCCATTCGTGGAGCAACCACAAGAAGGAATACCTGAACCTGGTGGACTCCATTTGTCCGAGCCCGTATACCGCGAAGGTCGATCGACCTGGCCGGTAAGGACGCGTTCCACCGCGTCAATCCCTGATTATAGAAGAGTCGGAGGATTAAACCGTTCAACCACGGATGGACACCGATGCACACGGATGGGGAATGAGACACGAATTTGCACAAAGGCTGAAATCCGAATTCGTGACCTTCGTGGAATTCCTGTCTCTCATCCGTGTTGATCTGTGTCCATCCGTGGTTAAACTGCTCGTTCCGATTCGAGTCCATCGGCACCCATCCGTAACATTCTTGTCAGCTTCAAGAGTTCACGCCCCCTTCGGCCTTTGAAAACAATGCGGCTGGATCGTTTCATCACTCTTTCCGTGGTCCGACCGTTGCGGTCGGCGCTGGCCCGTTCTTCCGCGTCTTCGACAGGAAAAGGGCGGGCGAATGAAGTGCTCTCATTCTAGGATATATCACAGCATCTCTCTTCTTGATTGCCGCACCTCCCGCCCTTTGAACCATGAAACGATTCGACCGTCTCGCCACCTCTTCTCGGTTCGCTTGTTTTTTTGTTCTCTTACCTGCCGCTCCATGAATCCTACAACTCCACTGGTTCCATTAAGCCGCCGCTATGTATTGGTGACCCCGGTGAAGAATGAGGAGGCCTTAATAGGAGAGACTATTCGCTCCGTGCTGGGCCAAACGGTGCGCCCGGTGGAATGGATTATTGTCAACGACGGTTCGAAGGATGCGACCGAATCCATTGTAATAGCAGCGGCGGCTGAGAATGCGTGGATTCGCCTCATAGACATGCCTCCCCGTGCCGGGCGAAACTTTGGAGCAGTTGTGCGGGCTGCGGAAGCCGGCCTGAATGCCCTGACGGTTAGAGATTACGCGTACGTTGGCCTGCTTGATTCCGATGTTCGTTTTTCGCCGGACTATTTTGAGCATGTGCTGATGGTTTTTGAGGCATCTCCGGCACTGGGATTGGCCGGCGGAATGGTAATCGATGTAGGCATGTCCAAAGACCAGTTGCCTCGAAATCGGCAGGACATTCCCGGTGCCGTCCAGTTTTACCGCCGAAGCTGTTTTGAGGCATTGGGGGGTTTGCTCGCGGTTCCCGAGGGCGGCTGGGACGGCTTGGCCTGTGCACGAGCAAGAATGGTCGGATTCGAGACCAGGCTCCTCACTCATTTGGTAGTTGACCATCTAAAGCCCAGGAATATTTCCGAGGGTGGAGTATTGCGTCGGCAGTGGCAGATGGGAATTCGAGACTATGCCGTCGGCTACCACCCGGTGTTTGAGGGGGTCAAGTGCCTCAGTCGGGTCCGGCAACGTCCGCTGCTGGTAGGTGCCATCGCATGGTGGGTGGGTTATTGTTGTGCCTTTGTTCAGCGGCGTGAACGACGAATTCCCCAAGACTTGCTGGAGTTCATGCGGAGGGAGCAGTTGCGACGCCTGTTTCGTTTCTAAAAACCGCGCCGGTATGGTTCCTTTTGCAGTCCCAGTTTTTAAAAGCAGACAAGAATAACTCTCTGGAGATACCTCAACGTACTCAATTTCGAACTATGAACACACATCAAGGTTGCCTCTGAGAATCATTTCCAAGTGGAATGGCCCCGAGCCAGAGAAAATATTCAAAAGGGCTGGACGGGATTCTGTATACTTCGGGCGACATGAACCGGATACCTGTCTGAACTTCACATGAAACGCATCGTTCTTGTTTTCCTCGACATCGTTCTTTTTCCCTTATCCCTCCTTGCAGCCCCCATTCTTTGGGCAGTGCGTCGCATTGGAGTGGAGAGGCTTCCGATTTGCAAAAAGGCGCTGCTTCTGGTGGGAGTCTTCCCGATTCGCAGACATTATTATGAACCTCTATTCGATACGGAATCGCTGCGGGAGGGTTTATCCCGGGAGCGAGACCTGCCCGGTATAGATCTGAATGTGGCGGAACAGTTAGATTTGCTTTCGCAGTTCAGCTATGCGGAAGAATTGCTGGCCTTCCCGCTGGTGGCTTCCAGCCCGGAAACGTATTTTTACCACAATTCGCGCTTTGGACCAGGAGATGCCGAATTCCTTTACTCCATGATCCGGCGTTTTAAGCCGCAGCGTCTAGTCGAGATCGGCAGCGGTTTTTCCACGCTGATGGCACGCCACGCGATAGCCCAGAACGAGCAGGAATCACCCGGCTTAAAATGCGATCACGTCTGCATTGAGCCGTATGAAGAGCCTTGGCTGGAAAAGTGCGGGGCCAAGGTACTTCGGCAACGGGTCGAGGTCGTTGACCCGGAGATTTTCCTGCAGCTGGAGGAAAATGACATCCTCTTTATTGATTCGTCGCACATGATCCGGCCGGGCGGGGATGTCCTCTTTGAATACTTGCAGGTTCTACCAAGATTGAAGCCAGGAGTGTTGGTGCATGTGCATGATATCTTCACCCCTCACGACTATCCGGCCTTATGGGTAACGGATGAGATTCGTTTCTGGAACGAGCAATATCTGTTGGAGGCGTTCCTGTGTCATAACCGCTCCTTTAAGATTTTGGGTGCGCTTAATTACCTGAAGCGCAACTACCCGAAGGAGATTGCAGCCAGGCTGCCGGTGTTGGGCCGGGAAATGGAGAACAGGGATCCTGCGTCGTTTTGGATGCGTCGCCTTTAGTCTGGTTTGATTCCCGTTCATGCCTTCCAGAAAACGCGGTCGTCACGCCGCGTTGCTTGCTGCAAACAATTACTGTTTCTTGCCCCTTGAGATCTGGGGTGTTTCATCATGACGGGTCTTGGACTAGCTGCTTTAATCCTTACAGCCGTTCTGCTACTGGTCTTCCCGCGGCGTTTGGCTCCCCTGCCGTTGTTGATGGCTGCTGCTTATATTCCCCGTACTCAATATATCGAGATCGCATCCGCGAGTTTCCCCGTCATTCGATTGCTTGTGATCATCGGGCTGATACGAGTTCTCCTTCGAAGGGAAGGCGTGGCCGGTCGATTTCACCAAATGGATCGATTAATGATTTGGTGGGCGGTCTGGCTCATCTGCAGCGGGGCCTTCCATGATTCCGGCGTTGCCCTGTGGCGGTTCGGGGATGCCTATACTTATCTTGGAACCTATTTTCTGTTTCGCGTCTTTCTGCACGATTTGGAGGACATCCGCAACCTGCTGAAAATGGCCTGTCTTGTCATGCTTCCGCTGGCCGCAGGGATGCTGATGGAAAAAATGTCCGGGACAAATTACATGGCCGCACTGTTCGGCGAATCCTCGGACGTTTCCTTCAGAAATGGGCACTACCGGGCACGGGGACCCTACTCCAATGCCATTTTGGCGGGCACAGCTGGCGCGATTTGGCTCCCTCTGGCCTTTCACTATTGGCGGGAGAATCGGACGATTGCCCTGCTGGGCATCGCTGCCACGGGCACCATCGTCCTGTGCAGCGGTGCCAGCGGGCCGTTTATGACGGCGTTTGCTGGTCTTGCTGCCATGGCGCTCTGGAGATACCGATTTCATTTGTCCATGATTCGCCGAGTCGCTTTGGGTGTGGCGGTCATCCTCAATTTCGTGATGAGTCGGCCGGTGTATTTTCTGGTGGCCCGGATCGACATAGGGGGAGGGAGCACCGGTTGGTATCGGGCCATTCTGATTCAGGGTGCCCTCGAACATTTGAACGAATGGTGGCTGGTGGGGACGGATGCAACCAGCCATTGGGTACCGGAGGGCACCTCGGGAGTCGTCGGACAGGCCGATATTACAAATGAGTTCATCCTCATGGGCGTACAGGGAGGCCTGCCTCTCATGTTTTTATTTATTGCGGTGCTGGTCATGGCGTTTCGTGCAGTGGGAAGGGCCCTCAACCGCTGTCAGGACGCGCCGCTTTCCGTGCAGCTTCTTATTTGGACGATGGGCTCCGTCCTGTTCGCCCACACAGTGACCTTCTGGTCGGTCGCATATTTCGAACCGTCGCTCGTCCTCTTCTTTTTCGTGCTGGTTGCTGCGTTGGGTTCCCTAGATTCGGCGGTGGCTGCGGCCGCCGCCGTCCCTCAGTCAGAGGACCCCCCCCCTTCCATCCCAGCCTCCGGATCCTTATTCAGCCATGGGTGATATATCCATCATCATCGTCAGTTGGAATGCCCGCACGCATTTGCGGAATTGCCTGAATTCCATTCGTGATCAGGGTGCCCCGGTGGTGCGGGAGGTCATTGTGGTGGATAATGCGTCCACCGATGGTTCGCCCGAAATGGTCGCCGCAGAATTCCCCGAAGTTAACCTGATCCAAACGGGCAAGAATCTGGGATTTGCCAAGGCCAATAATGTTGGGATCCGGCAGGCAAAAGGAACGCTGCTGGCCTTGATCAATTCGGACGTCCTGATTCATGCGGGGTGCTTGCAGAAACTGGCCGACTTTCTTGACGACAATGCGCAGGCAGGTCTGGTAGGGCCCAAGGTCACCGGAGGCGATGGCCTGCTGCAGCTGACGTGTGGATGTCTGCCCAACATTCGGAACACCTTGTGCGAGTTCCTGCTGCTGCATCAGATTTTTCCTCGCAGCCGGTGGTTTTCTGGATTTCAACTGAGGGAATTGGCGTACGCCCGGCCAGAAGCGGTAGAAGTGTTAAGCGGTTGTTTCTGGCTTGCCCGCCGGGATGCTGTGGAAAAAGTGGGTGGCTTGGACGAACGATTCTTTTTTTACGCTGAAGATATTGACTGGTGCAAACGGTTTTCTGATGGCGGGTGGAAGATTTTTCTTGTTCCTGTGGCAAACGCCACTCACTTCGGCGGTGGGAGTTCTGCCAATGCCCCACTTCGATACAGCATCGAAATTTTGCGGGCCAATCTCCTCTACTGGAACATTCATCACGGCAGGTGGGGTCAGGCTGCCTTTTATTCGTTGGCACTGGTGCAACATGGCTTTCGGTTGATATTTCGTGGCCTCTCAGCGCTGTTTCAATTAGGCCGTGATAAAGCGACTCTGGGGAAATTCCGGCAGCATTTGATTTGCATTCGTTGGCTGCTTACGGGCAAAGGGGTCTAATGTAAAACTTTCTTGTGCATCGTGACGGAGTTCAATTCAATCCAGATGATGAATAGCCGTCGCATAATTGTCCGGGGCTGCGTGAGCGGAACTTCGTTTGGCGATCTGTTGCCACTCATTCAAGCATTGTTTGAAGTTGAGTTCGAGATTGCTCCTGCCGAGGAAGCCGGAACCACGAATGGAATTGTTTTTGAGGAAATGCGGAAGCAGGTCGGAGTATCCGATCGGCCAGCGGTCTCCAGCTTCAGATTTGATTTCGGGGAACAGCCATTGAACGGCGGTGAACTCATGGAGGTTGAGGTCTGTTTTGCGGAAGACCCCGATGTTCCTTTTCCGTTTCAGGGTCGGAGGATTCGCCTGAAGGTAGCCGGGCCGGCTCGCCGGTTGGTAATTGAGGCTGGCGAGAAATCATTGGCTGTGACTGAAGCAGGTCCGGTCTGGTTAATGTCTCGCTTTGGCGACGCACGGCACTACAGATCGGCGTGGGTGCTCCCGGCGATTCCACCGGAAGGTACACTGCATGACGTATTGAACGGGGGGCGCTTTCTAGAAATCCTGCCCTTCCTCCATTGGCTTCGGGAGCCGGTCACTGCTTCCGGAGAGGTAGGTCCAAAATTGCGGGCCTGTTTCCTGTTCGACGATCCCAACCTCCACTGGCCCCGCTATGGCTTTGTTGATTTCAAGCAAATAGCGGTGGAGGCGGCTCGTGAAAATTTCCATGTTTCGTTTGCCACCGTTCCGTTCGATGCCTGGTACACGAACGGGGCGGCTGCGAAGATTTTCCGAAACCATGCGGAACGGATCTCTTTTCTGATCCATGGCAACAACCACACCTACCGGGAGCTGGCAGGCTGCTACACCGCAGAAGGCCGACTCGCGTTACTCGAGCAGGCTATTGCGCGAATCGAGCGGCTTGAGCAAAAGACAGGCATCAAAGTTGCCCGCGTCATGGCTGCACCACACGGAGCGTGCTCAGAGGAGATGCTGCGAGATCTGCCACGCTGCGGCTTTGAAGGAGCTACCATCTCCCATGGTTCATTGCGGGCGCACAATGCAACCAAGGACTGGACTCGGAGCTTGGGCTACCTCCCTGCCGAGTTGGTTTATGGATGTACGGTCCTGCCCCGTTGGGGAATGTCCCTCAAGTCGAAAAACTCCATCCTCCTTGCCGCTTATCTCCATCAACCCATCATCCTGATCGGACATCAGATGGACCTGCGGGAGGGGATCGGGCTGTTGAACGAACTGGCGCGATTTATCAACGGCCTTGGACCGGTCCAGTGGTTGAATTTCACTCATCTCTTCCGGACCAGCTATTGTTACCGGACCGAAGGGGGGATCTGCCGAGTCAAACCGCTCACCTGCAAAATAACCCTTCGTTCCACTAGGCCTGTTGAGCGGCTGATTGTGGAACCGGTTTCGTCCGCAGGGTGGACAAAGTGGCGGGTCTCCTTTCCGAAGGGACCCGGCCTGGAAGCGATTTCGGGCGAACCAATTCTGCTACCGGAGGGCTTTGGCGACCCCGTTGCGCTCGAGGCGATTCTGCAACCGAACGGCCCGAAGGGCGCCGGATCACCCCGTGTTCCCGTACGGGACGCCCTGCGGCGCCTGTTAGTGGAAGGACGGGACAGGGTGACCGGCCAGCTGTTGCCTTTCGTCCGCCTTTGAGCCCTGGCGTTCTCGATACTTTGTAATGAGCTCCCCTCACGACTTTCTGGGCATCCGTCTCCTGCTTTAATGGACAAAAGTAGTGTCTCATGAAGAAGATTCGTTGGGAGATTTGGAAAGTGAACGATGTCTCGAATGGAAGCGCGGTTTCATTTTCGATTCAAAAACGGAGAGCATCAAGAAGAGCCGTTTGGAAAATAGCGGGTCTGGACGGTATTGGGTAACTATGGCGAGCCCCACACCCATGTGGCGCGTCTCGTGCTTAACATAATTGAGCATGATCTGGCGGAAAGGTCAGGTGACCGAATGCCGATAAAGTTATTGTTTATGAATCGACCTCAATATATTCAGTGGTTCTGGGTGGTTGTATTGCTTCAGGCGTGCGCCATGATGGTTTCTGCGGCGAATCGCCATGTTCGAGCGGGAGCATCTGGAAATGGAACTGATTGGGCTAATGCATACGGTAATCTGCCTGCAACGCTAACACGGGGGGATACTTATTATGTCGCAGATGGAACTTACAGTTCCTATAGATTTGACGATGATGAAGTGGGAACGAGCTCGATAAAAATTAAGAAGGCCATTGATTCCGACCATGGGACGGATGCAGGTTGGAGTTCATCCTATGGCGACGGTCAAGCTGTGTTCGGATCATTTATTTTTACAAAAGGATTTTACGAAGTAAGCGGGCAATATGAATATGGGTTCAAGGTGGATTTTGAGCTCGGTGGGTATGGGGCGCAAATAAACGGAACCAATATTAGCCTCGGATATATCGATTTTGATGGGATTACCAACACGGGCAATTTTTATTACACTTCTGGTGTTCTTGGAGTTAACATTGGCAAGGGAACTGCTGGTTTTCATCTTCATCATTGCGCCATTCACGGATGTCACACCTTAATTCAAGAAGCTGATGGAGTTCGAAATGGTTTCGACAGTTCGGGTACCATTGTTGAATACTGCCGACTTTATAACTCCCGAAGTCACTACGGTCCGCAGGGGCAGGACGGACCGCACGCAAATATTTACTTCTGTTCTGGAAGTCAAAATGGGTTGTTCCGCTACAACATAAGTGACGACTATAATGCGGAGGGCTTTTTCTTTACCGGCTGGGAAGGATCATCCCAGAATTGGACGTTATATGGAAACGTGTTTTTCGGTAAAGGGGCTGGCGAGGTTAATCCCCGAGGCATTGAACTAAGACCAGGTTACAGCTACACGAATATTTTAATTTACAATAATACTTTTGTGTCTCTTCCGGTTGGTGCAGTCCTCAATCGGGCCACGGAGGACGGACTAAACCGCTCCGTTGGTGTTGAGGTCATGAATAATTTGGCCTACTCATCTCCATTCATCTTAGGGGATTCGAGCAGAGTGAGTGCTAACATTTTAATTACGTCCAACGCTTTCTTGGATATGCTTCGCGCTGACTTTCGTCTCGCATCGCCGCTGCAGCCGGGAGCGGCATTGCCTCCACCCTACAACGCGGATAGGAACGGCGTTACAAGAGGTACGGATGGAAGCTGGGACGTAGGCGCCTATGAATTTGTTTCAGGAAGCATAAATCCGCTGATTTTAGTTTCCCCAGGAAATCTCGACTTTGGGTCCGTTCCCCTCGGCTCGCCGCTTAACCTCAGTAATATGACCGTGCGGAACGTAGGGGGTGGTACACTTGTCGGTCTAGCGGCTGTGACCGCGCCTTTCACAATTGTATCCGGGGCCTCCTATAGTTTGGCACATGGGCAATCTCAAGTGGTTCTCGTTGGTTACGCTCCTTCTGTGGCGGGATACAACTACCAGAAACTTACATTCTCGGGCGGCGGAGGGGTAGAAGTACAACTGAGTGGCATAGGGGACGTATTGGTACCACCGCCTGTCAATGACCTTTCATTTGATGCTGTTTCAGGGACGATCACGGTGCCTTTTGTTTATACAAATGATTACTTCTACCAAAGTTCGGAGACAGGCGTTACCACAGGCGGAAAAGCTGTTTACTTCTTCAATCTCATAAATAGCGGACAGTATGTCATTCAAGCGACGGTGAACGCGCCCAATGATGGAGCTAATTCATTCTTTCTTAATATAGATGGTGATCCCCAAGATCCTTCAATGATTTGGGACATTCCAATTACCACGAATTTTGAGCAACGTGTATCAAGTTGGAGGGGCAGCGGTTCTTCGACGAACGGCGAATTTGTTCCCAAGGTGTTCGACTTGAATGCCGGCCTTCATCAATTGGTCATCGTGGGGAGGGAGCCAAACGTTCAGTTGCAGCGCTTTAGGATTCGGAACGCGGTCGAAAAGCCGTCGAATCTCCGAAGCTTTGGAGCCCCCTAACTAAACTATAGCTTTGCAGTTTTTGCCGCACCTGAATCGGTGGCCAATTCTTAATCAATCGTTTTTTTGCCTATGCCAAAAATAAGCGTGGTAATGCCTTGTTATAATCATGCGCAATTCGTGGCTGAATCCGTAAAAGGAGTTTTAAATCAAAGCGAGCAAGATATCGAGTTGATCATCGTCGACGATTGCTCAACGGACAATTCATGGTATCTCATCGAGGGTTTGGCAAACAAAGACGCACGAGTCAGACCCATCAAACATCCTAAAAACCTAGGGGCTTCCAAGTCGAGAAACGATGGGCTACGAGCTGCAAGCGGCAAGTTTATAGGCTTTTGCGATGCTGATGATGTTTGGGAGTCAGATAAACTTAGAGTTCAGATTGAACTGCTGGAGACAAGTTCCGGATATGGAGCAACCTACTGCGATAGCATCATTATTGATGGTGCTGGGGCCCAAACCGGCGCGCGTTACAGTGAACTTTTCCCTCCTCCCAAGAAGGCATCGGGGATGCTTTTCAATGAGCTATTAGGTCGCAATTTTATTAACATGCAGAGTGTCCTGATGCGCCGGGAGTGTTTACAGGACGTTGGCTATTTTGATGAGAAAATCAAATGGGTCGAAGATTGGTGGTATTGGATAAGGGTTTCGCGCAATCATAGTTTTGTTTACTTACCCCAAGTGTTAGGAAAATATAGGGTTCACAGTAACAGCACAAATGTGATGCAAAGGTATGGGTATTCCGTGAATCGATTTAAGGTGTTTCATCGAATTCTTGATGAGTTTGACGATCTGACTGAAATAGTGAAGGCGAAAATTATTTGTCACATAGGCGTGGAGTTGCACTCCATCGGTAAGCATCGGTTCGGGCACCGGTTTTTATGGAGTTGCGCCCAAGTCGCATTTAAGAGCCGGGGTGCCTCAGTTCAGTTGGGGAAGAGCCTGTTTCATTTGATGGTTAACCCTCCAAGGAAATCTACTTTCCCTTACCAACCAAAAATAGCAGCACTTCCCGTTGTCTAACGATGCGAGACAGAGCTGACACTTCAATCATGCAGTTTTGCTTTATATTCCACTGTCTTGAGATGGGGGGGATTCAAACGCTGATGATGCGGATGGCCCAATGGCTGATCAATCAGGGACATCGTGTGATCATCATTGCCGCTGAGGACGGTTCCATGCGTCGGCAATTGCCGACTTCCGTTCAAGTGATTGTGGACAAAGCCTGGTATGCAATGCTCCTGAAAGGCGGCAGAGCAGCTTCCAACAGGTTTTTACAGACATTTCTTGCTCGTCAACATGTGGATGTATTTTATTGCTTCTCGGATGAGACTATCTGGCTTGCGGCGGGGCTTTTGAACGCGCAGAAAAAGCCGTCACGTTGCTTGGGTGGTGTTTACGGGCTATATGACTACGGTATCGGCCCCGCCGTGATCGGCTATCCAAAACTCGCAGAGTTGGTCTATCCGGAGTCTTACCTGTTCCTCCATCATCTTCCGGAGACTTCCCGCATTTACATGAGTAGCGCACTGCAGAAGCATCTTCAGTCCAAGAGTGATGTGCCTGTCGGCGGGCGGATATGGCCCTTGCCAGTCGACGGTAGCCGATTCTCGGGCCTTCGGAGGCAGCCGGAACCTGGTCTGATTGTTTCGGTCGGTCGCTTGGCGCCCATGAAGGATTATAATTTATGCATGGTCGATGTCATAGCGGAGCTTCGGGGACAGGGACTAGATGTTCGCTGGGATGTCTATGGCGATGGACCCTATCGGCAGGAAATGGAGGTACGAATTCGGACCCACGGGTTGCAAGACTACGTTCGTCTGATGGGCGAAATAAAGTATGAAGATCTGGGTGAGGCATTTTCGCGCGCATACCTATTTGTCGGCATGGGGACCGCCCTGATCGAAGCTGGTTTCGCTGGCATTCCTTCGATTGTGGCTATTGCGTTTGAACCTCAAAGCGTGACTTATGGATTTCTTCATGAATTGCCAGAATACACATGCGGCGAACCGGTTTCGCAGCCGGTGAAACCGATGGCTTTATTGATCCGACAAGTCTGCGCGCTTAGTTCGTCGGGGTATGAGCAGTTGGCGAAGAAGCAGCGCCTCCATGCGGCCAGGTTTGATTTGCCTCATCTCATGGGGAAATTCCTCGAACTAGTGGAGCAGGCTCCGCCAATCGCGAGAATATGGCGACCGCAGTGGCGCAGGCCGGTGGCAATGCTTTACCGACGACTGAGGAATTTCCGCCATTCCCATCGTCCGGAGGCGACGGCTGTGTAAAGCACAATTTTTTGCGGAAACCAAGCAAAAGTGCCATTTCCTCAATGAAACGATTATGAGATGACGTAGAATTAATTGCTTGTAAAGATAGTATTTTGAACGAACGCCCGCCCTAGCCCAAGGTTGAATAGACAGAGTAAGATCAGGCGTCCCCCAATGACTATCTCGCATCGGGGTTGCGTCGGACTACAGCTAAGGCAGTAATAGGAATCTATTAAAAACCTGGCCGATACCAGCGGGAAAGCGTCAATCACCTCTCATATTGAGGGCCTGTCCGCTGTGGCAAAAGTCGGTTCCTGAACTGTCAGTTGGTCCTAGCAGCCTGTCGGACTTACGCACGCGTATCAAATACGACGCTCCAGGATTCGATATGACGCATTTTGATTTTCGGCGAAAGTGTTTTGATGGTCTGA
>JAWXBL010000035.1:0-122875 GCA_034440075.1 Cytophagales bacterium
TCCTCTTCATCGGAAGGGTGACTAGGGTCTGCCTCCCCGGTCTGTGTCCTCACAGACCGATTCGGAAGATCGAGATTGTTCTTCCTGATATAGTATCACTTACCAAAATCATCCTGCACACGAACGATATCCTCTTCATCGGAAGGGTGACTGGGGTCCGTGTGCTGCCAGATCTCGGCGAGTACACCCCAGCTATCAAGTCCCACAAGGCGGTGTCGCTGGCCCTGGGCGAGCCGCACCAAATCGCCTTCACCAAGTTCCTTGAGTATTCCCTCCGTGTCGCTGTCGCTGGTGATCACACCAACCCTTCCGGCTACCCCTCCTCGGTCTGTTTCTTCACAGACCGAATTTTCATAAATCGAGCTTTGCTTCCTGATATAGTATCACCTCCCAAAATCATCCTGCACCCGAACGATATCCTCTTCATCGGAAGGGTGACTGGGATCCGTGTGCTGCCAGATCTCGGCAAGTACCCCCCAGCCATCAAGTCCTACCAGGCGGTGTCGCTGGCCCCGGGCAAGGCGCACCATATCGCCTTCACGGAGTTCCTTGAGGAGTCCCTCGGTGTCGCTGTCGCTGGTGATCACACCAACCCTTCCGGCTATAACTTTCCAGATTTCTGCACGCCGGTGATGATACTGCCAGGACAACCGCTTCAGAGGCTGGACCAGTAAGATCTTGGGGCTCAGTTTCTGGTTCTTATGCATCGTGGAGATTTCTTCCTTTTCAAAGAAAAGTTTTCCAAAATGAGTCGCCTGGGTTTCATCGATTACAAAGAAGCCTCCCCAGGGTCGGGTTTCATCTTTTGCGATGATTTTCAACCCTAGCTTCTGGACATAATTTTCTGTTTCTGAGAAAACGATGGGTTTATCGTTGCCGGTTAATGTGAGTTTCATGATGTTGGCGGTTATTTGCGAGACCACCTGCAAGGTAGCTAGAAGACAACGGCTTTCCGGAAGATCACACCGGTTGCAGTTTGAATCTTGATAATTTGGAGTCCCGGGGGTGCTGAAAATTCAATGCGAAGGGTGTCGTCTGATTCCGGGTACGAATGGGTGACCTCGATATTCCTTCCGGTTGCATCCAGCAAGCTAACTGCCAGCACTGGTTGATTCAACCCACGGATATTAATAATTCCATGGGATGGATTGGGGTAGAGGATTATTCGCTGATCGGCTTTTCCCGCAAGGGCCGTGACGGTGTTCCAGATGGACTTCAGGATGACAATTTCATTAGGCGCCAGGGCCTTGTCATAAAGGCGTATTTCGTCCAGCACGCCCTTAAGATGGTAATTGCTTATACCGATTTCTTTTCTCCCAAACGTAAGTTCTTTGCTGGAAGCGGCGATCAAACCGGAATCAGCAAGAAAAGTATCAAGCACCCCGTTGACGTAGAGTTCCATGGAGTAGCCGGTGTAGACCACGGTAAAATGATAAAACGTGTTGAACTGCAGCGGAAACGAACTGTCTAAATCTCTGGTGGACGTGTTGGTCTTTACGGTCCAACGCATTTTCCCGTTTTCAAGCACGGACACCTTCCAGCGTTGTTCGTAGCTGCCATGCGAAATCACGTAGGACTCTTGCGTCAATGCATTCAGTTTGAGCCAGAAGGCGAGGGTGATTTGATTTTGAAAATTCAAGCCGGCGTCGTTGTTGACATAGATGAATGCTCCGGACGAAAAGCTGTAGGCTTTGAGCGGTTCTCCGCGTTCGTCCACGGTGAGTTGCGCTCCGGTCAGAACTCCATGACGTGCATTACCACTGTAATCGTTCACATCGCCATCCAATGGGTAGTATGCAAGGGGGGCAGTGGTACCCTGGCTCTTCTTCTTGACGAGAAGGGATCGATTGGTTGATGCGGAAAGCGCATCATGGTTGGTGACCAGGCAGGAGGCCTGAAACAATCCATCATTTTGCGGTGCGCTCCAGCGTATCAGGGAATCCACCTGATTCAGGATCGTACCCCCGGGGACTGTCCAAGCGTATTGCACCTTGGTGCCGTCCGGATTGGCGGCGTGGCAAATCAGAGTAGCTGTCTTGCCCGTGGAGTACCAGGTGCTGTCTGCGGTAATCCCTGACACAATGGGGGGCGCCGGAATATGCTGGACCACCTGAAAGGACAAGCTGTCTTTGGCAGATGAGCTGCCCGCGGTCACATGCAGGACAACGTTGTATTGACCGGCAACCGGAGGGACGGTCCATTGGAAAATGCTGTCAGGAGATGAAAAGGCTAACGTTCCATTTACAAACCAGTTGAACGTGGCAATCCCCGTAGCATTCTCAATGGAGCTGTATATTTTCTCCAGCTTATTAAATTCAACCAAGAGGCTCTTTGCCGCAAGGGATCGGATGCGGAGAACTCCATTAAAATCATATCCATAGTGATAGTCAACCACGTCGGTGCCCAGGTAAAGTTTTCCGTCACGAGCTTGCGTGGCAGCTCCCGGCGGGAGGTAGACCAGGAACAAGACAGCGTTGCCGGGAGCCGTAATGGAATAATTTCCCGAGGCTCCGGTGTAGATGATCATTTCTGAAATGGCGTCGTAAATGTCATACGTGTTGGCGCCCAGCGGGAGGGTGACCAACGTGGTGCTTCCTGGATTATAAACCAGATACGAGGGGAACGTATTCTGCCCGAAGAAGTCAGTCTTGTTGAGATCAAGGAGCAAGATTCCATCGACATTCGTTTTTTCCATTAGGGCGCCGAGGTAGCCTACGTGCGAGGAACCATAGAGTCCCAAATTGGTTTGCGCCCAATTATTTCTTTTGGCATCACCGGTTGCGTACAGCGGAATCGCCCCGACGAGGCTTTTTTGCTTGAGGGCTTCGTATGCGATAACGGACTGTGGATCGAACGTTGTGCTCCAGGTATAATCATCCTGATTGGTTTGTGGAAGGTACTGCGCGTAAAACAGCCGGCTGGCATTGGCCATGTTGAGTGTCCATTTGGCAACATCGCGGGCGAAGCGCTTGTCATACTTGACCAGGGGCACCAGGGCAGCAGCTTGCTGAAATCCATTCATGAGGAAGGCATATCCGGTATTCGGATTATCAATTTCACCCACCAGCCCGGAAACGTCGGCGCCTCCCCAGGTTCCGACAATCGTTCCCCAGTTCCGTTGCGCCCCCTGGTCAAAACTCCAATTGATCATTTTCTCAATTTTGTAGCGGGTTCCCAGTTCTGCATTCATCTTGGCAGCAACCAGGGAGCCGTAGGGTAATTGTATTTCATAGGCTGGGTTGAAATTCAAATTCGACAAGAAGGTGAGCGCCATTTGGGCCCCATCGAGGTATTTCTTGCTTCCTGTTTTTTGATAGGCGTGATACAACAACCAGGCGATCGTTCCGGCAGATTCTGCTTCCGTCACTCCGCTGTTGGTCGGCATCATGGTGCTGAGGTTAAATGCGGTATGATTCATTTGTGGAACAGTCCAGGGAGTGGTGGATCCGCCCATTGCCAGTACAGCCGCCAGCCATCGGTCAGCGACGGTCGTAAACTGAAGATCAAAATCTTGCGTGCCAGGGTACTGGCAATACAACTGATAAAAAAATACGTTGGGCATTAAGTCGTACCACCAATCGCCGCCGCTGCTAGACGAGTAGCCGTTGAGATAAACATTTTGCCCGTTGGCACTATTAAAGAAATCTTTTGCTTTCAATACCCAATTCGTTCCGCTTTGATTGGCTTTGTCAAGCCCGACGAGGGAAGCACCCACCAAGGCAGGGAGGATGTTGATGGCTTCCGCCTGATTTCCATGGCTTGCAGAGCCAACATAAGAATCCAAAGCGATGGGCTGCAGCGATGGGTAATTGATTCCGGCCGGCTTCAATTGCATCAGTGGAAGGTGTTGCCCCGTGGAATTAAGTGAAAAAATAAAAGCATCGTATTGAATGGCAACGGTTTTCCAGTCCCGCATGATGTACGGGGATGGGAGATCAGGCATTTGTGCAACCCTACTGATGGTAAGCTGACCCGTCTGAGCATTCAGGAATGCATTATCCAGCAGGGAGAGTGCCAAAAGGGTGATAAAAATAGATTTACGCATGCGTTCCATCTACAGCCAGTATAATGAAAAAGGAGCAGTGAATACTCACTGCTCCTCTTCTAAATTAATCTAAAATTGGAACAGCGACTAGGGCTTCTCCAGATTGTAAATGGAAGTAACCTGGGCCGCCGTGAGTATAGACTTGTACACACGAACCTCATCCAGGACTCCTTTATAGTAGCCACCCCAGTTTACATAGTTATCGTTGCCGTTGACGAGTGAGTATGCACCGGTCGGCAGGTCTTGTCCAAGCACAAGAGCAACAGGAGCTAAAAGGGTGGTTATGGTCCCTGGGGTATTCGTAAATTGGAATACAAGGACTCCATCAATGTAAAACGTAGTATTGCCGCCTCCGAAGGTGACGACATAATTGTGCCATTCTCCCTGAGGTGCAGTTCCGACGTTCTGATCCCTGTCGTAGCAGCACTGGTTCGTGAGTCCAGCGTTATCCCATCTTGTCGTGAAGAAGGCCCGGGGTGTGTCCTGGAAATTGAATTTCCATCCGTTCCAGCGGTTCATTGAAATGAAATACTGATTGTTGAGGATTGGACTGTTCACATCCGGTTTCGCCCAAACGGAGATTGACATGTTGGGAGGATTCAGGCCTGTAGAATATGGAATTTCTACGTTCGCGCCCAGATTGAAATAAAGAGCCTTTCCGGCAATTCCGTAGCGATCCGGAGCCAATGTAGGAGTTCCTGCACCCCAAAATGCATGACCTATCTTGATGGCACCGTTGCGGCTATTTCCAGAATAATCCTTTACTACCGCGCCAACAGACGCTGTTGGGATCTCATCAAACGTCCAATGGCCGGCCAGGTTGGTAGGATCAATTGGAGTTACGAGCTTCCCGTTGAACACCACAACCGCATCTGCCAACGTAGCAGCGCCTGCAGTAACCTGAATCTGTGTTGTTGCTGCGTTGTCAACCACACCCTGTGCCGCTGTAATAGAAGTCTTGAATACAGCTTTGGATCCTTTGAGATAGTTTCCTGCTGCTACACCTTCCAGCGCTCCGTCATGCAGCGTGTTCGCGGCAGTTATTGCTGTCTTCAAAGCCGCCTTGTCCACCACCGGGACCGCGTCATCCTTTGAGCATGAGTAAATGACTCCTGCCGTGAGCAAGAGCATCACTCCATAAAGTAATAATTTGACTTTTCCTGTTTTCATAAATTGATTGGTTAATTGTTAATTGGTTAATTGGTTAATTGAGAAAAATTATTGTTAGTTATTGATTTCCGGATTCGTATCAAGTTCTGACTGCGGGATGAGAAAGTAGCGCTTGCTGTAAGTAAAGGTGGTCCCGGCCAGTGCCGCTTCCGCCGCCTGCTGACCGTACCGGGCAAGATCAAAATACCGGTGGAACTCAAATCCGAGCTCTACTCTTCTTTCATGCCGTATCGCCAGGCGGTTTGCAGCCTGACCACCATCCGAGACATTAGGAAGCAAGCCCGTTGGTATGACGCCGAAGCCCGGGAGTTTGGGGTCGTTCAGGTAGCTTTCGCGGGCTCTTTTGCGAACTGCATTCAGGGGAACCATGGCGGCAGATGTCTGACCGGATTCGTTGAGTGCTTCCGCCTTCATCAACAAGATGTCGGCATAACGGAGATAAACGTAATTGAGGTTTCCGTCACCGATAATCGGCAGTTGGCGGACGGGTTGAACATGTTTCCTCTGCAGATAGCCGGTGGGTGACCAAAGCGGATCAAAATTTTCGCCGTTGACCCATTTCTTCCCACTGCGACCCACGGTATAATCCAGTCGGGGATCATTAACAGATCCGCTGGTTACCTCAAATTCATTCACGAAATTTTGCAGCGGCACATTGAAATAATATCCGTTGTCCTTTGCCGGCGCGAAATATTGATTTAGGAAGGTTCCCAGTTTGGGCAGCTGACCGGACAAATGCTGGATTGCAAAAATGGATTCAGCGCCGTTCTTGAGTGAATCTTTGAAATTATTGGAATACACTACGGCCAGGCTGTACGGGGCAGCGGCCTCCAGTGAATCGATGGCGGTAAGGGCAGCCGTCCAAGCCTGGTTGTAAATACGGACTTTGGCCAGTATCCCCCAGGCTGCACCCTTGGTTGCCCTCCCAACATCTGCACCGGAGTAGGAGCGGGGCAAGGCGGCTTTAGCCTCTAAAAGATCTTTTTCTATTTGCGCATAAACAGCGGCTACGGTGGACTTGGGAACATTTATTGCGGCTGCGTTTATTGGAGGAAGTAACTTCAGCGGAACCTCTCCGAAAACATTGACGAGCGTAAAATAGAAATAGGCTCGCAGGAATTTGGCCTCTCCAAGAATACGGGCCTTAAGCCCTGCGTCCATGTTGATTTCGGGCACACGCTGCAGTACGTAGTTTGTGCGTGAGATCCCTTCATAATAATACTTCCAGAGATTTTCCAACATGATGTTGTTGCGGCTGTAGGTGAAATTGTCAATCAGGTCAATGTCTGCAATGTCTCCGGCAGCTCCTCCCTTGATGGCGTCATCCGAAGCAACGTCGCCGAAAACCCACAGCACATTGCTCGTTGAGACAAAGGCGGCCTGACTGTATACGCCAGTCAAAGCCAGCAACGCATCTTCTCTCGTTTTGAAGAACGTGCTGCTGGAGAACGTGCCCTGAAGGTCCTCCTGGAGGAAATCGGAACAGCCCGTTCCGGTTAGGAGGAAGCAGGCGGTAAGTACAGTGGAAATTATCTTCATGGTCATGCCTTAAAAAGTGATGTTTACTCCGAAGTTGTAAGTCTTGGCTGCGGGGAAAGTACCCCAGTCCATGCCGTTGGCATTGTTGGAGTCTCCCTTTGCGTTGTCACTCACCGTCATTTCAGGATCCATTCCGGCATACGGTGTTAGCGTGAGGAGATTGGTTCCGGAAAAATAGAAGCGAACCGCCGTCAAGCCGTAACGCTTCAGAAGGTCAGGGGCAAGGCTGTATCCGAACTGGATATTCTTCAGGCGGGTGTACGATCCGTCTTCCAGAAAGCGGGAGGACATCTGAGCATTGTTGCCGGAAGCGTTCCACGATGCCCGGGGATACTCATTGCTCGGGTTGGTCGGGGACCAGTGGTTTTCATAATATCGTTGCGTTACATTGAACGGTCTGTAGAAACCTTCGATATCGCGGTTGATTACAGAAAGAATCTTCTGGCCGTAGGCACCCTGGAAGAAAATGGACAGATCAAAATTCTTGTAGTTCAGAGCGATGTTCAGACCGGCCGTTAATGTTGGGATGGCGCTGCCAAGGTGTGTGCGGTCGCGTCCGTCAATGAATCCGTCACCGTTTTGATCTTTGAATTTCACATCCCCCGGCTGCAGCATTGAACCCGGTGGCTTGGCGCTCGTAAACAGGTCGGTAGGATTCTGGAAAATGCCAGCCATTTCCAACATGTAAAAGGAGCCTACCGGATGTCCGGTCTCCGTGAGCGTGGTAAAGAGGGACCCGTACCGTCCTGCCTGGATGGGACGTCCAACGGACACCACCTCGTTGCGCAACAGGGCCACATTCGGACTTATCGTATACCTCAAATCCCCGAATGAATTATCGTAGTTCAGGGAAAGTTCTATACCCTGGTTCAATATCTCACCATTGTTCACGATCGCCGGGAGGGCTGATCCTGCGGAAGACGCCGGGGGTTGCGGGACCAACAGATCGAACGTTTTCTTGTGGAAATAGTCCAGCGATACGGAGAGTTTGCCATCCCCGGTCACAAGATCAACACCAACATTCAGCTGGTTGCTGGATTCCCATTTTACATCGGCATTTCCTAACTGAGATACTACAAACCCGATCGAACTTGCCTGACCATACGGGTAATTACTTCCGACGCCGATCTGATCGGAGAAGGGATAGTTGCTGATTTCCTGATTTCCTACGCTGCCATAGCCCGCCCGTAGCAGCAGTCGGTTAACCCATGAGCTATTGAGGAGGAAGGATTCCTTATCGACGCGCCACCCCAGGGAGGCGGCATAAAATGTCCCCCATCGGTTGTTGGCACCAAAACGGGAGGATCCATCCCTCCGGACCGTAACGGAGGCCAGGTATTTTTCATTGAAGTCGTAGCTGATTTTTGAAAAGTAGGATAGCAAGGCATTCCCGCTTTTTCCTTCCGAAACAGCCTTTGAGCCCAAGCCATTGTTCAGGTATGTAAGGGTCGGATTCTGATTGGGAAAACCTGTGTCCGTACTGCTAATTCCATAGTTGGAGCCCTTAATAGCCTCGGTGCCCAGCAACGCGGTGAAGCTGTGACCGCCGAACACCTTCGTGTAATTGGCAAAATTGCTAAACGTCAGCGTGTGGTACCGTTCGTCGGTGACCGTCAGACGGTTGGGGTTGTTGATTCGGTTGAGTGTTCCCCAATTGCGGTCAAACCGCCGGGTGTTCTGACTGGTAAAATCCACGCCAAAATTTGAGGTAAAGGTCAATCCTTTGATGGGTTTGAGAATAATATAAAACTTACCAAAGAGACGTTCGTTCAGCTTTTTGTTGTTGTTATAGGCCAGCATACCGACGGGATTATAGCCGTCGCCGAAAAGCTGGGTGTAGAGATTGTTGTCGTTGAAATTATCGCTGGGCTTGTCGGTATAATCACCGGTTGCCGCACTGAATATTGGAATCGCAGGGGACCGGAAGTAGGCATACCGCACGACGCTGCCGCCATTGCCCCCTGCACCGTCTCCCGAGCTCCCAATCAGATTGGTGGTGGATGTGGAGACGTTGAGGTTTATTCCGGTAGTGAGCCATTTTTTCACTTCCGTGTCCAGGTTGACGCGAACGGTGAGGCGGCTGTAGTCGCTGGCCTTGATGATTCCATCCTGGGTGAAATAACTTCCGGAAAGTAGGTAGTTTGTTTTTCCTGCGGCGCCAGAGAAAGAGAGACTATACGACTGAAGCGGGGCACTGGGTCTCATGATCGCCTTGACCTGGTCAACATTCGGCAACCCGGCCTTAATGGCATCGGTGATCAACGGCCGCTGAAGAAAAATCGGTAGTCCCTGGTTGTCAGCATTGGTCGCCTCATTATATATAGAGATATACTGCTCCGTGCTTGCCATGGGAACCAGGCGAACAGGCTCCTGAAATCCAATTTGCGTATTGAATTGTATGACTTGCTTGCCGCTTGACCCGGTTTTGGTGGTGATAAGGATTACCCCGTTGGTGGCGCGGGCTCCATATACTGCGGCGGAACTGGCATCTTTCAGTACGGAGAGTGTAAGAATGTCCTGAGGAGCAATCGAGCTGATGTCCTGGGTGGGTAAACCATCCACGATGTAGAGGGGTTGGTTGGAGCTGAAGAGCGAGCCAATGCCACGGATCCGTACCTGGACACCTTCTCCGGGTGCACCCGTATTTTGAGTTACGACGACTCCGGGCACTCTGCCCTGGAGCGCCTGGTCCACTCCCGATACAGGTATTTTCGCAATCAATTCGGTGCTCACGGTGGCAACTGCACCGAGAATTTTTCCACGTTCTTCGGTTTGATAGCCGGTCACCACAATTTCCCCCAGGATCTTGGCGTCGTCGGCCAGGACCACATTGAAGATCCTTCTTTCCCGGACTGGAAATTTCTGCGTTGCATAGCCGATCGAAGAGATAATCAGCGTGGAGTCGTTAAAGCGGCTGGCAACCTCCAACTCAAAATTTCCCTCAATATCGGTTGACGTACCAGTGATCGTATTTGCAAAAAACACGTTGGCTCCCACGACGGCATCCCCCTTCGTATCCTTGACCGTTCCCCGCAGGGTAATCTGCGAATACGATTCAGTTCCGAATGCCATCAAGGCCAGGGACATCAAACAATAAGCGATTCTATTTTTCATGTGACAGGCCGTTACTTGATTTTTGATAGGATGTATGAAACGGATTTGGCTCCCGCCATGTATTTTCCATTTTGGCGTTGTAGTTCTGTGCCGGCAGGGAGTACTACCACCAGGCGCGCGGAGGCGGCCGGAATTTCAAAACATAATTCGTCCGTGAAATTCTTTCCGAGGTATTGGTTCGTCAGGACGTCGTACAAATCGATATTGGATTTGGCTTCCGGATAATAGCACACCACCTTCGCCGTGTCATACGGGTTGTAGTACAGGTAGGTGGGAAGAGCATTTTTCTGATAGAAATCCGTCGCCGTGCAATTGATTTGAAGAATCATTTCCACGTTGGTCTTCCGAACCAGAGCTCCGAAAATTCCAACCTGCGCAGAGCTGTACAAACTAAACATGGAGGTCTCGGGTTGGCCGGCTACCCAAAGCGGCCCATCCCCAAGTGCAACCGGGGTCATTCCTTTAAGGGGGGCCTTGTTATACGAGTCGATCTTGCGAAGCCCTTCATAGGCAATCACGTTTTTTGTGATCTCTTTTTTCTCGGGCAACCATTGATGCTGGTCATCGATTTCATACGGGTAAAACAGTCGGGAGGCATTGGTCAGGTTTAGCATCCATTTGCCAATAGCCGTTGCGTACCGGGGATCGTAACGCACCAAAGGCACAAGCGGCCAGGCCATGTCAAAAGAGTTCATGAGAAAGGCGTAACCTCCCTGATCGGTGATGCTTCCTTGGAGGCCATGTACGTCTAGTTGTCCCCACCGCTCGGCAATGACCCCCCAGCCAGTTCGCCCATTTTCGGCCTTGCATCCTTCAAAGGTCCAATCCAGAATCTTTTTTACATCGTAGTTCTTTCCATGCTCAGCATTCAGGCGGGCAGCCACCAGGGCGCCGAAGGGCATAAGCACTTCGTAGAATCTGCTCTCGGACTGATTGACGAAAGCATCCATGGCGGATATCGATCCCTTTAAATAGCGCGGGTCCCCAAATTTTTCATAAGCGCACAAGAGGACGTATGCATGGCCGGCGGAGGCATCCTGCTGATGGGGGATATTGCTGGAAACACCCTGCATCCGGGCATAATCGAAATAGGAGTAATCGTATTTTCCATTCAACACCGAATCCGCTTTAAAGAATTGCTCCGCGATGAGATGCTGGAGGCTGTCGGCTTTCGGTACTCCGGGGAATAGTTCAGAGACTCCGTAGAAGAGCACATTCGGAAAGACATCGTACCACCAATCCCGGCCGTACCCGCCGCCGAGCATGGCCACTTTCGGATTGGTATTATTCATCATGATGTTCCAGCCGTTTTCGGCGTTGAAGTAATTCTGGACCATTTTTACGTAGTTGAATCCGTTCTGATTCGTCTTGTCAATGCCCACCAAGCCCGCGCTTAACAAGGCGCCCATTGAACAAAGGGCCTCGTGAAATTCCTTGTTGGTACCTGGTCCCTGACGTGAATCGCCGATGACCGTATACATCCCGAACGTATTTTGAGGGATATTTCTTTGGGCACTGTCGATCCATATAAAAGGCCGATAGGCGCCTTTAAGATCAAGGTTGAAAACATATTGGTCAAAATGCTGCGCCTTTTCGTACCAATCCGTCATTTTATAAGGTTGCGGTTGGTTTGGCATCAGCGCGATCCTATCGATCATGATCTGCTCAATCTTTTGTGGTTGCGTCGAGCACGATGCGAGGAGCAACAAGCATAGAAATGCTGCCCAGCGTGGGCCCATGCTGAATAGTGAATTTGATATGCGAACCCCCGTTGTCATGCCTTACTTAGTTTATGCGACTCTTTAATAATGTGCTGAGCCATGGGGATGGAAAGGAGTTGGAGCACGGCGATCACGATCAGCGCATACTTCAGCGCGAAACTTTCCGACACGTAGGTGGCCAGGTATATAAAAAGACCCAGACCGATGAATCTTCCTATATACAATCCGAACTCGTGATTGAAGATGTAAGCAAACTCGTTCCGATTCTCGATTTTGGAAACGACATCAATGACGCGCATCTGCGTAGGGAAGTAAGCGATGTCGTGGAGGGGTGCAAACAGGACCTTGCACAAGATGAATGCCATGACGCCGATGGCGGAGAACATAATGCCGTTCACCAGCGTACCCACCAGGAAAATCAGGAGGCCGGCTGAAAAAATGTAAATGCGGTGCGAGGGCGCTGACATTCGTCCCAGGAGGTATAGCATGATGGCAGTAGCTACGCCGCTGGCACCTTGCACCAATCCCAACGATCCCTCATTCCCAACAAGTCTCATGACGAGGATGGCCGGCGCCGTGACGAGATACCCCTGCGCAAGGCCCTTGAGCGCTGCCAACACAAGCATCTTTCTCCACAGCACATGGAATTTGAAGAACAAGAACTCCTTTTGTTCAGGCTTCTTGTAATCCTCCTTGTGAATGACAAGGCTTGAAAGGATTGTCAACAGGAAGACCACGACGGTGACTAGCTGATATCCTGTGTTGATATTCCTACCAAACCAACCGTCGGCATCTGTTTTAGCAAGGAATGCGCCCACTACGAGGGGCACGATGATGAAGGTAAGGGTATAAAAAAAGGTCTCCACCCCGTAGTAATAATTGCGATTCTGATCATTGGTAGTATTCAGCGCCAGCAGGTCGCGGTTGGCCCAGAAGAAGCCAAAGGAGCATCCCATCAGTATTCCCGCTGCGCCGACACCCACGACAGACAGGTGATCGAGGCTCATCATAACAAGCATGGAGAGGCCGCTGAGCAGCATCCCGAAACTGTATAGATTCGAAATCTTGATTCGGTTAAGGAGGAATCCATTGAGTAAGAATGTTATTGGGATTCCTGTGTAGACTGTAAGCTGGTAGACTGCCACGATCTTGGGGTCATTAGAGCTTCGCATGATGTAAGCGCCGACAAAGATTTCAATCACGGGCAAGACAAATGCGTAAATCATGTTGGTGACAAGCAGTATGCGTGTGGGCCTGGGCAGAAGCAGGAAAACGGCGTACTCTTCGGATGGCTTTTTGAGCAAAGCAGCGAATGTCATCTTCTATTGAATCGTAAGGGTGGAGAGAATTTCTTTAATGGATAGGTCTGCCCCGCAAATCACTTCATCGCTGGCTCCGTAATACAGATGAATCGTATCGCCTTCTACCCAATGACCGTTGGTAAATACAACATTGCCGAAAAAGCCCTTCAACTCATAATCGGCAGCCGGTTCCATAATCGGTTGTGAGCTTCGGGCCAGGACAAGGGAGGGATCTTTCAGATCAAGCAGCAGCGCGCCAAGGCAATAGCGATTGTCCTTGTCGGCGCCATGATAAATTTCCAGCCAGCCGGAGGAAGTCCTGATGGGCGCCGCCCCGGCACCGATACGCGCACTGTCCCACCGGTCCTCGCGCGTGGTGGCAATGCAGCGGTGGTTACCCCAGTGGAGCAGGTCTTGCGACTCAGCAAGCCAAATGTAATTTCCGCCCAACTGAGGACTGCTGGGACGATGGAGGGCGTAGTACCTGCCGTTTATGGTCTCTCCGAAAATGGCGCAGTCTTTATTGTGTGGAGGCAGGATCATGCCTTTGCGCAGGTAGTTTTTCCAGTCGCGGGTTTGGATCAGGCCTACGCCAACCCCGAAAGAAGACACCATGGTGTAGGTAAGATGGTACGTGCCATTGAATTCCACGACGCGACAATCCTCAATCCCGTATGCTTCTAAGGGGCTCTCACCGAATATAGGAGCGTAGTTTAGAGACTCGTGGAATGTTTTTCCATCTTCACTGACCACCAATCGGAGGTGAGAAAGCGTGGTGAGGTAATCTTTTCCCCGGTAGCGGATCACCCGCGGGTCCGAAAAATCAAGATCCGGATCATCCTTACTGAATGTGAGGATATCTATTTTGCCTTTGGTATTGTACGTAGGGAAGCTTACAAAGCCTTTCTTTTGAAGCGGCCGTTCAGCGACACGAAGCAAAAGCCAGATTTTGTTGTCGAATTCAAAAACCCCTGGGTTAAGCAGGCACTCGACCGTCATGCCGGGGCCGCTTGGCGCAAGATCTGCGGGCGCCAGAAGCGGATTCTGCTCGAATCGTTTGGCGAGATCCAGGACGGGGGTCTGTTGCATGGAAGATGGCGCATGCGGTTGAATCAGTCAATTGCGCTCTACAAAGTGAATCAAAAGGACCTGCACGGATGTCCCGCATTCTTTTTATAAAGTACGCCCTATTATAAAAAGCACGAGGAAGGAGAGCCGGAGGGACATAATAGCATAGAGAGGACAAATAAGTACGGTTCTCACATGCGAATTCTCTATGTTTACTCTAGCCGATATTTGACTCTGGCACCGCGATATGCTGATTGTAATGCTCCTTGCCCTGCTCACCAGCCAACCTCCGGGTGATGAAGCTTCTCCATGGCCATTTCAGCATATTGATAAGCGGGCAAAACTATCCAACAGCGCCATCACGTCTGTGTACATGGATCGGTTTGACCATGTCTGGCTGGGGACATGGGATGGACTTGACCGGTATGATGGTACGTCCATCCGTGTCTACAAGCCTGATCCATTTCAGAAAGGGGCTATTAGTAATAACGTTGTAAGAAATTTTCTGGAGGATGGGAAGGGGGATCTTTGGGTCGTAACCCACCTGGGCATCAATAAGTATAACCGGACCACGGACTCGTTCCAAACGTACCTTGACAGCCTGAAAGACGTTCCTTTCCTGGAATATAACATCCGGGCCTGTATAGGTCCCGATTCTTCCGTCTGGGCAAGTTTGATCGGTACAGGGATCAACCGATATTCTATTCAGAAAGATGTCTTTGTTCCGGTTTCATTCCAAGGTGTCGACGTATCATGGCTGAAGGCGGTTGTCGACCTGGCTCATCACGAGGGCCTGCTTTATCTCTTGGGAAGGGATGGAAAAATGGTATGTACGGTGTCAGGCCGCATGGTTTTCAGCAAGCAATTGGTTCCCCAAAATCAGTTGGCATATCACAAATTCCTCCGCATCGGGCCAAGCCGGTTTCTGGCGATTGCCAATGGAAGTGGAAAACTCCTCCTCTACAACCTGGCCGATATGGAGAAGGCCCCGGACATAATTGATCTGGGTGAAAGCTCGATCTCTTCCTTAACGGAGAATAAGGATCACACAGCCGTTTGGGTGGGCACGGAAGCCGGGGACCTATTCAAGATTAGCAAAGAGGGCACCGGTTTCGAGGCAATACCAATGAATGCCTATTTCCCCACATTCTCAAAGGCCAAAATAAAAATATTGACAATCGTGGAAACCAGTCAAGACATTGTTTGGGTGGGTACAGATGGTGATGGTGTCTATAAATTTCTCACGCGTCCGAAATCCTTCTATTCGCTCGTTGCGGGTCCGCGGGAAAATGGGCAGCTATCCCATAACATCATTCGGTCTGTGTATGAAGACGAAACGGGCACCCTGTACCTGGGCACGCGGGGCGGCGGGCTCAACGTGGTGGACCGCGCTTCCGGAAAAACGAAGATTATCAACACGCAGAACGGCCTGAGCAACGATGCGGTATTGGCGCTCAACAAAGATCATGGTGGAAATCTGTGGATTGGCCTGGATGGAGAAGGGGTTGATATGATGGAGGCAGGTACAGGTAGGATATTTCACTTCCCCAGAGACTTTGAAAACCCCGGGGACCTCAACTTTACTTCCGTATATGCCATTTGTGTGGATGCTTTCAATGGCATCTGGCTGGGGACAAGCGGCTATGGGATCATCCATCTGCAGGTAAGCAAAAGCCCCCGCGGAAAATACCGCCTGAATGGATTCGACCAATTATCCCACTCGAGTAACGCACCACAAATTTCATTGAAGTCTAATATCGTGTACACCATCGTGGAGGAAAAACCAAACATTTTATGGTTTGGCACCCGCGGAGGAGGAATTTACCGGTATAACTCCCTCACCAAAGAAATTGACGAGCACATTGAAGCCAATGTTAATGGGAAAAATAGCCTGTGCAATAATGACGTCCTTAGTTTGGTCATCGATAAGCAAAACCAACTGTGGATTGGTACCAGCGGTGGTCTGAACCGGCTTCATTTGCAATACAAGCCCTACCGCATCGATCACTATACCCAGCACGACGGGCTACCCAACAACACCATTCATGGAATTCTGGAAGATCGCGATGGCCGGATGTGGATTTCCACCAATCATGGTCTGGTCGTATACGACCGATCCGGCAACTCATTCCGAAGCTTTGATACCAACGATGGATTGCAGAACAATGAATTTACCGACGGGGCATACTTTCAATCCAAAGCATCTGAAAAGCTTTACTTTGGAGGCATCGAGGGTCTGGACATTGTTCACCCTTCGAAGCTGAACAAAGTCAACTATTTTCCACGGCTGATTTGGTCGGAGTTTCAGGTGCGAAACGCCACCATCGCCCCCGGAGATCCCAGCCAACTCCTTCGTGAAAATATTGATTTCACAGACAGCATCACGCTGAATTACGACCAGAACTTCATTCGCTTTTACTTCAACATCCTCGATTACTGGAATAAACAAAAGAGTGAATACTCCTATTTCCTGGAGAATTTTGACAAGGACTGGAACCACATCGGTCAGCAACAATCGCTCACGTTGACTAACATTCCTCCAGGGAGTTACAACCTCTATCTCAATTACCGGAACGAAAACGGGATATTGAACTCAACGCCCCGTAGAATACACATTCAGGTAATGCCGCCGTTCTGGAAGTCCTATTGGGCGTATGGATTTTATATTCTTCTGGGCATCGGTATACAGGTAGGCATTGTGCTGTATATCCGATGGAGATCGAAGACAAAGAAGGCGACGGCGATGGAGAAATTCAAGGCACAGGAATTGAAGAAGCTCAATGACTACAAACTTCAATTTTTTACAAACATAGCACACGAATTCCGTACGCCGCTTACCCTTATCCTGGGACCCGTGACCACCCTTCTGAATAAGGCTATCGATTCGGAGGATAAGAAGCAACTAAAAATGATCTATGGCAACTCCGTCAGGCTCCAGAAGCTGATCGAAGAACTCATGCAGTTCCGGAAAATCGAAAGTGGAAAAGATGATCTTGAAATCTCCGAGCTCGATCTGGTTCCTTTTACACAGGAGATTGTTGAGAATTTTCAGCAACATGCCAGTGGCCGCGAGGTCCATCTGGAATTCTACCCGGAACCTGAGACGTTCATCGGGTATATTGATCGGTCGAAGGTGGAGAAAATCCTGATCAACCTTATATCCAATGCCATAAAGTACAATTCCAAAGGCGGTATGGTGGGTGTTTTTCTTAAGGAATCCGGGGGGCATGCCGTTTTTGCCGTGCGCGACGAAGGGATCGGCATTGCGGAGGCAAATAAGGAAAAGATCTTCGAAAGCTTTTATCACAACGCGGGTGAATTGCTTGACCAGAACGGGTTTGCAATGAGCACAGGGATCGGATTGTCGCTGACCAAGAGCCTCGTGCTTATCCACCGGGGGAAAATACAGGTGGAGAGCAAACGTGGGAAGGGCAGCACCTTTACGGTAATAATTCCAGTCTCCAGGGAACTTTATGAAGACCACCAACGGATAAACACGATGGCACCGACGTTCAACCTGAGCGAAAAAATATCGCTTGAATTTGAATCCGGTCATTACCTGAGGGATCAGCCTGATCGGGTGGCCAATACGGTGCTGACTAAATTTCCTCATACGCTGCTGGTGGTGGACGATAATCCGGACATAACCTCCTTGCTGGAAACGATCCTGTCTGACCGGTATACGATATTGAAAGCATCCGAAGGAAAAAGGGCACTGGAAATCCTGGAAGAGGAGCGAATCGATTTGGTCGTCAGTGATGTGCTCATGCCCGACATGGATGGATTAACATTGTGTCGAAAAATCAAGGAGAACATTCAGACCAGCCACATTCCCGTCATCCTCCTCACCGCGATGGCAGAAATGGAAAACCGTATAGAAGGACTTCAGGTTGGGGCAGATTCTTACATACCCAAACCGTTCCACCCCGACCATCTTTTCGTGCGGATCGAAAAACTAATTGAGCGCATGGAGCTCGTACGTAAGAAATTCAAGAACATGGCTGATGTGGAGCTGAATGCCTTGTCTACGGGGATCGGTGGGAAGGACGATGATTTCTTTTCAAAAATAACCCGGTGCATAGAGGAGCATCTGGGAGAACAAGAGTTCAATGCAGATACGATTGCGGAAGAAGTTGGAATGAGCAAGGCTTCTTTATACAAGAAAGTGAAGACGATCACTGGCCTTACGCCACACGGCCTCATAAAACAATATAGACTGAAGAAAGCATCTGAATTGCTGCGCAGCAGCACCATGAGTGTTTCGGAGGTGATCTTTGAGACCGGATTTAACAGCCGATCCTATTTTTACAAATCATTTAATGAGATGTTTCACTGTCACCCCAAGGACTTTAGTTAAGGAAAATTGGTCTGTGGGCGTTTGATAATCTTTTCTTCCTTCTGTCTTTCCCGACTGACTTGTTATGTTCTTCCTTAGTTTCCTCGCACGTTTTGCGCCGGATTTCCCCTTCCTGAAACATGTAACAAAACACCCTCCGGCCGCAGCGTTACCAGGGGCCGCATTGTTGGAACGGATGCAGTCGCCTGCAGATCAAACCGATGTATAAATGCGCGGATGAACAGCGCCATTTCTGCCATGGCGAAATTATTTCCTATGCACAGCCTGGGCCCGCCCCCGAACGGAAAGTAGACTTTGCTTTTCTCTTTGATATCGGCTTTTAGAAAGCGCTCCGGCGTAAACAGGGCCGGATCGTCCCAGTACGTGGGATGACGGTGAAGGCCGTAATAAAACAGGGCAATGATGGTGCCGGCCGGATACGAATACCCATTGAATGTATCCGCTTGGATAGAGACACGGTCGCTCACCCACGCGGGCGGGTATAATCGCATGCTTTCATTGATCACCGCGTTGAGCCTGGGATTCGAGATCGTTGAGGCAAGATCAGAATCGCGCGTTTCCTGCCGCAGCTTTTCCAACTCTTCCGGATGGCTGGCGAGCAGGTACAGCGTCCACGTCAGCGTGTTGCCGGTCGTCTCATGGCCGGCGATGAAGAGGATGATGATCTCGTCCAGGATCTGCTCTTCATTCATGGCTTCCCCTGTGTCTTCATAGCGTGCATCCAGAAGCATGTCCAACAAGTCATTGAATTTGCGGCCGCTTGCCTTACGCTCCCGAACGATCCCTCGAATAATGTTGCGCGTGTGATTGGATTTTTTCTTGTTGCGACGTACCTCGCCGGAAAGGTTGAACCACCAACTTAAGTGCGGCTGCCGGATGTCGGAGATCACAAATTCCTGGACCTCACTGATAAAGCGGCTTATATCCCGCATGGACTCTGCCGGGATATCCACATCAAACAGCGTATTGATGACAATGTCAAATGCCAGCCGGTTCATGAGTGGATAGACATCCACTTTTTCGCCGGCTGGAAACTCTTTTAAGAAATCATCGATGGTCTGCTGCATGATGCCGTAGAGACCCTGAATCCGCTGCATGTGAAAACCCGGTTGGATAAGCCGCCGCTGCCGCAGCCAGTAGGCTCCGTTGGATGTAAGGAGGCCGTTGCCGATAAACCGTCCCAGTTTCTCGGTGACCATTTTTGATTTGTTGTAATTGCGGTGGTTCCTTTTCAGGATGTAGTCGATGAACTCCGGATCCTGGGTCAGGATCATCTTGCGTGGCCCTACTCCCGCATACACGGAATAAGAATCCCCAAAACGGTTGACACTATCTGTCAGGGTCTCCAGTGGTCGACGGACAACCTCCAGCGCGCGCCGGAAGGTGCCTATGAATGAATATCCGGGAGGAAAGTTGTAAGGGGGCATGTTGACTAAAGATAGATAGAAAAGTGTTGAACCGCATGTAAGCCTTCCTTGAAACTTTGGACCTGGAGATACGTTCAGATATCTTTATAACAGAACAAACCCGATTCCCCATGAAAACCTCTCTGAAACTTTCCTGTACCGTGCTGCTTACAGCATTCATGTTTTCCGGTGCCTCAGCGCAAGAGAAAAGCAATGTTCTGAAGATTAATATCCTGAGCCCCATTGTCAGGACGCTGAACGTTCAATATGAGAAGAAAATAAGTGCCGACGGGAGTTTGCAGTTGGGCTTTTTCTATACGGGTTTCTCCACCGGCGGAACTTCCTTTAGTGGCTTTGGGATCACTCCCGAATACCGATTTTATCTTTCTGATACGGAAGCCCCACAGGGTATTTATATTGCTCCCTACCTGCGCTATCAGTCGTTCGACCTAACCGAAGACATGTCCGCCAGCAAAGGAGCGTTTACTTCGTTTGGAGGGGGACTCATCCTTGGTAAACAATTCATTTTCAAGGAAAAGGTAGTGCTCGATTTGTTCATCGGTCCCAGTTATTCCCCGTCAACTGTAAAAGTTTCATCAGGCTCGGCCACATTTAGTACAGGCTCTTTCAGCGATTTTGGGCTGCGAGCAGGCGTTTGCTTCGGTCTGGCATTCTAAACCGTCTCGATGACTCAAAAAAAATGCCCCGGTCTCCCGGGGCATTTTTTTAGGTATCTAAAATCAATACAGGTAGTTCAATGCTGTCTTGTCGTCGTTGTTGAACGGCCGGTCGCTGCCGTCCGTGCACGCCAGCATCCACGACTTGGCTGCCAGAGTAGCCGTGGCAGGTGTTCCAGGGATGAGATTTGCACCCACCGTGCTGGCTCCTTCGTTGGAAGCGGCACCACCACAGCTGACGGAGCGATCGTAATAATCCGTATGGCGCATACCCACACAATGGCCCATCTCGTGGGCCATGATGGTTGCAATTCCGTTAACACTTAGTCCATACGTGGACTCCAGGATCCCGCTCATCTTTATTTGACCGTAAGGATTTCCTGCCGACGTGGGGAAACCCGCCGACCCAAGAATTCCCTGGCGTTCTTCACCTTTCCTCAACCGGGTAAATACGATGGTAGCGTTGCTGGTTGTAACGCGCTGAAAATTCAACACAAGATTCTCCGCATTATACCGACTGATTGCTACATCAAGCGCTGAAACATAGGCGGCGCTGAAAGAACTCGTTGGAATATATACCGTAACCGTTCTGGGGAGTCCTGTCACCAACTGGTTCGTGGAGTACTGTTCCACAGCGGCCACACGTTTCGCCGGTCCCATCGTCGCCAGATCAGTGGGCGTGAGGTAAATGTCGCCTTCTACGAGATAGCCGCCATCGAACCGGATGGGAACGTGGTTGACCACATCAAATCCCAGGCTGATGAGTTTGTTTCGTTCGGCCGCGTTCAGCGAAGATGGATCTACATCTTGGCTGTCCTGGCAGGAGTAAAATACCCCTGAGGCAAGCATGAGCAGGCACAGAAAAGAAAGGGTTTGTTTCATAAAAGATTTAGGTTTGGTAGAATATCGGTTATGAAAGTATTGAATAATTTAGAATAGCCATAGTCTTGAAATCTAATTATGTTTAAGGGGGGACGGCCAATTGCCTTGAAAGGAAGATGGGTGGGAAAGGACTCGATTTTAAGCCCTTCTTCCATGGCGCTCGCAGCCTGCTTGCTGTGCCTGAGTTTCTCGGTTCTCAGCCAGGGTAGGGTAGCCCCCCATATGGATGGAACCACTTTCCGTCTGGACCCGGTCAGGACCCCCCTGTCGGTCACGGTGAAAGATATACGTCAGTTTCTGGAGGCCTACGCTGGTAAAGTCAAGGTCCACTACCGCCATGAGGAGACCAATGCGCTGGTCATTTCTATTTCCTCCCGTGACGTTTTCGCCGAATTGAAAAAAGACCCCCGTGTTCTATTCCTGGACAGTCGCCGGAAACCAATGGTGGAGGCAAGTCTCGACTACGCGAGTTCCTCCTTCAATCGTATTAATAAAGTCAGGAGGTACTTTCCAAACCGGAACGGGGCAGGCCAGAAGATTTCCGTGAAGGAGCAGCATTTCGACGCCACCAACATCGATTTGCGCAACCGGAGTTTCTCGACGGCAGTTTCACCAGTTGCTGGTTCTCAACATGCTACGAACATGACCGTGTTGGCTGCCGGCGCCGGTAATTCCTCCTTTCGCGCCCAGGGCGTTGCCCCGCAGGCACAATTCACATCTTCGGATTTCAACAACCTGTTTCCGGACGCTGCAACAATTTTCAACGGCTACGGCATCCATGTTCAAAACCACAGTTATGGCGTGGCCATCGAAAACTATTATGGAAATGAAGCGGTAGCCTACGATCAGCACGTGGAGCAAAATCCAACGGTGGTTCATGTTTTTTCATCAGGTAACCTGGGCGACGTGAAACCGGCCTCGGGCCTGTACCAGCAGATGTCTTTTGCGAATCTTTCGGCCAATTTCAAGCAGGCAAAGAATGTGCTGGTAGTCTCTGCTGTCGACACCATGCTTCTCACGACACCCCGCAATTCCAGAGGACCTGCCTATGACGGCAGACTAAAACCAGAACTTACTGCCTACGGGCAGGGGGGGACTTCCGAAGCGGCTGCCATGGTTTCAGGGATCGTATCCCTTATCCAGGAACACTATTATGGAGTGCTGGGTACACGTCCTGAGGCGTCGATGGTAAAAGCCATTCTGGTAGCCACCGCCGACGATCTGGGCCCTTCGGGAATTGACTATCAATACGGGTATGGGAGTGTCAATGCATACAACGCGCTTCAGGTAGTTGAATTAAACCAGCTCTTTTATACAACGCTTTCAAGTGGCGCCCAAATGTCAGTACCTCTTAACTTGCCTGACTCTGTCGCGGAATTGAGAATAGCAGTTGCCTGGACAGACCCGGCGGCCTCACCCAATGCCAATCCAGCACTGGTTCATGACATCGACAGCTGGCTGACAGTCGGACCATCCACGATCCGACCCTGGGTACTGAGCAACTACCCGCGTGTTGACTCCTTGACGGCCGCCCCCAAACGCAAGCCGGATCACCTCAACAATGTGGAATACATCACTGTGAGTAACCCTGTCCAGGGATCGTATCCATTGACAATAAAGGCAAACGCGCTGACAGCCGACCAAAACGTTTCGGTGGCGTACTGGCTGAAGAAGCAAACGGTGTTTGGATGGGATTTCCCGCTCTCCACCGACATCGCCAAAGGAGGAGAGAAGAATCTCTTGCTTTGGGAGGCAGCGCCCAATCAAACCGGCATGTTGTCCGTGCAGATCAACGGCGGCAGTTGGTCGCTGGTGGAGGCGTCAGTAGCTCTGAACGGGAGCTACTATTGGCATTGTCCGGATACGTTTGCGCGTGCCAGACTCCGGATGGTCGTAGCAACGAAAGCCTACGTTACGGATGAATTTTTAATTTCCCCGATGCTGAAGCTGAGAACTGCATTTCACTGTGCGGATAGCATGGGCCTCTACTGGAATTCCCGCAGCGAAGCAACAGGTTACGATATCTTTACTATGGGCAGTCAGTACCTTACAAAAATTGCTACCACCCAGGATACGTTGTTTCTTTCAACACCAACGCCATCGGCAGAACCTCATTTTGCGGTGGCGCCACTGCTTAATGGTGTCCCGGGCTTGAGAAGTGATGCCATCAATTTCACCCAACAGGGGGCTTCCTGTTATCTCAATTTATTCTCCGCGCTGCGCTTCAGTCCTGCAGAAGTGAAAGTCCATCTTTCCCTGAGTTCCTGGCACCGGGTGGATCATGTGACGATCCACAAGACGCACCGCCAGGACAAACGCATTTTCAAAACGCTTGCGCCGGGAAATCTAATCGATCTTGATTTTTCCGATGCCGAACTCCTGCCCGGAACAATGACCTACCAAGCCGAGATTGTTTTTCAAAATGGCAACCGATTGATGTCTCCTCCGGCCGTCGTTACCATTGAGGAGAAAGGGAAGGCCATTCTCTTTCCCAATCCGGTGAGCCAAAACGATGACTTGCATATCCTTTCCGAAGGAGGGGGCCAGCTCTTTAGAATCCTGGAACCGTTAGGGAAAACAGTATTTGAGAAAGAGTTGCACCTCGTGCTGGATGCCATCGATATCGGGGAGCTTCCTGTCGGCATGTACTACTACCAGTTGGTTTCGCAGGGAAAAGTGACGGACACCGGACGATTTATCAAATATTGAGAGAGGTTACTTAGCGGCAATTCAGTAACTTCAGGTCAGATAAGCGAAACGTTACACCAATCCATCGACCATGAATGCTGCGTCCAAATCCATCTATTATTTCGGCTTTTATCTCCTGATCCTGGGCGTCAGCCTAACTATCTTTCCAAACGTATTGCTTCCGCTATTCCAATTACCTGAGGCCCATGAAATTTGGATCCGAGTACTGGGCGCAGTAGTGTTTAACCTTGGTCTGTACTATGTATTTATGGCGTCGTTCAACAACCCTCTTTTCCTAACACTGACCATCTATACCCGCGCAGCGGTTCTGCTGTGGTTTGTCATTTTTGTAGTCGTTGGATGGGCGCCCGCAGTATTGATCCTGTTCGGTGTGGTAGATATGGCAGGCGCCACCTGGACCTACTTGGCGATGAAAAAATAGGGCCTCGACGTACATTTCTAATTAAAAAGAAAGAAAAAGTAGGCGGTTGTCCTAGCCGAACTTTTTTGATCGTCATAATGTAGTAAATGGGGTCTCTGATCCTCAAATACCTAATCAAAACCAAAATCTATGAAAACCTCAAAACTCATTTTCCTGACAGGGGCCATCTTTTTGATGAGCTTCAACCATCTTGCACCGGGACTTAGCGACGGTGAGCGCAAAGCCGCAGCAGACCATTTGAAAACCACCAAGGACAATTTGATGGCTGCGGTGAAAGGGCTGACCGCCAATCAGCTGAACTTTAAGGCGGACACGGCCAGTTGGTCTGTTGCCGAGTGCGTGGAGCACCTCGCGATCTCGGAGAATAACCTTTTTGGGTTTGCCCAGATGAGCCTCAAAGAAGCAGCCGATCCATCCAAGCGTGCGGAAGTTAAAATGACCGACGAGGGTGTGGTGAAAATGATTACAGACCGGACCAGTAAGATAAAGACCCAGGAGGCATTCAAACCAACCAACAAATTTGGTTCGTACGAAGGCGCGCTGAAAGAATTCACGATCAAACGCGACGGCAATATAAAATACGTCATGACCACCTCAGATGATCTTCGCAATCACTATAATGATTTTTCGTTTGGAAAAATTGATACCTATCAGACGATCATGTTTATGTCTGGTCACACGACCAGGCATACGGCCCAGATCAAGGAAGTAATGGCAAATGCCGCTTTCCCTAAGAAGTGAACAGGAATGGGTCGATTTAGTAAAGCGGGATCCTAAGGGTCCCGTTTTTTTGTGCCTTGGACAGCTGCCAATGGGTTCCAGCCGTACCGGGCTTCACTTTTTTCCTTACTTTAATGCCAGCTTGACACCACCATGAAGCTTTCTGATTCCTTCGTACGGAAATTCTTACGCACGCATTATGAAATGGATGTCACGGTCCGGCTGTTGCCGGGAGAGTTGGATCATAATTTTCATATACGTTCCGCCGACAACAGGGATTTTATTTTCAAAATTGCTAATAAAAAGGAAGAGCGAAAGAACCTTGAATTACAGCACGCAGTTATCAACCACCTTGCTGTAAAGAAAGAAGGTCTTGAAATTTCGCGGATTGTACCTGCTGCCGATGGGCGTGAGATTGTGGAAATTGACACGGACGGCGACCCGCCCCGGCTGGCACGCCTGCTTACATGGGTAGATGGTACGGTCTTGGCGGAGGTCAATCCGCACACCCCGGAGCTTCTGGAAGGGCTGGGCGCTATGTGCGGCAAGCTGTGCCGTTCGCTAAGCGATTTTGATCATCCGGATGCGCACCGCTTTATGAAGTGGGACCCGTCTCAGTTGGAATGGACGAAGGAGCACCACGCATTGTTTACCGATGAGGAGAAGCAAATCGTCAATTACTTTTATTCACTTTTTCAAACGAGTGCGGCACCGCTGCTGGGCTTGTTGCGGAAGAGCGTCAACTACAACGACGCGAATGATTACAATGTCCTGGTGAGCGGGCCGGCCGACAAAAGGATAGTGCCGGGTGTTATAGATTTTGGGGATGTAGTATACACGCACACCATCAATGAGCTGGCGGTGGCCATTGCCTATGCCGCCATGCATATGCCAGATCCGATGGAGGCAGCTTGTCATGTCGTCCGCGGGTTCCACCGGGAATTCCAAATCCAGGAAGATGAACTGCGCGTTCTGCCTGCACTGATCGGCGCCCGTCTATTGATCAGCGTCACGTGTTCTGCATTGAACCGGAAGGAGCATTCTGCCAACACCTATCTTCAAATCAGCGATCGTGCCGCCTGGATGTTACTCAAAAAACTGATGCACGTTGCGCCCGCTCACGCATACTATTCTTTTAGAGGTGCATGCGGATTGGAGCCATGCCCTGCAGCCAGCCGATTTGCTTTGTGGGCTGCCGGTAATTTTCAGCATGCAAGTTTTCCGGTGGTGAGGACTGAAGAAATGAAATGGTTAGACCTGAGTGTCGGAAGCCTGGATCTCGGAAATACTGAGGTCATGATGGATGCAGACAAGTTGGACAGGCAAGTCCGTTCCTTAATGGAGGATGCCGGCGTGACGGTGGCGTTGGGAAGGTACAGCGAAGTTCGCGGGTTATACACAACCGATGCTTTTGCCGAACAAGGCAATGATGCGCAGCGCTGGCGGACGGTTCATACCGGGTTGGATTTCTTTACGGCAGCAGGCAGCCCCGTCTTTGCTGCCAGGGAGGGTACCATCCACAGCTTTGCCAGCAACCGGGCCGACCGCGATTACGGCCCCACTATTATAATAGAGCACCGGGTCAGCGCCGAATTGACCTTTTACACACTTTATGGGCATCTTGACCAGGAATCCCTGCAGGGATTGGCAGTTGGTAAGCCGGTGGGTTCCGGCGAGGCCATTGGCCGGGTCGGTGACCGTTGCGAAAATGGAAACTGGCCGCCTCACCTTCATTTCCAGGTCATCCTGGATATGCTGGACTACCACGGTGACTTTCCCGGGGTGGCAACCTACGAGGATCGCACCCTATGGATGAGCATCTCGCCCGATCCGTGGCGCCTGCTTACCGGCGGACCTTCCACAACCCCGTCCACGCGTTCATCGAGTGAAATCATCGACTATAGAAAGGAACACCTCGGCAAGAACATGAGCATATCGTATCTCCACCCGATCCACGCGGTCAGGGGCCATGGTGTCTTTCTACTGGATGATACGGGAAGGCGTTTCCTGGATACGGTAAACAATGTGGCGCATGTTGGTCACGAACATCCACGGGTGGTCGCGGCCGGTCAACGCCAAATGGCGGTGTTGAATACAAATACGCGGTATCTCCACGATACGATTGTAGAGTTTGTCGAGGCGCTGCTGAAGACGATGCCACCCTCGTTGAATGTTGCTTACGTGGTGAATTCCGGAAGTGAGGCCAATGAACTTGCGCTGCGCTTAGCAAGAACGGGTACCGGTCAGCAGGACATGATAGTTTCGGAAATGGGCTACCACGGCAACACCACCGGCTGCGTAGCGATCAGTTCGTACAAGTTTGACGGTCCGGGAGGAAAAGGACCTTCGAAGCACGTGCACGTCATTCCCACCCCGGATGTATACCGCGGAAAATACAGGTCACCGGATGAGAAGGCCGGCATAAATTATGGATCCCATGTGCGGGGGGCGTTGAAAATGATCAAGGAGCAAGGCCGCGGACCCGCCGCGCTTATCATGGAGTCGGTCATCAGTTGCGGCGGACAGGTTGAACTGCCCGCTGGTTTTCTGACCCATGCGTATTCCGATGTCCGCAACGCCGGTGGCGTGTGCATTGCCGACGAGGTGCAGACAGGTTGCGGCCGCGCAGGGGATCATTTCTGGGCGTTCGCGCAGCACGGGGTTACGCCCGATATCGTCACGATCGGCAAGCCTATCGGAAACGGCCATCCCCTTGGTGTAGTTGTCACAACGCAACGGCTTGCAGAAGCTTTTCAGAACGGGATGGAGTACTTTAATACGTTTGGGGGAAACCCTGTATCATGCGCGGTGGGGCTGGAAGTATTACGGGTTATTGAAGAAGAGAACCTGCGGGACAATGCCCGTATTGTGGGGGGCTACCTAAAAGCCGGTTTACGGGAACTCATGCAGGATTTTGAAATCTTGGGGGATGTGCGGGGCCCCGGCCTTTTCCTTGGCATAGACCTGGTTACAAGCAGGGAAACCCGGCAGCCTGCCACCCGGCAGGCTGCTTACGTGGTCAACCGGATGCGCGGGAAAGGAATCCTCATGAGCACCGATGGCCCGTTCAATAATGTATTAAAAATAAAACCGCCGATGGTTTTTTCCCTGGAGCATGCAGATTTCCTGATGGGGGCGTTGGCGCAGGTGCTTAAAGAGGATTTTTTGAGGGTGGGTTCGTAAGAGTGAGCGGCTAAAAAATCAAATCCAAGTTGCTCGCCAGCAGTGTCGCCAGCTTGATGGAAATGACGTAGAAGGCATGCCCAACGGATGTTGCCTTGCTGATGCGGAGCGACCCGGTTGCTTTTGATCTTTTGCGTGTTTTCATACTCCGATTATTTATAAAGTGTCTCCAATAGATGTGATTAAATCCCTGGTGTAAAGTTGGGTTCAACAGGGTTACCGGAACTAAGAAAATAACTGAATTAAAAAATTTCAGGGAGACGAGAAGTTTTTCGGGATACGAATGGTCATCCCCTGATTTGGAAGGCCGGAACAGCGTTGGCACCCAGCAAAAATCAGGGAATACCCTGACATGTCTTTCCGAAAATGGATCGTTCTTTGCGCGGCGACCCTGATTCTTTTCTCAATTGATTACCTTGTGTCATGACTCGGAATACTAATCGGCTTCTTATCCTTCTGCTCGTCACAGGCTCTGTGGCTGGATTGTCCTTTATGGAAAATCCGGTGAGGTCGAAGGTTAGTGAGATCTTCCTCGGGCTCTCCCCGGCGGTTACCATGGACGCGATCCGGGCTGAATTGACTGGTAATCCTGACTTTTTGCTGTATGAAGATCCAAACCGGAACCCTAAAACGTCGGTGGTAGGAAAAGTTAATGAGTACAAGCACTTGAACAAGGCTGCCATTGGCAATCAGCTGATCGTTGCATTAGCGCCGTCCTCCAACCCCAGGCAGGAGGTGATCACCTTTACCTGGCTGATTCACTATAAGATGGAAGACCTGGCAATTGCACTTGTTGACTTTGATAAATTCAAAGCGGAGTTTAAACCCCTTTTCGGATCGTCCACTGTAAGCCGTGAAATCGGCTATGAGAGAGAGGAGATTGAAGCCCTTTTGCTAAAGTCAGGGACTACGGAAATCACCCTTAAAATGATCAAGTCGAATAATTTACGACATACTCTTTCCATGCAGTACAAGGAAATCAGGAGAAAGAAAAGGCATTGATGATGCCCGAAGACTTGAAAAAAGCAGTGCTTGATTCCTGCGGTTGTCAGGGCCCGGTGGGCAAGACCGCGGCTGAGATACAGCAGGGAAGACGGGATTTTTGCAAGTCTGTGGCCGCACTGACAGCGTCGGCGATGGCATCCCCGCTTCTGGCAGCGTCGGCATATGGCGATTCTTTGCACCGGGAGTCCATGTTCGGCAGCCTCGCCGTTAAGAATAACAAGGCAGGAATTGCCACCATCCTGCATACGGCGGATATTCATGGACAACTCTACACCCACGATGAATTTTTTGTCGAAGACGGAGAGGTCGTCTACAAAAAGCGTGGGGGGATGGCTGTGTTGAAAACAATGTTGAATAGCCTGCGGGCGGAGAATCCGGCCAACACCCTGCTGATCGACGGCGGTGATTGTTTCCAGGGTAGCGGTGTGGCGGCCTTGAGCCAGGGAAGTGCGCTGGTGCCCCTGATGAACAACATTGCCTATGACCTGGTGCTCCCGGGTAATTGGGAGGTAGCTTACAAAAAGGAAATGATGATCAAGGATTTGGTGGGCTACCATGCTGCCAAGATCTGCGCAAACATGTTTCACGAAACACCGGACGGACAAAAGGGGGATCCCATTTTCAAGCCATACTGGACCCGCACGGTAGCCGGCATCAAGATCGGATTTCTGGGATACACGGATCACAACATTCCGAAGCGGCAACCTCCGGCTTTTAGCAAGGGAATCCATTTTACGAAACCCGTAGACGACGTAGCCAACTACATCCGGATATTGAAAGAAGAGGAGGGATGCGCCATGGTTTTCCTGGTTACCCACTTCGGATTGGCCCAGCAGGTGCACCTGGCCAACAACCCGCTTGTTCAGGGTGCTGATTTCATTCTGGGTGCAGATACCCACGAGCGCGTCCGGACACCCATTCAAGGGAAATACTCCAAGGTGACTGAGCCTGGAGCTTTTGGCTCGTTTGTCGCTCGCCTCGACATGGTGATCGAGGATGGAAAGGTGAAGGACACGAATTACGAATTGCTGGAGGTTGATCCCGAAAAATATAAAGCCGATCGGGAGATGAGAGCACTCATTGAAAAGGAGCGCGCTCCGTACAAGAAGGAACTGGATAAAGTGATTGGAAAGTCCAAATTGCCCTTGCTGCGCTATTATGTGCTGGAAACACCGATGGACAACATGATCACCGATGCGCTGATGTGGAAATTCAAACCGGATGTGGCGCTGAGCAATGGGTTCAGATTTTGTCCGCCGTTGGTGCCGGACCGGAAAACGAAGGAAGCGGTCATCACGATGGACTATCTATGGAGCATGGTCCCTGTCAATGGCGAGATCAAATCAGGAATTGTTACCGGCAGGCAATTGTGGGACTGGCTGGAGAAAGAGTTGCATAATGTATTCGCCAAGAATCCGGGCGATCGGTTGGGAGGCTGGGTAGTGCGCACTCAGGGTATGACGACGAATTTTACGATGAACAACGACTTGGGAAAGCGAATCAATTGGATCAGGATCAAGGGTGAGCCGATCGAACTTACCAGGTCGTATACGGTGGCGTCATGCGAGCGTGAAGGCGACCCGGAAGACAACCTGTGCAGACTGGGAAATGTTAAGGAGCCCACCTATCTGAATATCGACCTTCATCAAACGCTCATCGAGTACCTGAAAGTCCATTCTCCGGTCTCGCCCAGGATAGAAGGGCGTGTGACTGCTACGGATGCTCCTCCTACACTCTTGTCCCAGCTCGAGGGGTATGGGTATTCATTTTTCTAAAAGGTGTTTATTGGGCTCGGTCCTTTAACAGGTCTTTGATGGTGGAGACAAGCTCATTGATTTTACACGGTTTTTGAATAAAGGAACTCGCACCTAGGTTTCTGGCGCGCTGCTTATCCTCCAGTGTCACTTTGGCTGAGAGCACAACAATGGGAACAGCCGCAAAGGATGGGATTCCCCGGATTCGTTGGATAAGTTCAAATCCATCCATAACCGGCATGATCAGGTCCGTCACGACCAGATCAGGGTGGACGTCCAGAAGCTTGGCCAATCCCTGACTCCCGGTGTTTGCAGTAGTAACGTGATACCCCTCCATAGTGAGCACGCTGGCGATCTCTTCGGAGAGGGGGGCAGTGTCTTCCACCAAGAGAATTTTCATTTTCTGGGGATCTCCACCTTCACTACTGTTCCATGATTCAGAGCGCTGACCACGTGAATGTTTCCACCCATAAGTTCAACCGCTTTCTTGAGAATGGAAAGCCCCAGTCCGGTTCCCTGGATGTGCGCGGCATTGGAGCCACGATGGAAAGGATCAAAAATTGATTTCAATTCGTCTTCGTGAATCCCGATTCCCGAATCGGCGACCTCGAAGACCAGGTTTCCCCCGTCATCACTGATGGAAAGGTCAACTACAGAATCCGGAGAGGAAAATTTGAGCGCATTGGTAAGGAGGTTATTAATGATGTTTCGTAACAACTTGTCATCCAAGGTGACTGTCGTTGCGGTAGTGGAATAAATGAAGGAAATTCTACGCGTCTCTTTTACCGTGGCCTTGATTTCCTCGAGCTGGGATTCAACAAATTTTTTCAAATCCACTTCAATCTGCGTGACCTTGATCTTGCCGGCATCCGATTTGCCAATGGTGAGAATGTCATCCAACAAATGGGTCATATGAAGTGCTTGTTCTTCGATCTTCACCATTTTCTTGTGTATGTCCTCTTTGGAAAGCCTGTCAAAATAGTGGCGAACCGATTCCGCAGCAAGGGTCATGCTGGAAAGGGGTGTCCTGAATTCATGGGAGGCGATCGAAACAAATTTACTTTTCAACTCGACCAGACCCTTTTCTTTTTGAAGCGACAAATTCAACTCGCTGGTACGCTCTTCCACCATCCGCTCCAGGTTTTGGCGGTAGTGAAATAGCTCGGTGATATTCTGACCCACGCAAATGGCGCCCAGAATATTCTTGTCATTGTCCCGACGAGGCGACATACTCAGAAGGAGTACAAGACGCTCACCATTCTTGGTAACGAGCTGGAGTTCCCAGTTGCTAACGGAGGTGCCGTTGAGAACCTTGGTGAGCGCCTCCTTCGCGATGGGACGGAGTGAGGAATCCAACATGCCGATCCAGCGCTTCTCCAGCACCTCGTTGCGGCTAAACCCGGTAATTTCAGAGGTTGTCCTGTTCCACTCATTAATGTAGCCGTTGCGATCCAGTCCAAAAACGGGAACGTTGGCATTTTCTATGAGCGTTGTCAATTCAAGGGCGATGGCCGTAATTCTTTTCTCAAATTCCTTTTGAGCGGTAACATCGAGCAGTGTGCCTATGGTCACGGATACATCGTTTCGCACCGCCTTGGCCGCAAAGACCTCCACGTGAATAATACTGCCATCTTTTTTGATGCCGCGGTAACTGTAATTGGAGCTGGCGTTTTTTCCTTCGATCCGGCCCTTCACAATTTTCGTCACCAACGGACGGTCGGGCTCATAGACGGTATCAATTGCCATCACCTGAAGCATTTCTTCCTGGGTATAGCCAAAGATCTGAGCAAACCGGGGGTTCACGTACACAAAGTTGTCATCAAGGATGGAATAGATTCCCGTCAGCGACTGCTCCACCAGAAGCTGAAAGTATTGCGCGGTTTCAGTAACTGTATTTTCCGAGTTTCTCCGCTCGGTAATATCCAGCATCGTGCCTTCGAAGCGCACCGGACTTCCCTCTTTGTTGGTGTGGCATATCCAGGCAGAGCTCAGGATCCTGAGTGGAATCAAATCTTCATTCGTTCTAAATTCCCGAAACGAAGGATTTTGCCCGTTCCTGAGGGCATGGAAGGTGTCTGCCACAAGGAGGCGATCAGAAGGGTGGATGCGCTCCAGGAATTCCTCAAGGGTCGGCAACGGTTGTGACGGGTCAAACCCGAACAACCGAAACATTTGCTTGGACCAATGAAAGCGTTGCGTAGCCAGATCAAACTGCCAGCTGCCCAGATTGACCAGGCTTTCGGCTTGTTCAAGATTTTCGTTGGATCGCAGCAATGCGATTTCCGCCTTCTTTCCTATAGTGATGTCCTCCAGGGTTCCTTCCAGGTAGCCAACTTTTCCGGAAGCATCGGTCACAGTATGAATATTGGCACGAATCCAGAACGTTTTCTTATCTTTTTTAACTGCTTTTATTTCCAGGCCATTCGCATGACCCTTTTTTTTAAGCGCCATTTCCAGCGCGTGCCGCTCTTTGGAGTCTACCAGCAGCTGGTGGTAGAGATTATCCACCGACACAATCATTTCATCGGCAGTATCATACCCAAACATGGAGATCATGGACGGGTTTACTGTCAGGAACTTTCCGTCGGGGGTACTCCTGTACACGCCTTCGTGGATGTTGTCAAATATGGACCGGTACCTCTTTTCTGCCTCCCTCCATGCTGATAAATCGATAAACGTCTTTAGCAGGCACGGAGTGCCTTCCGCCTCCATGGGTTCCAGTGAAACCAGGACAGGTTTGCGGACTCCGTCCTTCGTTTGGATGATGGTTTCTTCATTGAACAGATGCTGCGATCCGTTGAGGCCGGACAGCAGGTGTTCCCGGAATTCCGGCTGGAAAATTTTCAGTGCAACGGATGTGCGTCCAAGAATTTCCGCGCGGGAATAACCCATGAGTGCTTCAAAACTGGGATTCACTTCAATGAATTTGCCATCGTCCTGCCGGGTGATGGCCATGGGAGCCGGATTGCGGAAAAAGGCCGTATTGAACTGCGCCTGCGACCTTTCCAGTTCCTCCGCAGCCCTTGACTTTTCGGTGGTGTCCCGGAACACGAGTACCGCCCCGGAAATTTTTCCGGACGGGTCGCGGATGGGTGCACCGTTATGGCTGATAATGAGGTTCTTGTTGTCCCGACTCTGCAGCATCGTGTGGTTTTCCTGAGTAGTAACGCGGCCCTCCTCAATAATCCGTATGAGCGGACTCGCTATCAACACCCCGCTGCTTTCATCCCTGATAACATACACCTCACTCAGGTCCTTGGAATACGCGTCACGCATCGCCCACCCCGTCAGCAGCTCTGCTGCCGGGTTCATGAAAGTGATTTTGCCCTGAAGGTCGGTGGCAATCACACCCTCACCAATGCTGGCAAGGGTAGTGGACAATCTTTCTTCGCTATGCCTCACCTTGGCCTCGAGTTCTGTCCGTTTTGTCACGTCCCGGATGCTTACCATGGTCAAAGGCTTGTTCTGGATCGACAAGTCACTTCGCCTGACTTCCACTGGAAACATTTTTCCGTCCCTCGTTCTTCCGCGTTCCACATCGGAGTAGACGCCATTGCCAGGAATGGAAGCGTCTTTCGGGTTGGCAGCAATATTCCCGGGAAGAAGGCGGAGGAGCGGTTCCCCAAGCAGTTCTTCCTGGTCGAACCCAAAGAGAACTTCGGTTTGGTGGTTGGCAAAAAGAATTTTACCCCGATCGTCAATACCGATCATGGCATCGGGCGCGGACTCAACCAGTCCCTTAAATTGCTTTTGGCTTGTTACGGACTCGCTCCTCAGGTGCTGCTCCCTGATTTCCATGGCATTCATCTTGCGGGCCCCCGTCCATAGTATAAATGAGAAGGTGGTTATAAAAAGCAAGACCATCAGCGATACACCAGATTGGATCGTATACAACCCGGACTGGTATCCCCGCATGGTTAGCCATCCAACACTGATGATCAACAAGCTGATAAGGACAATCTGGAAGAAGGCAATCTTGCTGCTCTGCGTATTTCTGGTGAATACTGAGAAGACTCCAACGTGCGCCGTAGAAAAAAGCAAACCCAATGAAAAGGTGGTAAACATAAGGGCTGTAGGCAGCGACACCTTTGTAAAGTTCGCCATGCTGTACAACTTCTCGGCCCCAAACAAATATCCACCGGCAGGGATGATGGCCAACAACAATACCGTGAGGCTCAGGTAGGCGGACAAGCGGTGGGTGCGCGACGTGCTTTTGCCATACGTGAGCAGGCTGGCTCCAACCAACATGAAACTCACTGCGGCAAGCGGAGCCATGCGCCCCGGGTATGGCGTTACCACCGGGCTCCTATCTTTCACCAGGAGTTCATCGATTCCGATATTGACACCTGTCAAGTATTCCAGCATGGTCAGCGTGCCTATCAGGAATACCGCCAGGCTGGCCCCCTGGATCAGGTGCTTTGAGGAGTGCTTCCTGTGGTCTTGAAGAAGGAGAAAAATGGAGCCGGAGAGTAAAAATGCAATCGCGGCATTTAATTTGATGGTAGTGGGGTGACTGGAAAAAGTCTTCAGGCCTTCGTTATCCAGCGTCCAGCCTATCAAGGCGATGGCCGCTCCGGCGACGGTTATCATTCCGGCAACGCGGGCGGCAGCCAGAAACCGATTCTTCCATACAACGTCTTGCAACAGGTCCATTGAGTAAGGCTTCATCAAATCACACACCTCAAACCTCGAGTCCTTATTTCAATTCCCAGTTTGAGGGATCAAAGAAATCGCTTTATCACACTTCAAAAAATAGACTGCAACCGTATCATCTTGTAGTTGAATGGTGCCTTATGCTGTGGCAGTTTACACTACAACCCATCGGATTCTTACTATCAAATGCCCCCTTCCTTCTTCGTTTCTTTGCGCCATGGCTATCAGCCATTATCAGAATCCTGAAATGAAAGAAAGGTAGTGCTGGATCAACAGATGAGTGAAACAGAATAGGCCATAAACCTTACATGGGTGATGTTTACGTCAGATTACCCCGGGGAGCTAAAACAAATTTGATTTTATTACGCAGGACATGAATTCGAAGTTGAACAGGTTATGAGTGACAGTAAATCCAGTAAAATAATTGAAATTCTTATCGTAGACGACCATCGGCTCATCCGGGAGGGTGTTCAATCCATCCTGGAAAGCGCAGAAGATATGTCCGTGATCGGTTCGGTTCCCTCTGCGGAAGAAGCCATAAACCTCGTCAAGGAGCAACGGCCCGATGTGATCCTTATGGACATCATGATGGGCGGAATGACAGGAATTGAGGCTACCCGGTGGATCAAAGACCTTGATCCGGGCATCCGGATTATTTTGGTTTCCATGGAAATAAGCAAAGAGTATGTTTCCGCAGGCATCAAATCCGGGGTAGACGGGTATCTCCCCAAGGATGTGGACCGCGAAACGCTGCTGCAGGCGGTTCGGCAGGTGCATTCGGGTGGCAGGTTCTTCAACGATGCCATCATGAAACTTGTCTTTGAAGACTTCTACAGCCACGAAAAGGTCAAAAGCAACAATAAGAAGCTGCCCAACGACCTCACAAAGCGGGAATTTGAAGTCCTGGCCCTGGTAGCGTCTGGAAAAACCAACAAGGAACTCGCCGAGGGACTTTTCATCAGCATTAAGACGGTTGAAACACACAAGATGCACATCATGGAGAAACTCGGCCTGCGAAACACGGCGGAGTTGGTGAAATACGCCATCAAGAACAACATTATCTCGATCGATAGCCTCTAAAACGTCAGGGTTAACCCCGACTCCGGCAGGGTTTGACCCCATGCCAATCCCTCCACGTCTACCCCACTTTCCCGGCACCTGGAAATTCTTTGGTCCCGTTAATGGGCCGAAACAGCGTATTTTTTGATGATTTCGCACCCTTTCCCTGATTTTCAGCAAATCAGGTTGCTACTGATTTATAGGAGCGTCGGGCACCCCACTTTTGACCTGTCAACGCAAAAACAATTAACACAACACTTAAACAACACGATCATGGTACTCAACAACAAATTCAGACAAAAGGGCGTCAATGCAGCATTGACTGCTCTCTTATACCTCCTTGCTGGGGTTTGCTGTTTTGCTCAGGAAAAGACGCAACTCTTAAACCAGGACAAAAATGCAGACAACAGCGTGCAACTGGCACCAAACCTCAACCCGGATGCGGTTGCTACTCCGCTGGCTGGTTTGATTAACAGTCCCTATGCCGAATTCAAGCCGGCCGTTGCCCCTCATGGTAAGCGCATGTACTTCAGCCGCGCTTCGCATCCCAACAATGTAGCGGGGGTTAATGACCGGGAAGATATCTGGTATACAGAGTTTGACAGCTTGGCCGAAAACTGGTCTGAGCCGGTGCGCCTGCCTGGCTTCCTGAACAACGAAGGCCCCAATTTTGTCAGCGGGGTCAGTGTCTCCGGAGATACCATCATCCTGGGTAACCGCTACCTGAAGAAAGGAAAAATGACCGATGGCCTTTCCTACAGTGTCAATATCGAAGGACAGTGGGGAATGCCTCAGCCCATCCGTGTGAAAAATGACTACAATCTTTCCGTACACGGTAACTCATACGTATCCCTCGACCAGGGCGTGATTATATCTGCAGTGGAGCGCACAGACACCAAAGGAGAGCGTGATTTGTATGTGAGCTTTTGGGACGGACAGCAGGCGACGGAGCCGATCAATATGGGTGGAGTGATAAACTCCAACATGGAAGAGTCTTCTCCTTACCTTGCCTGTGACAAGAAGACACTTTACTTTGCTTCCAAGGGTCATCATGGATACGGCGGATATGATATCTACGTGACCGAGCGCCTGGATGACTCCTGGACAAATTGGACAGAGCCAAAGAACCTGGGTCCCGCTATCAATGGCCACATGGATGATGAGTTCTTTATCATCAGCCATTGCAAGCGGTTTGCTTTCTTCTCGAAGCAGATCAGTGTGCACAACGTTGATCTTTTCAAGATCACCATTGAAGACCTCTTCCTCAAGACCAAAGACGAGGAAAGGGTCAGCAAAACCAAGCACTCCAGACTTTCCGGCCTGTAGTAAGAACATTGCGGTTGATTTAAGTACGTGATGTAAGAGAACAGCCAGGCAACCCCTGGCTGTTTCTTTTTTTGACCACCGACTCAGGGGCAGGAATGGTTCAGCAGCGTATCAGGGTTTACCCTGATACATGACTTTGGAGGTCATTTTCCCGCCTGGCCCCGGTCAGCCAAGGGTTAAGAAAAAGTTACTTTTTAGCTATTGAAATAGGGTTTTTGTCTGGAGAAGGCGGCGGGCAGATTGAATTCCCTGATTTATTCAAGATCAGGGTTGCTCTGATTTACCGGCAGGCTTAGCACCCCATCTTTGAATGGTAAAGCGACGAAGAGTTCCCATTTAAACTATCAAGATTATGAACCTGATCAAAGAGCAAAAAACAAACATCGCCATGATCGTGCTCCTCCTAATGGCTGCCTTAACATTTTCCTTTTCTGTTCAGGCCTCGGTCCCCGGATCATGGGATAACGTGAAGGGCGGTCCGGGCATCACCACTTCTATGCGGGTAGGAAATTTCTGATCTTTGCAGGGATCCATCCACCGAGAACCCGCAAAACGCCATGAAATTCAGCAGCAGATTTATTGAGAAAGGATTTGAAGTTGCCCTGATCACCCTGATGATCTTTGCGGCAGAAGCACCGTGTATGGCACAGCATGCCACCAACACGGATGCGCACAGCCAGACTATGAAGAATGCCGGCAAGCATATCCATCTGGCTGAGAATCTCAACCCGGACGCCAAGGCCAAATTGGTAAGTCCGCTTATCAACAGTCCTTACGCAGAACACAAACCTTACGTATCCCACGACGGCAAGCGGTTGTACTTCAGCCGCTATATACATCCGGAAAATACCGGTGGAGCAAAGGACCCCGAAGACATCTGGTATTCGGAGAAGGACAGCATCACCGGGGCCTGGACCAAGCCCGAAGTGATGAAAGGAATCTTTAATAATTCAGCGGCCAACCGGATCAACGGAATCAGCGTCACCGGCGACACCATCATTCTCGACCACCAGTACCTGGGAAAGGGAAAGATGAAACCCGGGCTCTCATACAGCGTCCGGAAAGAAAAAGACTGGTTGCCTCCAACCGCCATAAAGATTAGAGGCGATCACAACGTGTCCCCGAACCGCGACGCGCACGTGGCCCTGGGGATTGGGGTGATCATTTCCTGCGTCCAGCGGAAGGACACGTTCGGGGAGCGTGATTTGTATGTCAGTTTCTGGGATGGAGAGGAAGCCAGCCAGCCTGTCAACATGGGGGGTGTGATCAATTCAAACATGGATGAATCGTCTCCCTTTCTCTCGAACGATTTCAAGACCTTGTACTTTGCCTCTAAAGGCCACCAAGGGTACGGCGGCTTTGACATTTATATGACCAAACGGCTGGATAATTCATGGACGAACTGGAGCTCTCCGGTAAACCTCGGCCCGGCCATCAACGGACCGCTCGACGAGGAATCTTTGATTTTCACTCATTCCGAACAGTTTGCTTTTTTCTCCCGTCAGATTACAGTTCACAATGTGGACCTCTTCTTTATAAACACAGCTGATTTATTTGTGTCGAAGCGAATGTATCGGTGATCGGGATGAACCATGCGCGCGAATCCACCAGATATTGGCCCCATCGCACGACTGGTTAATCCCCTGATTGGTCTTTGTGTCCTGGTACTGGGCCTCATCGGGTTGACAGCATGGACGCTCGCGGTCGCCCCATCCGGGGAGCTGATCCCCTCTGCAACTCTTCAACCTGTTATTGTGCCATCCGGTGAATGGAGGGCCCCGGATTTCTCAACCATTCCGGTCGACCTTTCGGGTGATGAAATTCGTTATGGACGGGAATTGATTGCACATACGTCTGTCTATCTGGGCCCTCATGGGAAAGTCGAGGCGCTTAGCAACGGAATGAATTGCCAGAACTGTCATCTGGACGCCGGGACCAGGCCGTTTGGAAATAATTTCAGCGCTGTAGCGTCCACCTATCCAAAATTCAGGGCCCGGTCCGGGAAGGTAGAAACCATGGAAGAGCGCGTTAATAACTGCTTTGAAAGAAGCCTCAACGGCAAACCCCTGCCTCCGGGCGGCCGCGAAATGAAGGCGATTGTAGCATACATGAAATGGATTGGCAAAGAAGTGCCAGCGGGGAAGACTCCGGTGGGCGCAGGGATTACAGAGCTCCAATACCTGGATAATCCTGCAGATCCCGGCAAGGGGAAAGCGCTCTATGATACGAAGTGCTTTACATGTCACGGCAAGAAAGGCGAAGGCGAGCTTGCTGCCGGTGGAAATGAATGGAAGTACCCGCCCTTGTGGGGAGCGGGCAGCTACACACAGGGCGCCGGGTTATTCCGCCTGTCTCGTTTTGCAGGGTATGTAAAGGGAGGGATGCCGTTCGGCGCCACCAGCACGAAGCCGCAACTCACTGATGAAGAGGCTTGGCACCTTGCCGCATACGTCAATTCGATGCATCGCCCCAGCCTTGATATCAGTCATGACTGGCCGGACATTTCACAAAAGCCAATGGATCATCCGTTTGGACCGTTCGCCGACGGATTTGATGAAAAGCAGCACAAATACGGTCCCTTTAGACCCATTCAGGATTTTGCGGGAAAACGAAGCGGGCAAAAGAAATTGTAACAAACGATGTTGGCACCATGTATTTATCATAGGGCTTTATATAAGGATGAATTCACTTACTTTGGAACTTTATTAAAGCCCTATGATTGAAGTAATACGTCAGCCGTGGGCGTGGTATGTTGGCGGCGCACTGATCGGCCTTACGGTACCCGCGTTGCTATTGATGGGGAACAAACATTTTGGGATTTCCTCATCGCTTCGTCACATCTGTGCCGCCTGCCTCCCTGGTGATATCGCTTTTTTCCAGTATGACTGGAAAAAAGAAATATGGAATCTCTTCTTCGTTGCGGGCGTGCTGCTTGGGGCTATCCTGGCCTCGCAACTTTTATGGAGTCCGGAGGGAGTGAAGATAGCTGACAGCACGGTTCGTGACCTGCAGGCCCTGGGTATTCAGGTCGATAATGAGTTGTTGCCCGCGTCGATTTTCAGTTTTGAACACCTGATGACCCTGAAAGGGTTTGTGTTTATAGTAGTCGGTGGATTCCTCGTGGGCTTTGGGACCCGGTATGCTGGCGGATGCACCAGCGGCCATTCGATCATGGGCCTGTCCAACCTTCAAATGTCTTCCCTGATTGCCACCGCGTGTTTTATGATCGGGGGTTTCACCATGGTACACCTAATTTTTCCCTGGCTATTCAAACTAATTGATTAATTAGCAACCTGTCATGACAAATACTGATGATGAGTTTGTAGAACGTCCGGTCCTTCCAGTGGAGGTGGGCGGGCTTAAGGAGCCGCACGCAGTTTCTGAACCTATTATGGCCAACCTGAAATATCTGGCCCTGGGAATCCTGTTTGGAATTGTTTTCGTGAAGACTGAAGTAATTTCGTGGTATCGCATCCAGGAGATGTTTCGGCTCCAGTCCTTTCATATGTACGGCGTGATTGGAACAGCCGTAGCGGTTGGCGCGCTATCGGTTTGGGCAATCAAGAAATTCCAGCTGAAAACTCTGCAGGGTCAACCGGTTGTCTTTCATAAGAAAGAGTTTCATAAAGGGAATGTAATTGGCGGCCTGATCTTTGGATTGGGCTGGGCGATAACGGGTGCTTGTCCGGGTCCTCTGTTCGCGCAGATTGGAAGCGGATTCCTGGTGGTGATCATAACTTTTTTGAGTGCGGTGGCAGGCACGTGGACGTATGGGTATTTCAGGGAGAATCTCCCGCACTGATCAATATAAAAGTTCCTACTTCACCACTTCCACGCCCCTCCAGAACGCTACCCTCCCTTTGATGGTTTTTGCCAAGTCGCTGGGATTGGCATAGTACCAAACGGCATCCCGATTCTCCTTGCCATCCACTGAAAGGGAATAGTAATTGGCGGTACCTTTCCAATGGCAAACCGACTCGGTTTTACTTTCTGCAAGAAACTCTTTCTTGATGCTGGCCTCGGGAAAATAATGATTTCCCTCAATCACAACGGTATCATCGCTTTCCGCGATAATTTTCTCATTCCATATTGCCTTCATGTGTCTCGGTTTTATGTATTGATTTTCAGTATAACCAAGTATTGCAAATTTAAATTCCCGGAGGCTGCGGAAACCGTATTCATATTCGGGTGGTGAAGGATTTATAATGAATTGTTTATGGAAGAACTAAATTGGCAGCGATGAGGTTGTAACAGCCTAAACCAATGAAATAACGCGATGAGTCCAAAAACAAAAAGCATTCTACTGTGGGTTTCTATTGGATTGCTGGCCCTGCAATTTATTGCAGCCGGCCTGGGCAAGTTGACAGGTGCCACTGAATCTGCCTTCATCGGATGGGGGTATGACACCACATTCATGTATGTCATCGGTACCCTCGAAGTGCTTGGTGCCATCGGATTATTTATCAAGCCGCTTCGCACCTGGGCAGCCCTTGGCCTGATCGGGTTGATGGTTGGCGCAGCCTACACGCACGTCACGCACGATGAGATGATGAACCTGCTTCACAATTTGGTCATCGTCTCGATTGCCGTGACCGTGATCCGGCTCTCCAAAGCCTGAACTTGCGGCTTGTTGCCATTGGTTTTTTCGCGATGGCCCGGCCCGGCCACCCTTTAAATTGGACTGATTTGGATCATTTGCTCCTTTTATTCAGGGGAATTGACCGCTGGCTGACAGCGGGGAGCGTATCCAAGTGAATCCATTTCAGCTAAAATCCGTTACCTTTGTTATCTATGAGATTGTCACGCCCGATTCTGGCTCTCGCTTTCGCCTCGCTGGTGCTGGTTTCCAGTTCCAGTTTTATGGTGGGAATCCATCGTTGCGGTGGTGAAGTGAAGAACCTGGCTTTATTTACGAAAGCAGAAGGGTGCGAACAGGAAAAACAACTTCCTCCATGCCACCGACACGAGTCACCTCCTTGCTGCCAAGACGTTACTGTTGTTCATGAACACCAGGATTTTAAAGTAGACATCTCACAGCTGGCCGGGTCAGAGATCACTGCAACGGTTGTGATTCAGCCCGTTGTCCTTTTGACGGAGATCGTACCTGTTCAACGCGCGTATACTACGTATACGCATTACGATCCGCCCTTGCGATCGTCGGACCTGACCGTTTCTCTTCAGGTATTCCTTATTTAAATCAGACCATTCGATCCTGACACAGTGGCCTTGGGCTTCTGTGAAACTGCTTTGTTCAAAGCAATGTGTTCGTTTGTTTTTTTCTGATTTTTTTAAGGATTTCAAATGATTGAGAAAATAATTTCCCTGTCGCTGCGCAACAAGTTTCTGGTCCTTACCATCGCCGCCGGATTTTTTGCGTGGGGGATTTTCGCGGTGCAAACCAGCAAGGTGGACGCCATACCGGATCTGTCGGAGAATCAGGTCATCGTCTTCACCGAATGGATGGGACGAAGTCCGCAGATTATGGAAGATCAGGTGACCTATCCGCTTATTACCAATCTGCAGGGACTGCCGAACGTGAAATACGTGCGTGGCACGTCGATGTTCGGTATGAGTTTTATCTACGTCATTTTTAACGATGATGTAGATGTTTATTGGGCGCGACTCCGGGTTTTAGAAAGACTGAGTTCAGCAACCGACCTCCTCCCGGACGGCGTTACACCAGCTTTGGGTCCGGACGGCACCGGGGTAGGCCACATACTGTGGTATACGCTCGACGCACCGGAGCTGGATCTCGGTGAACAGCGGGCCATTCAGGACTGGTATGTAAAGTTCGCCCTTCAAAATGTTGCGGGAGTAAGCGAAGTGGCTTCTTTCGGTGGATTTGAGAAGCAGTATCAGGTCACCGTAGATCCAAACAAGCTCACCTACTATGGCTTGTCGGTGCCTCAGGTTATTCAATCCATCCGCGACAATAACAACGAAGCGGGAGGGCGCAAGTTTGAGATGAGTGACATCGGGTACATCGTTAAGACGACCGGATACCTGAAGTCCATCGAAGACATTGAGAAGATTCCGGTAAGAACTGAAAACGGTACGCCGATCCGCGTGAAAGATATTGCGACTGTTCAAATGACCGGCCAGTCCCGGCTTGGAATCTTTGACCTGAACGGGGACGGAGAGGTAGTTGGCGGCATCATTGTTATGCGGTATGGAGAAAATGCCAACGAAGTAATCGACAAGGTAAAAGCCAGGATGGAAGAGGTGGCAAAGGGATTACCGGAGGGGATGAAATTCAATATTGTGTATGATCGCAGTGGATTGATTCAGGAATCCATTGCATCAATTAAAGAGACGCTGATAGAGGAGATGATCGTTGTTTCGCTGGTGGTCATCCTGTTTCTACTTCACTGGCGAAGCTCGATGAGCATAATCATCCAGATACCGATTACAATTGCTACCAGTTTTATTCTGTTGAATGCATTCGGCGTGTCATCCAACATCATGTCGCTTACAGGAATTGCCTTGGCCATCGGCGTGATTGTAGATAACGGTATCATTATGGCGGAAAATTCTTACCGCAACCTGGCGCTTCGCCAGGAGGAGCTGAACAAACAATTAAATGCGTAAGGCCATGACGAACAAACTTTTCAACAAGAAAAAGGATTACGTCGAAGTCCCCGCGGAAGAGCGGGAGGCGATTATCGAGAAATCCAGCAAGCAGGTTTCGCGCGGTGTTTTCTTTTCAACCGTCATCATCATCACCTCCTTCCTACCGGTTTTTATGCTTACCGGGCAAGAGGGAAAACTATTTCATCCGCTGGCGTACACTAAGACCTTCATCCTCCTGGTGGACGCCTTTCTGGTTATCACGCTGGCGCCGGTCATGATATCACTCTTTATGCGGGGGAAATTCAAAAGTGAACAGAAGAATCCGCTGACGCGAACCCTCGAAAGACTATACGACCCGGTTATCCGCACCTGCCTCCGGTGGAGAAAGACCACGCTGGGGGTGAATATTCTTGCCCTGGTGGTGAGCATCCCGTTGCTGATGAGTTTGGGAACAGAGTTCATGCCTCCCCTCGATGAACAGTCGGTGTTGTTCATGCCAATAACGTTACCCGATATTTCCAACACGGAAATAAAGCGAATTCTACAGGTGCAGGATAAGATAATCAAATCAGTACCTGAAGTGGACAAAGTTCTGGGGAAAGCAGGAAGGGCCAGTACCGCCACTGACAATTCGCCCATCAGCATGATCGAGACGATAATAATGCTGAAACCAAAATCTGAATGGCGCCCGGGGATCACCAAAAAAGATATTGTGAATGAGTTGGACGCAAAGCTTCAAATACCCGGCGTGGTCAATGGCTGGACACAACCTATCATCAACCGGATCAATATGCTGGCCACCGGCATTCGTACCGATGTGGGAGTGAAAGTTCATGGCCAGGACCTGGATACGATCTATGCCGTGTCAGAGCGCATAAAAAAATTGATGGAAGGAATTCCGGGAGTAAAAGACCTGTACGTGGAGCCCATCACCGGAGGCAAATACCTGGTAGTAGACATCGACCGCGACAAGATTGGACGATATGGGGTTAGTATTCAGGATGTAAATATGTTGGTGGAAACGGCTATCGGAGGAACATCCCTTGGCAACACCGTCGAGGGTCGGCAACGTTTTTCCATTAACGTACGATTACCCCAGGACTACCGAAATAGCATTGATCGCATCAACCGCATTCCAATCCTTACCGCAGCGTTTGGTACCATTCCGTTATCTAATGTTGCTGAGGTCCGGTTTGAAAATGGACCACCCATGATTTCTTCAGACAACGGCATGCTGCGCGGTGCCGTGCTGTTCAATGTCCGTGACCGTGACCTGGGTAGTACCGTTGAAGAGGCGATTCAGAAAGTACATGCAGAATTGACAGGGTTGCCCAGCGGGTACTTCATTGAATGGAGCGGTCAGTATGAAAACCTCATTCGTGGAACACGCACCCTGATGCTCATTACTCCCGTGGTCTTGTTGATCATTTTTCTATCGCTCTACCTGGCTTTCAAGTCCATCCGGGAAGCCTTCTTGAGTCTGATCACGATTCCCTTCGCGCTTCTTGGCGGCGCCTACATCCTTTACTTCTACGGCGTGAACCTCTCGGTTGCCGTGGCGGTAGGGTTCATTGCCCTTTTTGGGATTGCCGTTGAAACCGGTGTGGTCATGGTGATTTATTTAAACGACGCCATGCAGCAACTGGTGGCACAAAAGGGGAATTCGCGTGACACTATCAGCCGGGAAGATCTGATGGAGCATGTTGTTGCAGGTGCAGCGAAACGCCTGCGTCCAAAACTGATGACCGTTTGCGTGGCGTTGTTTGGGTTGATTCCGGTCCTCTGGTCAACCGGCGTGGGGAGCGATGTCATGCAACCCATTGTGTTGCCCATGATCGGCGGCGTACTTACATCCTCCACGCACATCCTGCTCGTCACTCCCCTGATTTTCCTGATGACGAAGGAGTATGAATTGAAAAAATTTGGAAGAATAGACGTGCAGGAACCGCACGCACACTAGCACGATGAATCCTATAAAAGGCAACCGTATGAAATCACGATTTGGAATCTCCTGCATTGTTGTCCTCGGGCTCCTCGGCCATCCGGCAACAGGACAGCAACGCCTATCGCTCGACAGCATTCTCTCCGTGGTGAAGACAAGAAACCCGATGCTGAAGAGTTTTGCATCACGGGCTCAGGCGATGGATGCCTATGCGCAAGGAGCAAGAAGTTGGATGGCACCTGAAGTAGGAGGTGGCCTTTGGATGATGCCCTATCAATCCGTGAGTGACCCACGCGACCAGGGCCAGATCATGTTGTCCGTTCAGCAAAAATTCACACACCCTGCCAAGTTCAGGGCGAATCAGGGCTATTTGGATTCCAAAGCCGCCATTGAGGATGCCAACGAGACGGTTGCCTTCAATGAGCTGAGGGCCCAGGCGAAAATGACGTATTATCAATGGCTGGTCTTGGAGAAAAGGAAGCGTGTGCTCAAGGAGAACGAGGAATTGATCAGCCTCCTGCTTAAGGTTGCCGAACTTCGCTATCCGTACAATCAAAGCAAGCTGAGTACCATTTATCTGGCACAAGGCCGCCTGGCGGAGGTCCGCAACATGATGCTGATGAATGACAATCAGATCCTTCAAAGGAATATCAACCTGAATCAATTGATGAATATTCCAGGGGATATTAGGTATACCATCGATACACTGGTCGCTTTCCGGAGGTTTGTTCCGGAACCCATGGATACGGGTGCCTTTGCACAGCGAAGAAGCGATGTCCAGCGGATTGATCGGAGCATCCAGGCCATGAAGTTGAACCAGGTGTTGGAAGGGTATCAGGCAAAGCCCGATTTCAATGTAAGCTTCAATCACATGATTCCGCGGGGAAGTGAGATGCCAAGCCAGTTCATGCTGCTGGGAATGATTTCCATTCCCATAGCCCCCTGGTCGTCGAGGATGTATAAGGCAAACGTAGCGGGGATGAACCGGGAAATTGAAGCTATGAAAAGTGAGCGCGCAGCCATACTCAACGAAGCACAGGGCATGACAGCAAGCATGGCCTCCGAGATCGCAACATTGGAACGGCAAATGGAGAACTATGAAAAGCAAATACTCCCGGCGCTTAGAAAAAACTATCAGACCGTCATGCTTGCCTACGAAGAGAACAGGGAAGAGCTCCCCGTTGTGATCGAGGGATGGGAGGCACTGAACATGATGCAGATGCAATACCTGGATACGCTCCAGCGGTATTACGAAATGACGGTGAACTATGAAAAACAGGTGGAGAAATGAGAATCCGAAATCGATGGACTATGAACTTGAATAAAGCATGCGGGCCGTATACAGGCCGCAACGTATTGCGACTCGTGCTTCTTGTTGCATTGGCGGCGGGAATGATGGGTTGCCCAAATGGCAAGACTGCCGATTCAGCAGACCAGTATACATGCCCTATGCACCCTACCGTTGTGCAGAACAAGCCAGGAGCGTGTCCGGTTTGTGGCATGGACCTCGTTCTTCAGGGGAGGCCGGGGGAAGAAGTAAAAATTACCGCGGAACTGAATTACCTGCTAAAGCCAACCAATGCGGTAGTCATTTCCTCCATTCGCACCATCACGCCCGAAAAAAGAGAAATGATGGTTTCTGTGAATTCGAGCGGGACAATTGACTATGATACAAGAAGATTTACCGCGGTTCCAATCCGGTTTGGTGGCCGCATTGAAAAAATGTTCGTCCGCTATAGTTTCCAGCCCGTGAAGCGGGGACAGAAGATTCTTGAAATTTACAGCCCGGAATTACTGACGGCCCAGCGTGACCTGCTCTATTTGTGGAATACTGACCGGGAAAACACGCGGCTAGTGGAAGGGGCAAAGATCAAACTGAAATTATTGGGCATATCCGAAACACAAATTGATCAGCTTCTTTCCTCGGGAAAAGAAATGTATTCGCTGGCAGTCTTCAGCCCGGCGGACGGGTACATCACTGAATTGAAAGTGCAAGGAACAGGAATCGCGGTTTCCTCGCCGTCACCGTCTGGGGGGCAGATGGGTGGAGCCATGTCGGGGGACAAGCCGTCGGCCACCCAGGGTACACCATTGCCGGACAGTGAATTGGGGGTGCGCGAAGGAATGTATGTCAATACTGGGCAGGACCTGTTCACGATTGTCAATACCGAGCACGTATGGGCTACGTTCGATCTCTATCCGGAAGACGGTGCCTTGATTCATGTGGGCGATGCGGTGAAGATATCGCTGGAAAACGCAGAAGGATTATTTCAGGGAACTGTGAACTTCGTTGAGCCGTTTTTCAAGAGGAATGAAAAATTTGCACGGGTGCGTGTTCATCTTCCAAATCAAGGAAACAAAATGAGGATTGGACAACTGGCAAACGCCCAATTTGAATCCCCCTCGGGAATGGCAACTTGGATACCGATATCATCCCGCTTGGAATTAGGAACAAAGAGCATTGTTTTCAACAGGCGGCGCGGTGTTTTCCGGCCGAAAGAGGTGGTTACGGCGCGTCGGTCAGGTCAGTGGATTGAAGTGGTGAGCGGAGTGGAGCCCGGCGACAGCCTGGCTTACAACGCGCAGTTTATGGTAGACAGTGAAGGATTTATTAAGGTGAAAAACTGATGTGATGAAATATTTATTTCTGCTTTTGATAGCCCTCTTCACAGTGACATGCGGCACCAGGGATAAGCATGTACATGAAGCGTCCGTTACCTACACCTGTCCCATGCATCCGCAGGTGGTGCAGGCGGCGCCGGGTACGTGCCCGATTTGCGGCATGGACCTGGTGGTAGTCAATGCGGCTTCGGGATCGGATGGCGCCATTATGCTCACCGAGAGTCAAATACGACTGGCTAATATCACCACCACGCTCACCCGCACTGAGAACCTGGCGCAGAATACCATCACGACTGGACAGTTGTTGGTTGATCAGGCCCAGACGGAAGTGGTGAGCAGCCGGGTAACCGGACGTATGGAGTCGCTGGCATTCAAGGAAGTAGGGCGCCGGGTGCGGAAAGGGCAACCTTTGTACGAAATCTACAGCGAATCGCTCCTGGTGCTCCAGCGGGAATACTTGCTGGCGCTTCGCCAGGCTGAGGAACTCAACGCAGCACGCTACCAGACGTTCCTGCAGGCAGCAGAAAAAAAATTGATTCTTTTTGGGATGACTTCCGACCAGGTCAAGACCCTGGCCCGGGAGGGGGAAACGCAATCCCGGATTACTTTCCTGTCGCCCATTTCAGGTGTCATCGCAGCGATTGGAGTTACCGAGGGTCAATATGTTTCGGAGGGCGCCTTCTTGTTCCGAATTGAAAACCTGGACCGGATATGGGTGGAGGCGGAACTCTATGCTGGTGAATCATCGTTGGCGCGCATGGGAGATGCTGTGTCCGTAGCTGTCAACGGATTTGAAAACAAGCCGGTGGCAGGGAAGATTACATTTCTGAATCCTGAGTTCAGGCAAGGCAGTCAGGTCTTTTTGCTGAGAGCAGTGATTGACAATTCAAAAGGAGCGTATGTACCCGGCATGCAGGCGACAGTTGTTCTGACGAACGCCGGACGAAAGGCCGTTTCGGTCCCTGTGGAAGCAGTGATTCGGGATGCCCGCGGCAGTCACGTCTGGATTCTTGACAAGGACGGCGCCTTCAGGCCGCGCATGGTTACGACCGGCATGGAGACTTCTGAAAAAGTGGAGATCAGGGAAGGCCTGCTGGAAAAGGAAAATGTGGTGATCACAGGTGCCTATTTGCTGTATGGTGAATTGGTGTTGAAGAAAGGACGCGATCCCATGGCACAGCATGTGCACTGACAGAGAGATAAGTTAACTTTAAACCTTAAATAATAGAGACCATGAAAACTAAAAGGATATTTGTACGGATAATGGCGTTGGGACTCATTGTGGTCATCGCAGCGTGCTCGGGGCAAAAACAGGAAGAGGCCCACGACGAGCACGAAGGAGATCATGAAACCCCGTCGACGCCTGCCGCCTCGATTAAGCCCTTTGAAAAGGTAGATGCTTCAGTAAAAACTCAAATTCAGGGATTCCTAAAAGATTACTTTGCATTGAATGCTGCCCTGATCGAGGATAACCGGGAAGGGGCGAAATCCGCTGCCAGGAAGTTACAGGCGACGGTTGTGGGATTTGACATGTCTAACTTGGAGGGGCCCCAAATGAGTTTCTACCATATGCAGGAAAAGAAATTGAGCGCTGGGCTGAAGGGCATTGCTGAAAGCGCGGACATTGAAGAAGCGAGGATCGAATTGGCTGGCTTGAGCGAAGGAATGTACGCGTTGGTAAAAGCGTATCAGCCAAATGAATCAGCCCTGTACTACCAGTTTTGCCCGATGGCGAAGAACGGGACGGGCGCAACCTGGCTAAGTAACACCCGGGAGATTGTAAATCCCTATATGGGACAGCGGATGCTCAAGTGTGGCAGCACGCGGGAAGAACTTTGATAACAGAACGAATTAATAACAACAAATAGATCAATTATGAAAACAAGAATAATAGCAACGGTATTGGTATTCCTTGGCTGGAATGCCTTCGCTCAACACGATCACAGTCATCAGGCTACTGAAAAGAAAATGGAGCAAGCGGTCATGTTCAAGGATGCCAGCCTGGGTAAGGCCTATTCGCAATACATCCAATTGAAAGATGCCCTGGTTGCATCCAAAATGGATGAAGCAAAAAAAGGAGGCAGTCTCCTGCTGAATACCCTGGGGGATGTTAACGGCTCCACGGCGGTCAAAGCGGAAGTCTCCAGATTTTTAGAGGCTGCGGATCTCTCTGCCCAGCGCAAGGTTTTTAGTTCACTTAGTAATGAAATGGCAGCCCTGGTTAAGGGTGGTAAACTTTCTGGTGGCTCGTTATACCTGGAGTTTTGCCCGATGGCGAACGGGAATGCCGGCGCGTACTGGCTGTCCAATGAAAAGGAAATCAGAAACCCCTACTTCGGCGACAAAATGCTGCGGTGCGGAAGTGTTAAGGAAACAATAAATCAATAACGTGAAGGCCGGTCGCCATCCTATCTATCTTTTAGTGTCGTCAGCTCTTTTGCTGATCTTCTTTCTGCCTGCTTGTTCGCCAAAAAGAGAGCAAACGCAAAAGGCTCAGGAAAGCCAGGTAGCCCCGGAGTGGCGACTTCACGAATTGGATGGTCAGTCCATTGACCTGGCTTCATTCCGTGGTAAGGCCGTAGTCATCAATGTTTGGGCCACTTGGTGCAAACCATGCATTTTGGAAATGCCGACCTTCGCGCGGGCCATGAAAGAAATGAAGAGTCAGCCAGTAGTATTCCTCTTTGCTTCCAACGAAGAGCCGGACCTTATCCGGAAATTTGCCGAAAAGAACACGTACGATTTTCATTATGTTCATTTGGAAAATCTGGAGGAACTGGGCATTCAAGCGCTGCCCACAACATTCATTTTCAGCCCTCAGGGCAAACTGAGTTTTAAGGAGAGTGGATTTAGGACATGGGATGATCCCAAGAATCTGGAATTAATTCAAACTATAATGAAAGATCATGAAGAGTAATCTTTGTTGTATGGTGGCTTGTTTGGCGATGCTTGCCTGCTCGCCTGGCCGGGAAACGGGAAATTGGAATCCGGAGATAAAAGTCCAATCATCCCCGGCAGGGAGCCCCAGCGCTGAACCTCATCTGTTTACGGACAGTAGTGGCATCGTGTTCCTCTCCTGGGTCGAAAAACGCGGTGATTCTGCGTGGTTGAAGTATTCTACGGTGGAGGGTGACCGATGGTCTACCCCCCGTGTCATTGCCCAGGGAAATACCTGGTTTGTAAATTGGGCAGATTATCCCATGGTTACTTCGAATGGAAAGGGCAGTCTCATGGCGCATGTACTAGGAAAGAGCGGCAAGGGCACGTACGCCTATGATGTGAAAATGTACACGTCTGTGGATGATGGTTCTAACTGGAGTGTACCATTTATCCTTCACGATGACGGAAAGCAGGCGGAGCACGGCTTCGTGACGATGATACCTTACGGGGATCAGGTATTTGTTACCTGGTTGGACGGCAGAAATACCGCGATGGAGGGAATGGAAGGGATGGATCACGACGGCCATCACGGATCGATGAGCCTTCGGGCCGCTGTTATTGGCTACGATGGCGTAAAAACTGAGGAGTGGGAACTGGATGATAAGACGTGCGATTGTTGCCAGACGACTGCGGCGATTACTGACTCGGGACCCGTGGTGATATACAGGGATCGAACGGATGAAGAAATACGCGACATGTCCATTGTGCGGCTGGTCGACGGCAGTTGGACAAAGCCAATGCCGATTCATAACGATAACTGGAAGATTGGCGGATGCCCGGTGAACGGACCTCGTGTTGCATCTGCTGGAAATCAATTGGTGGTTGCCTGGTTTTCGGCTGCTAACGATACATCACAGGTTCTGGTGGCCTTTTCCGGGGATGGAGGGGCTACGTTTGGCAAGCCGATTCGTGTCGACGAGGGCAACGCCATTGGTCGGGTGGATGTGGTGCTTCTTGAAAAGGGTGAAGCTGTTGTAAGCTGGATGGAGGGTGTAATGATCAAAGCGGCACGTGTTTATGCGGATGGCAGGGAGAGCCCTTCCATTACGATCGCTTCTTCTTCCGAATCCAGATCCAGCGGATTTCCGCAGATGACCCGTGCGGGGGATACCCTGATCGTTGCCTGGACAGACGATCAGGCAAAGCAGATAAAGATCGCCAGGGTTTCATTATAACCGCGTCCAGAACTCAAAATGGTGCCCCTTTGACTGCTTGTATTATATTCTATTATTATTCAATTTTAGGCATAACAATTAAAACTCAAAATTCTATTTATGACTCGTAAATTTTACAAAAAAAGCATCTTAACGGCAGCGGTTGTCATGATGGTTACGCTCTCCGTCATCTCAGGATATGCACAGGTCTTTGACCAGGGCGCGAAGCAACTGAATCTTGGAATTGGTTTTGGGGGCGGGTACGGAGCGGGAAGTTCTACTACTCCTCCCATCAGCGGATCTTTTGAAGTAGGGATAACAGACAAGATAAGTGTTGGTGGAATCATCGGTTTTTCGGGCTCGAAGCAGGATTTTGGGTTCGGATCCTACAGCTACTCTTACCTGCTTTTTGGCGCACGCGGATCGTATCACTTTGCGGGATCGGATAACACCGATTTTTACGGAGGCGCCATGCTGGCGTATAATAATGTAAGCACCAGCGTTTCCGGAGGAACCGGGTTTGGCGCTGTTGGGGGAAGCGCTTCAGGTATTGCAATCGGTCTCTACGTAGGTGGACGGTATATGTTTTCTGAAAAAATTGGTGCTTTTGCCGAATTGGGCTATAGCATCGCACTCGTTAATCTGGGCATTACGGCCAAACTCTGAGTTTGGGGTTTGATAGCACGTCATTCTCCATGGTACGGCCGTTCCACGAGGCGGCCGTACTTATTTAATTGCAATACCTATGAAAAACTACATTCTTACTATTCTGGCCGTTATCTCAGCGAATACGGCATTTGGTCAAGCTGCTGAATTGAGCGGCTTTATTGGGACCCTGCAAGAATCCTTCAGCCATGTTCAAACCAGTACAAAGACGTTTGAACAGGATATCAAGTTGTTGGAGTTCTCCACGGTTTTGTACGCCTACAACGAGGTTGATCAGAAGGGAGGGAAAGTATCCTATACTAATGAATTCAACCTTTCTGATATTGATCCGTACGCAGTTCGACAGGTTACACAAAAAGACATCATCCTCGTGGTATTGGCGGTAAAGAACAAACAGAAGTTAGTGAAGGTCTCCAAGAACAGTGAGACGCAGCCTTACGATGACCAGCTTAACATTCACGCCAAAAATGTAGACCATGCACGGGATATCATGGAGCTTATCAAAAAATGTATTCCCCTGGCTGAAAAGATTACCAACGGCAAGCTGAAACTTTCGGCTTACGAAGACATGGTTTCATGGCTTTCGGCAAACGTCAAGAACGTGACAACCGGAACAAAATCCATCAACCAGGGCTTAGCGAAAGGCGAGTATCCTGGCAGCTTCAAGTTTGTACAGGTGGAGTCGGATGGGAAAACCTCACATCAGGAAGAGTTTACGTTCAACCTGGCGGACATTAATTTGAATTCATTGCTTTTTAAAGTTTCCGGAAACCGGTTTGCGTTGAATATGGAAATGAGCCAGCGGCTGAAAGTCATCAGCGTTGTGCGCGATGGTCAGTCGCGACCGTTTGTGGATGACCTTACGATTTATACGAACAACGTCGACGAGGCACGCGATATTAAGAACGTCCTGACACTGGCAGCGCCATTGGCCATTGCTAAAATCAAGACAGAACTTCCGGCGCTCAAGACTGTCAACGAGGCGCTGCAGGCAATGGCTGCATTGACCAAGGATGTTCGGATCGGTGACAAGACGGAGGGCCAGGTTATTCTGCCAAAATGCGTGACAACGTATACGCTTGTGGAGCAAACCCCAACCACCACGGTGAAGAATGTGTACGACTTTAATTGGGTGGACGTGAATCCGAATACGTTTCGCATCCAGGTATCCGGCGACAAAATGGTCATGGAGTTGCCTACGTTGGACAAGAAGAAGGTGGTGATGAGTTCAAAAAATGACAAGCTGGAAGGCTTTACCAACGAAATCAACATTTTTGTTCAGGACGTGGAAGTTGGAAGGCGGATGAAAGAGGCTGTGGACAAGGTTATCAGCTACTGCAAGAGCAGCTACAAAGATCCTTTTCCCGCGAAGGCTTCGGGCATCGTGGAATGGCTCAAAGGGGTTGTCGGGGAGGTCACGGTGGAGCAGGTATCACAAAAAGGGATTATGGAGTCGCCGGAGCCTGACAATCTCAACAAGATCAAACTCACGGTACGCGACATCAAGGCAAGCTCTTCGGTAGAAGAGATCTTTGAATTCAATTTCTCGGACATTAATCCCAACAGCGTTGATTTCGAAATCCGCGGAAAATGGGTTTTTGTAAAGATGGAAACGAATTTCAAGAGCAAGATTATCAAAGCTTATAAGGACGGAAAAATTCAGCCCTATGCCTCGTCGGTAAGTATTGCCATGAGCGACATCGAAGCGTCACGGGGCGTCATCGCAGCGATAAAGAAGTGTATCGAGGAATTTAAATCAAAATAATCAAGCGTCTATGAGACTTGCAATGCATCTAATCGTGAGTGGATTCGCAGTGGCCAGCCTGCTGACTCAATGTTCAACTTCCGAAAAGGAAAAAGGAGGGAGCCAGGTGGTTGACCCGGCAGAAACAGGAACGCGAATCATCGGGGAGCAATCCGAGCCAGACACCCTGAAGGGAAGCCTGAAGGCTGTAGCAAGAGGTACGGTGGGGGATGCAGGAATTACGATCAATTACTATTCGCCGGCAGTTCGTGGGCGGGTGATCTGGGGAGGCCTCGTGCCGTTTGATAACGTTTGGGTAACGGGAGCACACAGCGCGACCAACATTGAATTCAACCAGGAAGTAGTCATCGGAGGGGTCGTTGTTGCCCCCGGGAAGTATGCATTGTTTACTATTCCGGGCAGGGAAACGTGGACCATTGTTATCAACAGAAATTGGACGCAGCATCTGGCCGATGATTATGATTCGAAAGAGGATGTAGTGCGGATTGAGGTGACGCCTGAAAGGGAAGAAAGCCACCAGGAGCGGTTACGCTATGTCATCGAGGAAGAGGAAGGCGAGGGTGAGATTGTGATGTATTGGGAGAAGCTGGAACTTTCGTTGCCAGTGGCTTCTTCAAGATAGTTCGTCAAACAGGCTCTGCGCCAGAGCCATGAAAACGCTATCCAGAGATGGAAAAGTATCTACGAACATGCTTTATGAGTGTCTTCCTGATTGGGATTATGTCGGGATGTGGCCTTGGTTCCGGAAAGAAGAAGCCTGCTCCGGACAGCAACGTAGCCCGAACATATACAAAGGATAAAAAACTGGTAAGTGAAATGGAGATGCAAGACGGGAAGCGTCACGGAGTTGGCAAAACATACTATCGCAACGGTGTGGTGAATCTGGAGATGACCTACGTTGACGACAAGCGTGAAGGAAAGTCAAGGCGTTTTTATGAGACGGGCCTTTTGTTTCAGGAAACAGATTATGTTAATGATAGGGTTCACGGTATTCAGAAGAAATTCGGCATTGGCGGCGTGGTACTTTCTGAAGCGAGGTATGAGTATGATGAGCCTTGTACCGGACTGGTTGAGTTCAATGATGGAAAGCGACGATCAAGCTTTCCATCGATAGTCATTCGGGTAATTGATAAGCTCCAAAGCAGTGGAACCTATATTCTTCGTCTTTCTGTAACGGAGGGCGCCAGCACGGTCATATTTTACAAGGGGAATCTCACTCCATCGGGGTGCCTTCACCAAGGCCTTATGGGATTACCCAAAGGACCAGCAAGGAATTCAGCGGAGATGCGATATGACTTGTCTCCAGGGCAGTTTTACATGGAGGAGGTAAACTTTATAGCGGCGGTTACTACGAGATCGGGGAATACCTACGTTACGCAGAAAACATTTCCGCTCTCAATAAAAAATTAGTTGATCATTTGTTTTCTTCGGCGCAGTTCATAGTCACCTGGTGCCAGTTGCAATCCTTTGTCAAATAGGGCTCTTGCTTTGGATTTTTGTCCAAGTTTAAAGTAGTAGGCGCCAGCTTCTGAATAGGCCCGGCTTATTGTCGGGTAGGGGATGACCAAGTCCTTGTTGGCTTCACAAAGCGCCTCAAAAGCGGCCTGGTGTTTCAGACCTTCGGCCGGATTTCCTGCGTCCATGGCATCGCCGAAAGCAACCACATACGATGTTGCGAACATCGACATGAAATTATTGTTCTCATGAAGTGTTCGAAATGTCTGGTGGTAATATTTCAACGTGTCCAATATTGCCCTGGAATCTGTCTGGTTGCGCATAGATTGACCCAGCGTATTTACAAAAAGTCCTCCCAGCTGCGCATTGTTGGGTTGGTACTTGAGAGCCTTTGCGAAATAGATTTTTGCCAGTGAATAACTTCCCTGGTTGAAATATAGACGTGCGATTTCGTAGTTGAAATAATAGGTAAGGTCAGTCTTCAAGTCCAGATCCGTCACTCCATCAACGAGGAGTTGGTAGCACTCCCGGTAAAGAGTTTTGTTATTGTCGCGCACCAGGACAAGTTCCGTTAGCTTGGCAAACTCCCCCTTGATCATGTCCGACGAAATGCCCTGATTTGAAAACCTGCTGGCCTTCAAAATGAGCGCCGTCCGTTCCAGGGGTTTCAGCTTTGTGTTTTCCAGAGATTGTACCACAAAACTCATCATAACAAAACCGATACGGTGTGTTGGATGGAACAGATACGCTTTTTCGATTTGTTTTAGTGCCATGGATACATCCCTTCGGTCATTGTAGTAGAGCGCATCATTCAAATAATGGATGCCTACTAATTGCTTCAGGTTGATGTTTTCATTTTGAAAAAAATATTTGTTGAATAATTCTTCGAGAGCCATCGATTCCGATTCGGCGTTCCCAATGAGTTTTTGGCTTTTTAGGTTGTTGACGAAATTTTCTTTGTAGCGGTTATCGAAAGTCAGGTATCCGAAAAGAGGTGTGGTGGTTTCAACGAGAATGTTATTCTGGTTGGGATAAGCAATTAGAAAAACGTGTGTCGGCTTTTCCTGTATGGAATATGGGATTTTCAGCCTTTCAAAAACAAGTGAGTATAGCGCGGTGGCCGTAACGCAGTTGTAGTTACCGTTTTGAAATATTTCGGGAAATCGGTTGACCAATTCATATTTTTTCAGAAAGGCGGAATGCACCTGATCATACACAGCTTTGACCTGCTTTTCGGGCTTTTTCTTGTCACCCAAACTTGCTTGGAGTTGCCTGGAAATCTGTTCAATGCGTTCCATCGTATTGCCACGGATCCCTTCAGGTCTCGTGTCTGTGGACAGAAACAAGTCCAAAATATCATCCTCATTTTTTTCAACGTAGAATTTCCGAAAAGCATTCCGCTCGAAATTCGATAGGTATTTAATCTCGTTGAATAGAACGAGGGAATCCTGTGCAGATGACCACAAAGGAAGGCATAGGGAAAGAAGAACCGTAAGCCGCATACGGGGATGAAGTTAATTAGAAGTTGGATTGTGAAGCCAACTTTGTCCCAATTTAATCCACGATTAACGGGGCCCCTTGGAGGCTGGCCATGCGTGAATGACGTCCCCGCTCACGCGTTGTTCTTTTGTCATGCCGCCAAGTGTCAGGATATTTCCCCTCCCGTCAATTACCACTCCGCGCAGGTCCATTATTCGACTGACGGCCGGTTTTGTGGTGAACTGTCCCGTGCGTGGGTCATAGCAAAGAAGGGTCTTGTTGGGCTCTACGGGTTTCTTGTCTGAATAGGAGATTCCATTGTAATTGTACGTTTCATTGCTACCCCCAACTACGTACAACCGCCCGTCACGAAAGAAAGCGGCACTGCGATACCGGAATTCACCAGGGAAATCCCCTGCCCTGGTCCATGCAATCCGGACGGGATCCCTTCTATCAATAGTCCCTTTGTAGAAGGCCCTCGAGGGCGGATAGTTTTTTGCGAAGGTGGCGCCGCCAATAAAATAGATGGTGTCTCCAGCAATCAGCCCGCAGCCCCCAAAGACTTTAGCCCCGGGCTCGTTGGGGAGCGGGGTACCTAACACCCACCGGTCGGCCTCCGGCTCATAAATCTGGACCGCATTCACGATCAGCGAATCACTCCACCCGCCGACCACATAGAGTCGCTGATCGTTCCAAACACCTTGAACATGATCGTCGATGGGAATGGGTAAGGGAGCCCCTTGACTGAATGCTTCTGTTTGCGAATCAAAAATGAAAAGGCGGTTAGAGGATTTTTCTTTGCCATTTTCAAAGACAGCATATCCGCCGACGATGTATGCCTTGTTTCTTACGGCGGAAGCCGCGGAGGCCAACCTGCCCATATCCGGAATGTTGGTCAGCCTGGATGACTTTCCTGTGGAAGGGTCAACCCGAAATACTTTATTATGAACACCAGACCAGCGCTTGGTGCTGTCGAGGCCGAAGAACGAATAATAGCTGGGCTGTCCATTTCTTGTCAAGGACACAACCGCGTTGTTTGTTACGGGCTCAGGCAGACTAACAACCTGTGCGGATAAGCACCTTGCGGCAAGGACCAGTACAGCGATCTTCCATGCCATCTGAATTTATAATTACAAGGAAGTGTAATGCCCGTGGATGCACAGCCAACGGCCTTTCTCTCTGACAAATATGCGGGTGGACTTGCCCTGCGTAGCAAACGGCACCCCGTCTTTGGCGCCGCCGTCTTTCCAATTATAGGTTATCCATGCGACGTCTCCCTTTACCGTAACCAGTGGATTGATCATTTCCGTGTGTACGTTTCTTGCAACCGTTGTGTATTTGCGAATGCCGTCGACTTCAGCCCTTTTTCCAATAAGCAGCAGGGAATCATTTTCACCAAACTGAGTAAAGTCCGGATGGACGTATCCGGCATAGCGTTCCACCTCTCCCTTTTCAATAGCGTCCCACATGGCAACCAGCGCGGCTTTCACCTGCGCCTCATCGTCAGAAGCAGGATTATCTGTTGTGGGTTGACAGCCTAATAGAATTACGATTGTTAAGAGAATGAGCCGATTCATTGGTCTAACATTTCTTGTTGTTGAACGAAGATACATGAATATCATTCGGCGTCAGGATTGCCGCATCCCGGCAAGAAAAACGAAATATCTAAGCCCAATGACCAAAAAAGGGGAAGCGAGCATCACAAGCCAGATCAGCAGCATCCGGATGATTAAGCCCAATGGATTGCATACCTAAACTTATTTGGCGTTTTTTGGGTTATCACAGGTACTCTTTAAATACACTATTCAGAATTATGAGCGAGCAGGCCATCAAATCCGTCAAGCCTTTAGGTTTCCCCTGGGAAACACAGGATCCCTTTCTTTTTTGTGTGCATCACGAAGATTTCTATCCCAAAGGAAACGAGGGCATGGGCCCCGACGCCCCCCTGACCGGCAGAGCCATTGGTCAGGATTTTGCTATTAACAAGCAGGGGTGGCGCATGTATCATGGTGAAAAAGTTCCCGGCTTTCCGGCTCACCCGCATCGGGGGTTTGAAACAGTAAGCATCGTCACCAAAGGACTGGTTGATCACTCCGATTCGTTAGGGGCCGCCGGCCGGTTTGGCTTTGGCGATGTCCAGTGGATGACTGCCGGCAAGGGTGTTCAGCACTGCGAAATGTTTCCGCTAATTAACCGGGACAAAGAAAACCCGCTGGAACTCTTTCAGATCTGGCTGAATTTGCCGCAGGCGAAGAAACTCGCGCCTCCGCATTTTGCCATGCTTTGGGCTGATACCATACCCACTTTCGTGCACCGGGATGAAAACAAGGTGGAAACTTCGGTTAAAATTATCGCCGGTAATTTGGAAAAAACCGTGGCGCCGCATCCCACGCCAGATTCCTGGGCGAACAATCCGGGACATGAGGTGGCTATCTGGTTGATATCTATGGCTCCCGGAGCAACCTGGCAGTTGCCGGCGGCTTCCCCTTCCGTCAATCGTACCTTGTATTTTTTTGAAGGAGATGCGGCAGACGTAGGAGGCCAGCATTTTACGGCACACCGCGCTATTGAACTCTACGCCGATAAGAAGACAATTATAAAGAACGGTTCAGAGCCGGGGAGATTTCTTGTGTTGCAGGGTAAGCCGATCAATGAACCGGTGGCGCAGTACGGCCCGTTTGTAATGAACACCCAGGCAGAAATTCAACAGGCCATGACGGAATATCAGGAGACACAGTTTGGAGGCTGGCCGTGGCCAAGCCATGAGCATGTGCACGCACGGGAACGTGGGAGATTTGCCAGGTTCCCGGATGGTGTGGAAGAAGTCAAATCCTGAGTTTATCCCATCGTCTATGAAATCCTCTTTGAAGAATCTATCCCTGCTCGCCGGTGGGATTCGTTTGCCATGGATACTGCTCCTTGTGTTGGCCGCCTGCGGCCCGGGAACGCCGCAGGAGGCGGAAGAGGAGGACTATTCGGATTCTTTGGCCGTGACTTCTTTAGAGGAAGACCTGGGTTCAGTGGAGTACATCACAGCTTCCGGGAAAAAGTGGGTGGTGACCCAGAGCCGTGCGCAGGTTCCCGGAACCGTGAATGTGCGCGTGGAATGCAGGCATTTCACGGAGGAAGACCGGGTGTTTGATTATGCTGAAGTTGATCCGGTGTCGGAAGTTCTGAAGGCAGATCTCGACGGGAATGGCTTTGAAGAACTGTATATCCTCGCGAAGGGCCCAAAACCGGAATCGTTCATCACGATTTACGGATTGAATTCGGATAAGGACCTGGATGTGGTTGAGATCTATTTTGAAGGAGCTACCCCCTACAATTCAAAGCCGGGCGAACCGTTTGAAGGATACAGAGGCTGGGATACCTTCTTGCTGGAGGACGGCCAGTTATTTGATATTTTTCCGGTTTACCTCGACGGAGATGCCGCGGAAAATCCTTCAGGAGGAAAACGAAAAGTGCTTTACAAGCTTGTCAAGACTGAGTCAACCTGGAGTTTGAGGCCGATTCGGAGTGAGCAGGTTGAATAGAACGGCTTTATTTTTCGTGAACAAGATAATTTTGCCGCAGACAAGGTTCCTTTTTTTCGGGTATGGAGGATACGCCGCCAGCCATGTTCCTGACATTCTTAAAACCTTTTAAGCCCAACTGATAACTTGCCCGTGGACTTCGGCGGCTGTGGCTGCAGTAGACGAGAATTTCCCTGTCTTTGAATGGCTCTAGTTCATCTATGCGGTTCTCCAGGTCGTTGATGGGAATGTTTATCGCCTTTGCGAAATGCCCGAAGGTGGACACCTGGGTCGCTGATCCGTCAAATTCAGCGGGCGACCGCACATCCAGGATGATGGCTGTCGGATTATTGGCAATCCGTTCACAAAACTGGGTTACCGAAAGGTTGGTAAATCCGACTTTGGATTTTTCGATCAAGGCCATGCCGCACCCCTTGCATTCCCCGGGGCTATGATACGTTGCGGAATCACAATCACCTCCACACGGGGTGCATACGTATTCTGCCTGGTGTCCTGCGTAATACACGGCGACAACAAGCGAAAGAAAGACGGTTTTCAGGAGTAAGGCCATGGGGCTTAAACGATCTGTAGATAATCAGGGTTTCAGTCCTTGTACTTTGCTTTTCTTTTTTCCATAGCGGCCTTAAAGGATTCAGTCAGGTCATCTGAAAGAAGGTGCGCAGCGTTGTGCCGGGCAATGAAATCAAGCCCCTCGCGGACGGAGTGATCACGCGCATGCAGCAAGACTTGCTTGGTACCCCGCACGGAAAGGGGTGACTTGGAGGCAATGACGGCAGCAATTTTTTGTACTTCTTCCAGCATGATTTCCCGGGTAGCGTATCGGGTGTTGACCAGTCCGATGGCCGCAGCTTCCTCCGCCATGACAGCACGCCCGGTGAGCGCCATCTCGGTAACCACAGCAGGTTTGACAAACGCAGGGAGGCGCTGCAGGGTGCCCAGGTCGGCTACCATACCCATGTCAATCTCCTTGATAACAAAATAGGCGTCATCGGTGCAGTACCGGAGGTCACAAGCCGCAATGATGTCAACACCGCCGCCGATGCATCCGTTGTGAACGGCAGCGAGTACCGGCTTCCTGCACTGCTCAATCGCTGTGACGCACGCCTGCAGTTTCTCGACCAGCGTGAGGAGTGCATCACTACGGTGGCCTGCCGACGGATTACGCTCCAGGTCCTTGACCGACATCAATAATTCCAGATCAATGCCTGCGCAGAAAAGCTTTCCTTCTCCCGAGAGGATCACCACGCGTACATCCGACCTGTCACTCAGCGCGTCAAACACCGCTTTCATTTCTTCCCACGCCGGAAGGGCAAGAGCATTTGCTTTTTGAGGGCGGTTTATGGAAACCCGGGCAATACCCTCGTTGATGGTGACCAGGAAGTGGGAATAATCCATAGCAGATTACCAGATTTTGATTCTGTCTTCGGGGTCCACATACAGTTTGTCGCCTGGCCGTATATCAAAGGCGCGGTACCAGGCATCCATGTTGACGGGCGCGCCGATGGAGCGGTAGTTGTCCGGGGCGTGAGAATCGGTTACGATCAATTGTGCCGCGCGGTCGGGGAGTATATTGCTGCGCCAGACCTGTGCCCAGGCGAGGAAGAAATGTTGGTCTGGAGTAAATCCGTCTATTCGCTCATTCGATTTACCTTGCGGTGTCATTTTGAACGCTTCGTATGCTGCATTTAAACCGCCGAGGTCCCCGATGTTTTCACCCAGCGTAAGTTTCCCGTTCACATACACTGTATCCAGAATGGTATAGGCGTCGAATTGCTCCTGCAGCTGCTTTGCTTTGGCTGAGAATTTCGTCCGATCCTCTTCGGTCCACCAGTTTCGAAGTGTTCCGTCTTTGTCATATTGACTGCCCGAGTCATCAAAACCATGGGATATTTCGTGACCGATCACGGCACCAATGCCTCCGTAATTGAACGCATCATCTGCATCGGGATGGAAAAAAGGATACTGAAGAATGCCTGCCGGAAAAACAATCTCGTTCATCACGGGAGAGTAATATGCATTCACCGTGGGCGGCGTCATGCCCCAGCGTGTGCGGTCTACAGGCTTGCCGAGCTGGTTCAGCATATCATTGAAAGACCACTGGCTGGCGTTGCGTGCGTTTTGGTAGAACGCCTTGTCTGTAATAACCAATCCGGGGTAATCTTTCCATTTGTCCGGGTAGGCGATTTTGGGTGTGAAGGCCCGGAGTTTGTCCAATGCCTTTTGTTTGGTGACTTCACTCATCCAGTCCAGTTGCTTGATCCGGATCTCATACGCTTTTATCAGGTTGCTGATCATTTCCTGCATCCGCGCCTTGGCCTGAGGCTTGAAATATTTCTCGACATACAATTGACCGAGCAAGTCACCGACGGCGCCATCAATCCGGTTGGAAGCGCGTTCCCACCGGGGCGTCTGGATCTTTTGACCGGAGAGCGCCTGGTTATAGGCAAAATTGGCGTCCACGAAAGGTTTGTTGAGGAGCGGTGCGGACGACCGGAGCATATTCCATTGCAGATAGGCCTGCCAGGTGGCGATCGGTGTGCTCGCCAGCAGGCTGTCGGCAACGGCAAAAAATTTCGGTACGTTTACCAGCATGCTGTCTTCGGATGTAATCTTGAATTTGGCAAGGATTGATCTCCAATCCATCGATGGGGTCTTTTTACTGAAGTCAGCGACTGCGAACTTGTTATAGGTTTTTTGGGGATCGCGCATTTCGACGCGGCTCATTTGGGCCCGGGCCAATTTTTGCTCAAGCGCAAAGATTGCTTGTGCTTTCGCTTTTGCGTCTGCTTCCGGAACACCGGTAAGTTTGAACAACGTGACAATGTATGCGTCCAGTGCCTCCTGGATTTTTTTGGAACGGGGATCCGATTTCAGGTAGTAATCCCGATCGGGCAGCGAGGTGCCACCCTGGCTGAACTGAACCATCATCCGGTCTGGTTGCTTGCGGTCCTGACCGACAAAGAAGCCAAAGAGGGGCGTGCCGATAACGTTTGCCCGCTGGTAGATAATTTCATCCAACACCTGCTGTGTTGTTTTTACTTCTCCCGCCCGCTTCAAATCCGATCGAATAGGCTCCATTCCCAGTCTTTCAATGGTGATGCTGTCCATGGCGGATCTATAGAAATCACCCACCCGCTTTTTTACAGAACCAGCCAGTGCTTTCTTGTCCACAGCGGCGTCCGCTAATATTGTCCGGATTGCTTTTACGTTGAAATCACGAAGCACATTGAAACTACCCCACCGGGTTTCCTTGGGTGGAACCGGGTTATTCTTGAGCCAAACGCCACCAGCGTATTCCACGAAATCATTCCCAGGCCGGACCATCAGGTCCATGTTGGCCGGGTCAATGAATTTTGGTTTGGCCAGTTCCTGGGCAAATGTACAGGTGGGAAACAGGACCAGCGCTAGCAGCACAAGGAGGACCGGCCGAAGCAGAAGTGTTGATTTCATTTTGTTTGACTTTATTTGGGATGGGAAGATAAGGATGCGGGGACCAAGCCGCAAGTGATTTTCCTCGGAGAGACATTTTCACAAGTTAAACTGATCGTATTATGCGCTTCGTGGTATTGGCTGGTATTCTTATGGTGGTTACAACCACATACGGGCAAATGAACACTTCGTTGTATGCTGCTCATGCGCAATACATGGAAAGATCGGTGGACACGAGGCGGTTCAAGCACGAGGATGTGATGCGTACCGTGAAAGGCCTTGGAAAGGAATTTACAGTCCGGCAGGCCGGGACATCCGTGGAGGGCCGCTCCATCATGACGGTTTCGTATGGGAACGGCCCAATACAGGTGCTCATGTGGTCGCAGATGCATGGGGATGAAACAACCGCTACACGTGCCATGCTCGACATTTTTAATTTTCTGCAGGCCAACGATTCGTACAATGACCTGCGGAAAAAGATGCATATGGCAGTCACCTGGCATTTTATTCCCATGCTTAATCCGGACGGTGCCTCCCGGTTTACACGAAGAAACAGCAAGGGCATCGATATTAACCGGGATGCATTGCGTCTCCAATCCCCGGAAGGGCGCTTGCTTAAGCGGGTCCGCGACAGCGTGAAGGCCGATTGGGGGTTCAACCTGCACGATCAGGGAAGGGGGACGTCTGTGCTAGGAAAGCCTGCTACGATTTCGTTGCTCGCCCCGCCCTTCAATGCGGAGCGCGCTGTCAACGAATCCCGAGGCGACGCGATGCAGCTTACGAAATACCTGCATGATCAGATCACAAGATTTATTCCGGGACAGATTGGAGCCTATCCCGACGATTTTGAGCCACGGGCTTTTGGCGACAATATTCAGAAGTGGGGAACCCGGACTATCCTCATCGAATCCGGAGGATTCAAGCAGGATTGGGAGAAGCAGGAAATACGGAGGCTGAATTTCGTGCTGCTGCTGACTGCCGTCGACGCCATCGCGAGTGGTGCCTATGAGAAAGTTCCTGTAGACAGCTACTTTGAAATTCCTAAAAACGGGGAAAGCCGGATGCAGGAGTTGATTCTTTTCAATGTCGATTATGATGGAGTCCGCAGGGATATTGCCTTCGACCGGCGGGAAACGGATAGCGAAGATTTCAGGAAATACTTCGTGCGGAGTTTTGTTTCGGATATCGGAGACCTGAGTACCTCACCTGCGTACCTGACCTTCGATGTTTCAGGTTTCGAAGTGATTCCTGGCAAAGTATATGGAACGGAATTGGAAACTGTCAGTCAGTTACAAGGCTTGGATGTTGATCGACTCCTGCGAGAGGGATATACAGACGTTGTGGTAAAGCAGGATGTTGATGCTTTTGGATCGTCCTACAAGATCAACGTGCACAAGCAGGCACCGTCAGCGGTTCAGGAGATACGGATGGGTGGAAATCCGTCACTCCTTTTCCGGAAAAACGGCACGGTCAAGTACGCGCTGATTAACGGAAGTATGTATCCGCTCGAGTAAAAGATTCCCGAGACTAGGTCGAAGGACCAAACCCTGCATAGAGGAGACGGATTTGGTGGACGCCCTCCAGGATATCCTTCGCTTCCAGCAACAACCGGACCTGCAACAACCCCATGCGGTTGCCCAGGTCATCCTGCTGAATCAACAGTATCTGCCGATCCAGTTTTTCCTGGATATAGTCCAGCAACTGTGTGCGCTGAAGGTCGATGGCTTTGGCGTCTTTGAAGTTCATCTGGTGAATAGAATCCGTCACACTGTCCATGTAGCTGGAAAGATCTTTCTCTACTTCTTCGAGAATTTTCTGGTACTCACTCTTCGGAAGGGGATGATGGTTGATGATGTGGTTTGTACATACTTCGCTGACCAGGTTGGCACTCTGGTACAGATCCTGGATAAGGTCAAATACAAGGATGTACACACGGCCGGCAGCCAGGTGCCCTTTTTTCACCCGACGAACATACTTGATGATCTTGCTATGTAGTTTTTCGTTTTGTTCCCGCAGTTTCTCAATTTCCTTTTTCGACTTCACCAGCGTCTCACGATCGCCTTTGCGAATGGACCGCAGGCAGTGCAAGGTTATCTTCTTGACGGACTTCAAATTCTTGACCGTGCTCGTCTTGCTCTCTTCAATCAGTTGCTGCACGTCGATCTCCTCACCCGTAAATAGTTGACCCAACACCTTTTCCTCTTCCACTTTTTTCCGGAAGACGATGTGACTTCTCACAATCAGGAAGGCTGCCACCGCGGTGAGAACAAAGAAACCAATGAAGCCGAAGGTATAAATCACCAGCGCCATCAAAGCAGCGGAGGAGAACGCGACAAATGCCGTGATGAGCCAGCCGGATATCACGTTCACGACGCCCGCCACGCGGTATACAGCGCTTTCTCTGCCCCAAGCCAGGTCTGCAAAGGAGGTTCCCATGGCAACCATGAATGTTACGAATGTGGTTGACAGTGGGAGTTTGCGCGAAGTTCCATAGGCGATGAGCATGCTGGATACGAGCAGGTTGACAGAAGCGCGCAACAGATCAAAGGAAGGTGCTTCCCGGTCGCTCCTGTACTTGATGGTTAGTTTTTCAAAACGTTTGGCAAATACCGCGGACACCCTGTCAGGAATAATTCTGTCAAGCAAATTTCCCATGGCAACGGCACCTCCAACGATTGCGCGTGACAGGATGTTGGACTTGAACCTTTCGTCGCCTTCGTCCTGACGGCCAAGCGAGACTTCGGTTTCGGTTACCTTCCGACTCTTGGCGTTGGTCCAGAGGGTGATGATCATGATGCCGCCCGAAACCAGGAGGATCCAGTATGGGGTTTCGACCTGACCTTTCAGAATTTCCATCGTGTAGCTTCCTGCTTCGACGCCCGAAGCTTGCCATGACTGAAAGGATATCAGCGCGGCAACGGGAACGCCGATAAAATTCACCAGGTCGTTGGCGGCAAAAGCCATGGCCAGGGCAAAAGTACCCAGCAGGACAACGATCTTCAGGGGATTGATGTGTTTCCACCACATCAGGATCTGAACGATCATGCTCCAGAAGGCCATGGAAACCAGGAGGATATTGAGCGTGTGATCAACAGTCCATTTGATTTGATCGCTGGAGAGCAGGATGCTTCCCTTGGCTCCCTTGATCAGCAGGAAATAGATAATCGTCGTGATGCAAAGTCCGCTGAAAATGGCGCCGTATTTCCGAATCGTAACGTCGAGGTTGAACGAGAAGATAAGCCGGACGACATGTTGAATCAGGGATCCGAATACAAAGGCCAGAAGCACGGAAAGAAAAATGCCGCTTACAATGGTGATGGCGCTCGCGACGTTGATCACCTCGCTAACCACCGGAAAGCTGTTCGTTTTTTCAAGGGATAGAAGGACGCCTGTAATGAAAGCAGCGCCCAGAATTTCAAAGACGAGGGAAACGGTTGTGGATGTAGGGAGGCCCAGGGAGTTGTAAACGTCAAGCAAAATGATGTCTGTAAGCATGACGGCCATGAATATGATCATGACTTTATCGAACGTGAAGTAATCCGGGTTAAAGAGCCCGTTTCGGGCTACTTCCATCATGCCGCTGGAAAAGGTTGATCCGGCGAGCACGCCCAGGCTGGCCACCACCAGGATGGTACGAATGGAGCCTGCTTTCGACCCGATCGCGGAATTCAGAAAGTTGACAGCATCGTTACTGACCCCCACGATCAAGTCCACGACGGCAGCCGTCAGGAGCAGATAAACAAGGATCAAGTATGGTTCCATATTATTCGGCTCAATATTCAGCGGACGGTTCCCACCGCAGACGCTGCCCTAAAATCAGTCATTCGTAAGAAATTTCCACCATTTTCTGCCAGGCGGAAGTGACAAAAATCAGCCGCAAATCTATTCTTTTCCGTTCAATGATACGGGTTGGTTGGCCGCGAGGGGGCTGAACGGAACATGGGAATTGTTATTTCTTACGCAAAACACCCCACAGCCTACGTTTAATGCACGTTACACGCGCCGGCTCTTAATATTAAGTGTTTGTTAATTAAAATGGGATGGTCAGAACCTTGCTTATTTTTCTATGGGCAGGCCTTTGAGCGCAATCGCCATCTTGATGGCTTCGTAGGCGTTTACCACTCCACCCGTGCTGCTCAACTCGCTAAATGCCGCGGTTCCACCTCCAGGCCTACTAACTTTAAGGCCGTCAAATTTACGCGTCGATTGACGGAGGATGTCGATTACCTGGGTGACAGTAAGGTCGGGAAAATAGGACCACAACAGGGCGGCGATACCGGATGCCACTGGGGCGGCCATGCTGGTTCCACTTTCTGATTTGTACCTATTGTTAGGCACCGTGGAATAGATGTCAACTCCCGGTGAGAAGAAGTCTACTGTCTTTTTTCCGTAGTTGGAGAAACTTCCAACAAAATCTTCGTCGCTTCCTGCTGCTGAGGCGCCAACCTCCAGCCAATTTTTTGCCTCCTTGCCGTTGAGAAACCGTCGCGTGGGATATCGTGGCTCTTTGTCCGTGTCATCGCTTTCGTTTCCAGCCGCGTGAATAAGGAGGACGCCGTTTTTTTCTGCGTACGCCACGGCCTCGTCAACCACCTCTTTTTCGGGAGAGTATGATTTCCCAAAACTCATGTTAATGATTTTCGCGCCGTTGTCTACAGCATACCGGATGGCGTTGGCTACATCCTTGTCGCGTTCGTCGCCGTTGGGTACGGTTCGCACAGACATGATTTTCACGTTGTCTGAAATACCGTTAATCCCCAGGTCGTTGGTGCGGTCGGCAGCAATAATTCCCGCCACGTGGGTTCCATGACTGGCGTCCGGCCCCTTTACATCGTTGTTTCCGTAGTATTTTTCACGCCAGTTTTGATAGTTATCCCCGATGATCTGGCGGGAGTCAAAGGCGGCATTGTAGCCATACTCAACAATCACCCGGTAGTAATCGGTCGCCTCCTGCAGTTCCTTGAGAATGGTTTCAATATCACTGTCGGGCCCCATCCTTCTCAGCATGCTGGCCGTGAAACCCTTGGCAAATGCCAGCGTAGGGTTGGAAGTCCGGAAAGTATCCAGCGCTTCCCGGGTGACCCGGTCAACCCTCATCACTGCTTTGAGCGTATCGATGCTCATGGTAATGTTCTTATTCAGGTTGCTGTACAATTCGTACTCCGCCTGGTTCTTGTCGCGCAGGATGGCGTACTTTTCCTTTATCTTCTTGTATTTTTCGTACGCCGCTTTTTGCTTTCGGGGGATCTTTGATTCGGACATGGATCCAAACCGCTTCTCCAGCCGGATAAATTCCCTGGTGAGCTCGTAGGTATCTTCATTTACATTCCCACCCTTGCCGCCGATGAAATTCCAGCCATGGACGTCATCAATGTATCCATTTTTGTCATCGTCGATTCCGTTGCCGGAAACCTCCTTTTCATTGGTCCAGATGACGCGTTGCAGGTCCTCGTGCCCGATGTCAACCCCGCCGTCAATAACGGCCACAATCACGCTCCGCGAAGGCCGATTTTTCAGAAGGGTGGCATACACCTTTTCCACGCTGGTGCCCTGAACCTGGTTTGTCTCCGGATCCTGAAGGTGCCAGGCAGGCGCCGGAGCTGGTTGCTTTTGGGCGAAACCAGAAAAAACTGCGAAAAATGCTAGTATACAGACCAGAAATGGGGTTTGTCGCGTCATGAGTTATGTATCAATAATAGCCTTTGGCCCGCAAATTTAAGGGGTACCATAGCCAATCCGGTATAGAAAATACTAAAAGGATACGAAATATTACTCCGGAATGCTCCACTTCCAAATGCAACGTCAAGGCCCCTGAAGTTGTTGCAACTTGTGTTCATAAACCCAGCCGTTATGATCCCATTCTGCCTACTTTCTGTCTGCCTGTTTTTCTGCATGTTCTTCTTTTATGCGGTGCGTCAGCACGGCCATAGTTTGATGCAGGAGGAGCAGCGCCGCATCGTCTCCCTCCTGCGTCTGAGAATGCATTGATGTGTATTTTCACTATTTCTGCGGTCTTCCGCGGTAGCCTCCCCCTTACAGCCTGATCTTTCCGTTCAGCATCCCCCTATTTCACTAGAAAACCCAACCAGCATCGCTGATTGGGTCTCCACAATTACGTGCCGAAGGCGGGACTCGAACCCGCATACCTTGCGGCACACGCCCCTGAAACGTGCGTGTCTACCAATTTCACCACTTCGGCGGCATCCCTCTATATACTATAGAGCGATCAGGGTTGTGCCCGGGACTGGACTCGAACCAGCATAGCTTGCGCCATACGCCCCTCAAACGTACGTGTCTACCAATTTCACCACCCGGGCAGTTCTGTATAGCAGGGGCGGCAAAGGTAAAAAAGCTTTCCATTTCACCCAACCGGGCTACGAACCTGCGACTTCAAGAAGCTGGTGACCTCTTACTCTCCTAACTACTTCCGACCCTGAACCGAGCCGAAGATGGGACTTGAACCCACGACCTACGGTTTACGAAACCGTTGCTCTACCAGCTGAGCTACTTCGGCTTGTGTGCCCATAAAACTGTCACAAATCTTTGGGTTATTAAAATGCTCAAAGTCAAAATTTGACCCCCGAACAGCCATTGCGCAGCAGGCAAGTACTATTTTTAAGAGAATATGGCGGCAGGCAAAAATTTTGCAATCATCGGAGGGGGTATCGGTGGATTAGCGTTGGCAGTTGCCATGCAGCGGAAAGGCCTAAAGGTAAGGGTCTTTGAAGCTGCCCCTGTTTTCAAGCCGTTGGGTGCGGGTCTGTTGCTGGCCGCCAATGCGGTCAAGGCATTTGCGGAAATAGGGATTGACCAGGAGTTGATTGCAGGAGGGAAGAAGCTCAGTTTTTTTTATGGGAAGGATCAGCGTGGGGATGCGATCAGTCGAACGGATGTTGCCGAACTTACCCGTTTATTCGGTGCGCTGCACAGTTTTACAATTCATCGCGCCGACCTTCACAAAATTCTTTTCGGATTGCTGCAGGAGGAGACCGTAGTGTTAGGCAAAAGCGTAACAGATTGGATGCAAGATGCGTCGGGAGTTACCCTTCATTTTTCGGATGGGTCCCGGATCGTGGCCGACTATGCGGTTGCCTGTGATGGGGTTCATTCTGTAATGCGAAGCAAAGTATTACCCCTCTCCGTTCCCCGGTACGCCGGGTATACGTGCTGGCGTGCAGTGATTGATAATTTGCCGCCCGGATTCAATGCAAACGAGATGTCAGAAACGTGGGGACGAGGCCGTCGTTTTGGAATCGTACCACTTACGCGCAACAGGGTGTATTGGTTTGCGACGCTGAATGCTGCAAGGGACGACAGGCGGATGCGCGAGGCGACCGTAAGCGATTTGAAAAAATACTTTGAAAATTTTCATTTTCCCATTTCTGACCTGCTGGAGCGAACCAGGGATGAAGATTTGATCTGGAACGACATTGTAGATATCAAGCCGATTCCAAAGTTTGCGTTTGGCAGGGTGGTTTTGATGGGTGACGCTGCGCATGCCACAACACCCAATCTGGGCCAGGGTGCATGTCTTGCTGTCGAAGATGCGGCCGTTCTTGCAAACGCGTTGATGCGCTACGAACCCGAAGAAGCTTTTCAGCGCTTTGAGGCAAGGCAAATCGGACGCGCAGCAAATGTTGTAAACCAGTCGTGGCGCTACGGCAGAATCGGCCAACTCGAAAACCCCATCCTGATCGCGCTTCGAAATGCAGCCCTTCGCCGGATCCCCCAGCGAATCATCTTAAAGCAGTTGAAGCAACTGTATGATGTTTCGTTTCAGATTTAGTTTGATGAAAGCTAGCATAACTTCGTTGCAACCGAACAGTTGTATGTCATTCGAAACTGCTTGAAATGGAATGGAGACGAACATTCGTTACAGCAATGTGTAACTATATTGAAGGGTTTCTTTTGAAGACCGAATGAATATTTTGAAATTGATGCCTGACATTTAATTGACTTCGTGGCGCGTTAAGCAGCTGCCCTCTCGATCCAATCGGGAGGGCAGTTTCATTTCATAGGTGGATGAACGAACGAACACTTGTTATAAAATTTGATTGTATTCAATGAGGATGGAAAGAGTGAGCATGGAGCCAAAGACTATTTTTGAAAAAATCTGGGAAGCGCATGTAGTAAAAAGCGCCGCGGGTTATCCCGATGCCCTTTTCATTGACCGCCATTTTATTCATGAAGTGACAAGCCCCCAGGCATTTGACGGACTGCGCAGCCGGGGTTTGAAAGTTTTGCATGTGGGGCGCACCACGGCGACTGCAGATCACAATGTTCCGACAAAGGACCAGCATTTGCCGATCAGGGAAGCGTTGTCCAGACACCAGGTTGAAACACTGAGGAAGAACTGCACCGAATTCGGAATAGAATTGTATGACCTCGGCCATCAATACCAGGGGATCGTGCATATCATCGGACCGGAGCTCGGCCTGACGTTGCCTGGAACGACCATTGTCTGTGGCGACAGCCATACGTCCACCCATGGAGCGTTCGGCAGTATTGCTTTTGGAATTGGAACCAGTGAAGTGGAGCAGGTACTGGCAACCCAATGCGTGCTTCAGCATCGCCCGAAGACGATGTTGATTGAAATTAGGGGCACACTCGGAAAGGGCGTTGTTAGTAAGGATGTCATTCTATACATCATTTCGAAAATCTCTTCCAGTGGAGCCACGGGTTACTTTGTGGAGTACGCCGGGGAGGCCATCCGCAGTCTTTCCATGGAGTCCCGGATGACGATCTGCAACATGAGCATTGAAATGGGTGCGCGGGGCGGATTGATTGCTCCCGACGACACCACGTTCCAGTACATCCAGGGACGGAAGTTTGCGCCTCAGGGAAAAGCGTTTGAGGCGGCTGTCAACTCCTGGAAGGCGCTGTGTTCGGATGAGGATGCCGCCTATGACTCCGTGCTGCGCTTTGACGCAGGCGATATCGCACCGATGATTACCTATGGCACCAACCCGGGTATGGGTATGCGCGTTACCGACCGGATTCCAACAGCCGCGGAATGGAAGGAGCTAAATGAAAGGGAATCATTCATCAACTCCATGGATTACATGGGGCTTGAACCCGGCAGTGCCCTTTTGGGAAAAGCAATCGACTACGTCTTCATAGGCAGCTGCACGAATGCGCGTATTGAAGATTTGAGAATCGTGGCGGATCTGGTGAAGGGGAAGACGAAAGCAGTGGGGGTGGAGGTTTGGGTAGTGCCCGGGTCGAAGCAAGTGGAGGAACAGGCGCGTCGCGAAGGGCTTGACAAAATATTTGAAGCAGCCGGCTTTGAGCTGAGGAGTCCCGGATGTTCTGCCTGCCTGGGCATGAACGAGGACAAGGTGCCGCCCGGCAAATACTGCATCTCCACTTCCAATAGAAATTTTGAAGGACGTCAAGGGCCCCGGTCGAGAACGTTCCTTGCTAGTCCGCTGAGTGCAGCGGCTGCGGCAATCACTGGCGTGGTGACGGACGTGAGAAGCTGGATGGGAGAAAAATCACAAGCAACGAAATGATGACGAAGGGAAAATTCACAACACTACTATCAACGGCAGTCCCGCTTCCTCAGGAAAACGTTGACACCGACCAGATTATCCCAGCCCGGTTCCTGAAGGCTACAACACGGGATGGATTTGGGGAAAATCTTTTTCGCGATTGGCGCTACGATACTGACGACCGTCCTCTGAAAAATTTTGTATTGAACAACAGGACATACCAGGGGAAAATATTGCTTGCGGGAAAGAATTTTGGGTGCGGCAGCAGCCGGGAGCATGCAGCCTGGGCTCTTTACGATTACGGTTTCCGTGTTGTCATTTCCAGTTTCTTTGCCGACATCTTCCGCAGCAATGCATTGAACAACGGCTTGCTGCCGGTGGTGGTGGAGGATTCTTACCTGAAGGAATGCTTTGCAGCCGTCAACAAGCGGGCTGACACCCCTTTTTGCGTGGACTTGCAGAATCAGAATGTTACCGTTGCGGACGGGAACCCAGTACCGTTTGAAATCAACCCGTACAAGAAGGCCTGTCTGATTCATGGACAGGATGACATCGACTACCTGCTGAGCCTGCGTCAGGAAATCAGCCAGTTTGAATCAGCCCATTCCGTATGAAAAAGAAAATTATCATCCTTCCCGGTGACGGGATAGGCCGGGAAGTTACTGCGCAGGGCGCTCGGGTGCTGCTTGAAGTTGGCCGCCTGTTTGGCCACGAATTCAGTCTGGAAGAGGAGTTGATCGGCCATGCATCGATTGAGGTGGCTGGAACCCCCCTGACCGAAAAGACGCTCGCGGTACTGAAGCAGGCAGATGCCATCCTCCTGGGGGCTGTGGGCCATCCACAGTATGACAACGACCCTTCGCTATTGGTTCGGCCGGAGCAGGGACTTCTCCGGATGAGAAAGGAACTTGGTCTTTACGCCAACCTGCGGCCAATCCGTCTTTTCGATGAACTGCTCGACACGTCGAGCATCAAACCGGAAATCCTCCGGGGAGCAGACATTCTCTTCTTCCGGGAACTTACCGGCGACGTTTATTTCGGCGACAAGCACCGTGAAGAGGACGGCAGTTCAGCGTACGATGTAATGATCTATCACCGCTATGAAATTGAACGGATAGCACACAAGGCTTTCATCGCGGCGGGGTCGCGGAAAAAGAAAGTGACGTCCGTAGACAAAGCCAACGTGCTGGAGAGTTCCAGGCTATGGAGAAGTGTGGTGATGGAGGTTGGAAAGGCGTACCCCGACATCCGCCTCGAACATCAATTTGTGGATGCCATGGCCATGAAGCTCATTCAGCAGCCCACACAGTTTGATGTGGTCCTTACCGGTAATCTGTTTGGTGACATTCTCACCGACGAGGCGTCGCAGATTGCGGGGTCTATGGGCATGCTGGCCTCTGCTTCCATTGGCGACACTGTGGGAGTGTACGAACCCATTCATGGCAGCGCCCACGACATTGCGGGCAAAGGGGTTGCTAATCCGTTGGCTTCTATTCTGTCTGTGGCACTCATGCTGGATATCTCGTTCCGGCTGAAGCAGGAAGCGGATGCCGTTACGCTTGCTGTTGAGCACGTGTTGCGCTCGGGATTCAGGACCGTCGACATCGCTACTCCGGAAACACCGAAGGAAAGGATACTTAATACCGAGCAGATGGGGGCCCGTGTCGTGCAGGCATTGATTGCCTTGCCTGTCAAACAAAGAACATCGAATCTTCTAAACGAACCAGTATCATGAGCAAGAAAGTTGAAATTTTTGACACCACCCTTCGCGATGGCGAACAGGTGCCGGGCTGTCAGTTGAAGATGGAAGAAAAAATCATCATCGCCCGGGAGTTGGAAGCACTTGGCGTTGATGTCATCGAGGCAGGATTTCCGATTTCCAGCCCTGGAGATTTTCAGTCAGTTGCCGCGATTTCCAGGGAGTTGAGGCATGTCACTGTCTGTGGTCTAACGCGTGCGAGGAAAGAGGACATTGATGTAGCCGCGGAAGCCTTACGCGATGCGCGCCATGGACGCATCCATACAGGTATTGGTTCCTCCGACGTTCACATCAAACACAAGTTTATGTCGACCCGGGAAAAAGTCCTGGAGCAGGCGGTGTGGGCGGTGGAGTATGCTAAGTCAAAGAAGTTTGAGGTGGAGTTTTATGCGGAGGATGCGGGCCGGGCAGACCTGGCCTTTCTGGCGCAAATGATCGAAGCAGCCATTGACGCGGGTGCAGACGTGGTCAACATTCCGGACACGACCGGCTACTGTCTTCCGGAACTTTTCGGAAAGCGCATTCAATACCTTTTCGAGCATGTATCGAACATCGACAAGGCCGTGGTTTCCGTCCATTGTCACAACGACCTGGGGCTGGCAACAGCCAATACCATTTCCGGTATCCTGAACGGAGCAAGGCAGGCCGAGGTAACGATCAATGGAATCGGGGAGCGCGCCGGAAATACCTCCTTGGAGGAAGTGGCGATGATCCTTCAGACTCACAAGGATCTTAATCTCCAAACGGGGATCAAATCGGAGAAGATTTTTGCACTGAGCCGGCTGGTAAGCCAGATGATGCGGATGCCAGTTCAGCCCAACAAGGCCATTGTAGGGCGAAATGCATTCGCTCACTCCTCAGGCATCCACCAGGATGGGTTCCTGAAACATGCAGAGAATTATGAAATCATCAACCCGGCAGATGTTGGCGTATCCACTTCATCCATCCTGTTAACGGCCCGCAGCGGTCGTGCCGCCTTGAAACACCGGCTCGAGCTGCTTGGGTACCATTTGGAAGGGGAGGAGTTGAATACGCTCTACGAGCAGTTCCTATCTCTTGCAGACGAAAAGAAAATGGTCGACGACAACGACCTGACCGTGCTTTGCGCAAGTCAGCCGGTGTTGATAAAATCGTAACGGATCAAAAAATAATTTTCATACTCTCCCCGATCGTTCTACCTTGCGGCCTTTTGAGAAAATCGAATGGCGCTGTTAGAGAAATACCTCATCGTTAAGAAATCGCTTTTGCCCGGAGCCGGGAAGGGACTGTTTACCAAGGTGGATATTCCGAAGGGAAAACGCATCGTGGAGTACAAAGGGGAAATCCTTACGTGGAAAGAAGTGGAAGCCATGCCTGATGAGCGCAACGGCTATGTTTTCTACTTCACCCTGAAGTATGTGATCGATGCATGGAAGACCAAGAAATCAGTCGCTCACTTTGCCAATGACGCGCAGGGCATCGTGCGCGTGAAAGGGATTACAAACAATGCCGATTATGAAACAGAAGGGAAACGATGCTTCATCGATGCCATAAAAGATATTCCTGCGGGCTCAGAAATATTAGTTTCATACGGCCGCGAATACTGGCAGGCGATACGGTATAACATCCGGGAAGATGAGAGGAGCCAGAAAAAACATGGGAAAAAAGCCGGCAAGACCTCCTTGCCGCACCACAAAGTGGCCAAACGCACCAGTCACTAGCTTACCGGGAACCTCTTTCCTGCTGGATAATATCCAGCATGGCTGATTTCACGTTCCGTATTTTTTCCATCTCCTGTTCCAGGTATTCGCGGGCAGCCTCCTGATCCGTTGAGTCGGGCATCGGATTAAATTCGTGCATCCAGTCAGTCATCAGTTGGCCCACCGAATCCAGGTTGGCAATGCGACGCTCCAGATTCTTCCTCTTCTCAAGGACCATATTCGGAGACGCGGTAATCTCTTCCTGGAGCTTTCTCTTCAGTTCGTAGATATCACCGATTTTAGGCATCACCTCGTCATGAATGCCCATCACCTGGTCATAGAGGGCGCGGTTGGAATCGGTGGAGTCTCCTTCGGATTCGTGCACGTGACCGGTCGAAGAGTTGCCCCCGCAGCCCGCTGCCATCACGGCAACAAAAAGAAATGTCAGAATTCTCATATCGGTAGTCGATTTCTTTGATAAGAATAACTCAAAGTTACCACGTTTACCCTGGCTAACGCCAGTTAGCAGCAACAAGATTTTGTAGAAATAGCCAATGGATGAGTTGCGTAAAACAATAATTTCAGCGTTCTTCGCTTCATCGATATGAATACAAGGCACTCTTATTTTTATAGCTATTTTTTTCAAGCCCCGAAGGGACCTGATGGAATAGTGCTTTGTGCCTAACGATAACACAGACATTGCCAAAAGAGTCCCGACAAAATCGGGACTCTTTTTTTTGTAGAAATAGATAAAGGAGAATGAAACAAAAGACAGCCAACAGCCCGCATCCGGATGGACAGCATACCCTTGCGACAGGCATGCGTGTAGCTATACAGGGTATTGCAGCAAGTTTTCATGAAGTCGCTGCGGTCACTCATTTTGGCGGCCCGGTGGATACGGTGGAATGCCTTTCGTTTCACCGGCTTTGCGAGGCATTGAAAAATGAGGAGGCTGCATTCGCGGTCATGGCTATTGAGAATTCCATCGCGGGGAGCATCTTGCCGAATTACTTCTTGCTGCAACAATATCACTTCTCCATTGTAGGAGAATTATACCTGCCTATTCATTTGCACCTGCTTGTCATGCCGGGAGTGGCCCTCAAAGACATACAGAGCGTTGAGTCCCATCCCATGGCCATCCGTCAGTGTTCTGATTTTCTCCATTCCCTTGAAAACATTACCGTCCGCGAAAGCGATGATACCGCCCTGTCCGCCAGGAAAATAAGCGAAAACAACTTGCGTGATGTGGCGGCCATTGCCAACATGCAGGCCGCCGAAACGTATGGATTGCATGTGCTGGTAAAGGGGATTGAAACCGATAAGAAAAATTTCACACGATTTCTGATCCTGACCAAAGGAAAGCGCCAGGTCGCGGATTGCAACAAAGCATCGCTTTCTTTCGAGGTGCCCAACGACGTAGGGAGTTTGGCTGAAGTGCTGGTTTCCTTCAAGGAGTATGGAATCAACCTTTCCAAAATCCAGTCCATACCTATTATCGGCAGGCCCCGCGAGTACTCCATCCACGTGGATGTAGAATGGACCAGCCGGGAGCACTACGAGCAAGCGATGCAACGCGTGTTGCGCCAAACGCACAACCTGAACGTTCTCGGGGAGTATAAAAAAGCACACATTAAATTCTGAACATGATACCTGCAGCCAATCGATTATCGCAAGTCGAGGAATACTATTTCAGCCGAAAGCTGGCAGAAGTGCGCCGGCTCGATGCACCGACGTGGCGCACCATCAACCTGGGCATCGGGAGCCCCGACCTCGCCCCATCACCCGCAACGGTTCAGGCCCTCGTCCGGTCAGCCGAAAAGGACGATCAGCACGGCTACCAGAATTACAAAGGTATCCCCGCGTTGCGCGAAGCCATCCGCGGATTTTATGAAAGGACCTACCGTGTGTCGTTGGATCCGGAGACCATGATCTTGCCGCTGATGGGTTCCAAGGAAGGGATCTTTCACATTTCCATGGCGTTCGTGAATCCGGGGGATGAAGTGCTTATTCCTGATCCGGGATACCCAACGTACGGATCGGCGACACGCCTGGTTGGTGGAAGCGCAAGGCCCTATACCATGGATGAGTCACGGAACTGGAGCATTGATGTGAAGGCGCTGGCACAACAAGATCTCTCCCGGGTAAAACTCATGTGGATAAACTTCCCACACATGCCCACCGGTTGTATCGCGTCACTTCAGGAAATGTTGGAACTGGTGGAACTTGCGCGGAAGCATCACTTCCTGATTGTCAATGATAATCCCTATAGCTTGATTATGAATGAAACCCCCATGAGCATCCTGGCGGTGCGCGGCGCAGAAGATGTGGCGATGGAATTGAACTCACTCAGCAAGTCGCATAACATGGCTGGCTGGCGGATCGGGTGGGTGGCCGGAATGAAAGAACACATTGATGCGGTGTTGAATGTCAAAAGCAACCTGGACTCCGGGATGTTTCTCAGCATGCAGCATGCTGCCGTGGAGGCGTTGGCGGCCGGGCCTGCATGGTATGATGCGTTGAACAACGTGTATAGAGCCAGGCGGAAGGTGGCGCACAGAATCCTGGATGCATTGGGTTGTCACTATGACCGGGATCAACCTGGGTTATTTGTCTGGGCCAGAGTCCCCATGGAGATTTCCTCTGTCGAGGAATGGGTGGATCAGATACTGCACGGCACGAGGGTGTTCCTCGCGCCGGGGAATATATTTGGGAGGAAGGGAGACCGGCACTTGAGGCTTTCGCTGTGTGCGACCGAGCAAAAGATGGAGGAGGCACTGGCGCGCATTCGTCACTGGCAGACTTCCGTCATTGGAAAATCACAAAATCCCAATCACCTATGAACATAACGATTGTCGGACTGGGCCTGATGGGCGGATGCGTAGGACTTGATCTTCAAAAGGCATCCTGGGTAGAGCGGCGTACCGGCACCGACCTCCAGGCTGCGCATGGGGAAACAGCCGTATCGTGCGGTTTGGTTGATGCATTTGATCCGGACGGCACTTCCCTGGCGCTTGCCGACCTGGTGGTGCTGGCTATCCCCGTCAATGCGGTGCGGGCGCTGCTGCCGCAGATGCTGGAATCTGTCAAGCCGGGTGCTGTCATTATTGATTTGGGATCCACAAAGTCTGCCATTTGTAAATCCGTGACAACCCATGCGAACCGCAGGCAGTACGTGGCAGCTCACCCGCTGGCGGGAACAGAAAACTCCGGACCCAAGGCGGCGTTCAGCGGATTATTCAAAGGGAAGGTCAATATTATTTGTGAGCAGGAGAGATCATCTCCTGAAGCACTTGCCGTTGCTATGTCCCTGTTTTCGGAACTGGGCATGAAAACCATTTTTATGGAACCTGAAGAGCACGACAGACATGTGGCGTACGTGTCTCACTTGTCGCATGTCAGTTCTTTCTTGCTGAGTCAGACGGTGCTTGACATTGAGAAAGACGAGAAGAATATTTTTAACCTGGCCGGAAGCGGGTTTGGATCCACGGTTCGTCTGGCGAAAAGCTCGCCGGAAATGTGGGCACCCATTTTTGAGCAGAATGCTGAATACCTGGGGCAGGCGCTTGCCGAATACATTATGCACCTGCAGCGATTTCAATATTTCCTGATGAAACGCAACACCCGGGAGCTTTTCTCTGTTTTAAAGGAAGCGAACAAGATCCGAAAGGTGCTGGATGTGTCTGCCGGGGATTGAGCACAGAAAATCGGATATTTATCATACGATATGACCATGAATAAAATTACCACGATACCCCTCACTGCTGCCTTCAACGTGCCACGACCCTTTATCATCAGTGGACCCTGCAGTGCGGAAACGGAGGCGCAGCTTCTGACAACGGCCCGCCAACTGGCGGCGACAAAAAAAGTACATGCCCTTCGTGCAGGGATATGGAAACCGCGGACACGCCCAGGCCAATTTGAAGGGGCCGGTCTGGAAGGCCTGAAGTGGTTGGCGATGGCCAAGGAGGAAACAGGGTTACCCATTTGCACGGAGGTTGCAAACGTTGGCCACGTGGAGGCATGCCTGAAAGCCGGCGTAGATATTCTTTGGATCGGAGCCCGCACCACGGTCAATCCATTTTCTGTTCAGGAGATCGCCGACGCCCTGCAGGGTGTTGACATTCCCGTGATGGTAAAAAATCCGGTGAACCCGGATCTGGACTTGTGGATTGGTGCCCTCGAGCGGTTGGAGCGGGCAGGCATCAAACGTATGGCGGCTATTCACCGGGGATTTTCGTCGTTTGAGAAAGGCCCGTTCCGGAATGCTCCTATGTGGGATATTCCCATTGAACTTATGACGCGGGTTCCGGGGCTCGAAGTATTCTGTGACCCCAGCCACATCGCCGGAAGCAGGGAGCTGCTGTCCATGATTGCGCAGAAAGCGCTCGACCTGGATATGTCGGGACTCATGATTGAAAGCCACATGAATCCGGATGCAGCCTGGAGCGACTCGCGCCAGCAGGTTACGCCGTCGGCGCTTGCAGCGCTTGTGGAAGGCCTGGTGGTGCGGTCGGTCAACTCAACTGACAAAGCGTTCAAGGATACACTCATGTTGCTGCGTGAACAGATTGACCAGCTCGATGATGAGATTATGCAGAAGCTGGCCAACCGGATGAAGATTTCAGAAAAAATAGGTCAATACAAGAAAGACAATAACGTGACCATCCTTCAGGTGGAGCGGTGGGAAGAAATAATTCAGACACGTGTTTCGCTCGGGGCAGCGATGGGACTCGATGAGGACTTTACCAAAGACCTGCTGCGGCTGGTTCATCATGGATCGATCCAGGTACAGACCCGGGTGATGAATCAAACAGCGGTGAAGGTATAAACGGATGACTTTTGTCATGAAAAAAAAGTCGGAAAATTCCGTTCATTTTTTTACTTTTAGGCGCCGATCGTTTTTCTGACGGATGGAGCGCATGCTGTAAACAGCTGGGTTGTACTTTATTACATACCAAAACAATTAATTCATGAAAAAGTTATTCACAATAACTATTGTAAGCCTGATGTTGACAGCGTCGTTGCAGGCTCAGGAATTCAAAAAATTTAAAGTGGGCCTCGGGTTGGGCTATGCCCTTCCTACGGACGGATCTGGGGGTGTCTTGCTTTATCTTGAACCCATGTACCGGGTGGCAGACAACATCGGCATCGGCCTTCGGATTGAATCAGCGGCCCTGCTCGCCTCTCCCGTGAATGGAATATCTGTCAGCGCTTCCGCTGTTAGTTCCTATACGCTTAATGGGCAATACTATTTTAGTAACAACAAGTTCAGGCCCTTTGTTGGAGCTGGCTTCGGTATGTTTTCGCTTGCTGCCGCATCCGTGGATGTCCTTGGCGGTGGGAGTGTAGCGCTCGGTGCCGCAACTACCAAGTTTGGTTTTTACCCACGCGTTGGTTTTGATCTGGGGCATTTTAACCTGTCGATCGATTACAACATTATTCCTGCCACGAGTTCATCGGTGGCAATTCCCCCATTTGGAACGATCACGACCAGTCAGAACAGCAGTTATATTGGTGTACGAATCGGCGCCTCCATTGGCGGAGGCCAGAAGTAGAATATGTTTTTAAGCAAAAGGCCGCTCCTTGGGGCGGCCTTTTTTTTGCCCAGCCCCCGGGTAGATGGTGGCGGTGATCTATCGATTATTTCATAAATTTGCCGATTCAACACTATACATGACAGCAACAGCAGGTTTTCGATTCTCCACAGCTCCCGAGCCCCACCGCCAGCGGACCAAGGAGATCATGAGTAAGCACCCGGAAGTACGGGCGTTGATTGGAAAGAACCCGCTGACAGCCATCGCGGTAGTCGGGATGGTGGCCGCCATGGTGGCCGGAGCCTACCTGGTGCGCGATACGTCGTGGTGGATCGTAGTGCTGGCGGCCTATGCAGGGGGTGCCTTTGTAAATCACGCACTTTTTGTAATGATCCACGAGTGCACGCACCACCTCCTGTTTAAACGTAAATCCTGGAATCTGGTGGCCGCCATTGTGGCCAACCTGCCGCACACACTTCCGAGCGCCATTTCTTTTGTGCGCTATCACATCAAGCACCATGCATTTCAAGGAGTTCATGAACTCGATGGTGATCTTCCTGATCATTGGGAAGCTAAACTCATCAATCACTCCTTTTTTGGAAAAGCGCTTTGGATGCTCTTGTTCCCAGTTTTTCAGGCTGTTCGCACCGTACGTCTCAAAGAAATCAAGCCGGTAGACGGATGGATCGTGGCTAACTGGGTTGTGCAGATTTCTTTCAATGTTGCCATCTGGATGCTCTTTGGCCCCAAGGCCTTCTTCTTTTTACTTTTCAGTTTCTTCTTTTCGGTAGGACTGCATCCCCTTGGTGCACGCTGGATTCAGGAGCATTATCTTACTCTGGATGAAAAGCAGGAGACGTACAGCTATTACGGCCCTCTGAATACCGTTGCCTTTAATGTTGGGTATCATAACGAGCACCACGACTTTCCCTCTATACCGTGGAACAAGCTTCCCTCGCTGAAAAAACAGGCGCCCGAGTACTACGACTCGTTGCTGGCCCATACCTCGTGGACAAGACTCTTCTTCCGATTCTTGTTTGACAATAAGATTTCCCTGTACATGCGCGTTCTCCGTAACGAGCGTGGAAAAGTTGCCCTAACCGACGAGTCAAAACCGGATGCCGAACTCGCCGTGGGCAAGACGCGAGAAAGCGTGCTGGCCGACTCGTGATGAAGGGCGGTTTGATCACCCCACTGTTGTTTTTGGTCTGCTTGTTGACCCAGGCGCAGGACACCGCAGAGCGTGATGTTCTCTCCCTTTCAATGGCAAAGTTCGGGTGGTTGATTAACAAACAGGCGGATTCGCTGCAAAAGTACCTGGACGATCGTATCCAATATATTCACTCAAACGGCTGGATTCAGACCAAAGCGGAGATCCTGGAGGATATGCTTAGCGGCAAGCTGGTCTATCAGAAGGTGGAGGTGAAAGAGGCATCCGTCCGGATTTATGGCCAAACGGCGCTTGTGACAGGGTTAGGCCGGTTTGAAGGAATTAACAGCGGCACGCCCTTTTCCATCGATTTGCGCTATACCGAAGTCTTTGTCAGGACAGTTGACCGCTGGAAGTTGGCATCGCGTCACTCCAACAGGATGCCATGAAATGGGCAGAGACACGAAAATTGTATGAATTTGCGAAAAATTGAATAATTTTAGGTCGTTGACGGTGTTATTCTATAACCAAATTTTTTGTCAATGAAAGTTCTATTACTGGCTTGTGCGGTATCCTTTATCTTTTTTGAGCACGAAGTTGTTGCACAAAGCAACAGTGATGCCCCCGACAATTACGTTGTTGTCATTGGCGCCTTTGGTTCAAAGGTAAATGCCACCCGGTTTGTCAAGAACGCCCGGAAATACAACATTGAGCCCATCGCGGAGCTTAATAAGATCCGGGATCTTTACTATGTGTATGTGCTTCAGACCGGAGACCGGGCAGCTGCGATCGGGGAAGTTGAGCGCATCCGGAATTCAACGCCATATTCAGATTCATGGGTGTTTAACGGTACACTCGGAGACCTTATCATCGCTGCGAAGCCCGTACGTGAACCGGTGGTAGTTCCCGTTGAGCAACCGGTCGTCGTGAAGCTCCCCGAGCCCGAGCCGAAACCAATACCCGTACCCGTGCAAACGGAGGAAGAGAAGATCAAGGAGGCAGTGGCGAATAAAAGCATGGTGCTGAAGAAAGGAGAAACAGAGACTTTGAATTTCATCTATTTCTTTCGTGATGCAGCTGTGCTGCGGCCGGAATCGAAATACGAGGTGGATCACCTGGTTCGTGTTCTTAAGGAACATCCCACGGAAATCATCCGGATTCATGGGCATACGAACGGCAACGACAAGGGAAGGATCATCAAGCTGAAACCCAATGCTTCGAACTTCTTTTCTTTGGATGAAACGGAAGACGATTATGGATCGGCCGTGAAACTCTCTGAACTCCGCGCCTCCGTTATTATGGATTACCTGACTGCCAACGGGATCGACAAGAAGAGAATGTCCATCAAAGCCTGGGGAGGAAAGAAGCCGTTGTTTGAAGTGGATGACGAGAAAGCTGAAGCGAATGTGCGCGTGGAGATAGAAGTGCTTAACTACTAATCCCTTCAGCGAGTTTGGGGCGTCATGTAACCGGGTCACCTCATGTTTGGTAATTTACTATCTTCGAACAATTGAACCGTTCATTTATGAAGGCACTGAAATTCTTCTTTTTTGTGTGGGCTGTCATGGCGATTCAGGGCGAGGTCCTGGCCCAGACCAGCGATACGGAGCATTATGTCACCATTGGCGTTTTTGCCGTGCACGAAAATGCCATACGCTTTACGGACTATGCAAACAAGAAGGGCTTCAATGCACAGTATGCCATTAATGCCCCACGCAAGCTCTATTACGTATACCTTCTTCAATCCGCTGACCGACGGAAAGCTTTTGCATTCATGATCAAAGTACGGGCCGAGTCGGAATTCAAAGATGCCTGGTTGTTTATCGGTCATTTGGGAAGGGAGGAGGCCCCCATTCAGGCAGTAGTTCCCATCATTGAAGAGCCCGTGGTAGAAATAAAGGTGGATTCGGTGATAACGCCTCCCGTCGTTGTGAAAATTGAAACACCTGAAATCAAGCCGCCGCCAAAGCGTATAGTGAAAGGGAAGTTGTTCAACTTCAAGTTCATCAACGAGGAAAACGGAAATGAAGTTCGGGGTGAAATACACTTTGCGGAATCCAACCGCGCCACCCAATACCAGGCGTTCAAGGCCGACACCGTCATTGATCTGCCTGCTCCGCGCAACGCGGCAGGAACCTTCTATATCACGACGCTGGCAGCCGGGTACAGGTCCATGGAAACGCCTTTTGCTTACAAGGATCCACTTCCGGTTTCATCCGGTACGGGATCGGAAGGAGAGTTGATTATTCCGTTGAGCATTACGCGGGTTAAGCGGGGAGATTACATTGAGTTCAGCAACGTGAGTTTCTACCGCAACTCCGTCGTCATGCAGCCGGCCTCACAAAGTGAATTGGACGGGCTGGCGGATCTCATGACGGAGCACACGGATTATAAAGTACGGATACACGGTCATTGCAACGGAACGGATTCGCGGGATATAATTACTCTGGGTACAAGTACAAAGTTTTTCGAGAGTGACATTACCAATGCGAAGACACACGCATCAGCAAAGGAGTTTACAGAACTTCGGGCGGAGGCGGTACGAAGGTACCTCGTGACGCAGGGTGTCTCCGTAGAACGCATGCTTACCAAAGGACAAGGCGGGAAGATGATGGTCTACCCGCAAAACAGCGTCTATGCCAATTACAACGATCGGGTAGAGGTGGAGATCATTCGCCACTAACCATTACGAAGTCATAGCTCGCAAAATGTCGTGCTGCGTGATGATGTGAACATGGTCTCCATCGTCGCGAACAAGGATGGCCTTGTTGTTCTTGTTCAGCATGGAGGAAAGCACATCCAGCGTCGTATCCAACGCAACGAACTGCAACGGCTTGTCCATGAGGTCTTCTACGATGCTCTCTTTGGCCACCGGATCATTGATGATCTTCTCCAGGAGGTTGGCTGACGCCAGGCTTCCTACAAATTCAGACTTGTCCACCACCGGAACCTGGTCAATGCCCTGCAGGTTCATGAGTTTTATGGCTTCGCCGATGCGCGCATCTTTGGCGACTGTAAAAAGTCCGTTCTTTTCTTTGCGCCGGGCGATGATATCGCGGGCAGATCCAAACACACGCTCCTCGAGAAACCCGTGATCTTTCATCCAATTGTCATTGTAGACTTTGGTGAGGTAGCGGGTTCCATGGTCGGGAAGGAGGATCACCATGACGTCGTCTTTCTTCAAATTCTCCCGTGCATACTCCAGGGCACCATGTACCGCCGAGCCGCTGCTCCACCCCACAAAGAGGCCTTCTTCCCGTGATAACCTTCGTGCTGCAATCGCACCGTCCTTATCGGTTACTTTGATGAACGAATCGATGACATCAAAATCGACATTCTTTGGCAGGATGTCTTCGCCGAATCCTTCGGTGAGGTATGGATATATCTCATTTCTGTCAAAAATGCCGGTCTCCTTGTACTTTTTAAAAACGGATCCATATGTATCAATTCCCACGGTGATGATGTCGGAATTCTGCTCTTTCAAAAATCGGGCTGTCCCGCACATGGAGCCGCCGGTTCCCACAGTAGCCGCGTAATGAGTAATCCGGTGTTCGCTCTGCTCCCAAATCTCGGGTCCGGTAGTTTCATAATGCGCGGCGGCATTCGAGGGGTTGTCGTACTGGTTTGGGTAATACGAATTCGGGATATCCTTGTTTAGTTTGCGCGCCACCGAATAGTACGAGCGCGGATCATCCGGTTCGACGTTGGTTGGGCAGACCACCACCTCAGCGCCTACCGCTTTCAGGATGTCAATTTTTTCCTGGGATTGCTTATCGGCCATGGTGAAGATGCATTTGTATCCTTTGGCAACAGCTGTAAGAGCCAGCCCCATGCCGGTGTTTCCGGAAGTTCCTTCAATAATGGTTCCCCCCGGCTTCAGAATACCTGCCTTTTCCGCATCTTCAATCATTTTGATGGCCATGCGGTCTTTGGTGGAGTTGCCGGGATTAAAGTACTCGACTTTTACCAGGATGGTTCCGGGAATTCCTTTGTTAATCTTGTTAAGCCGAACCATCGGTGTATTTCCGATGGTTTCCACGATGGAATTGTAGATCATAAATTAGTGATTTGGGGATGCAAGTTACGAAAACATCCCCAGAAGATCAGGATTGTGCGCCGGCGAGGAGATACATGACAGCCATCCGAATGGCAACGCCGTTTTGGACCTGGTCGAGGATGATGGAGTGGTGTGAATCGGCCGCATCGCTGCTGAGTTCAACGCCCCGGTTGATGGGACCGGGATGCATGAGTACAATATCTTTTTTCAGTTTGTCCAGCGTCTTTTTCGTGATCCCGTAGTAGAGTGAATATTCCCGCAGCGAGGGGAAGTACTTGAGTTGCTGCCGCTCCAGCTGAATCCGGAGGACGTTGGCTACATCGCACCACGCCAAAGCTTTGTGCAGATCCCATTCGACTTTCACGCCCAGATGGCTGATGTATTTGGGCATCAGGGTTGGCGGTCCACAAACCAACACTTCGGCGCCCAGTTTTTTGAGCGCGAAGATGTTTGAAAGGGCAACCCGGGAATGAAGAATATCTCCGATGATGGCGACTTTTTTCCCCTTCACCGTTTTCAGTTTTTCACGGATGGAGTAGGCGTCGAGCAAGGCCTGTGTGGGATGCTCGTGAGTACCATCTCCGGCATTGATAATGTTGGCCTTGATATGCCTGGAAAGAAAGTGAGGGGCGCCGGCACTTGCGTGACGCATTACAATCATGTCCACTTTCATCGCCAGAATGTTGTTGACGGTGTCCAGCAGGGTTTCTCCTTTTTTCACGGAGCTCGTTGATGCCGTAAAATTTATTACGTCGGCGGACAGGCGCTTTTGAGCCAGCTCAAAAGAAAGCCGGGTGCGTGTGGAGTTTTCAAAAAATACGTTGGCAATGGTCACATCGCGGAGGGAGGGCACCTTCTTGATCGGCCGGTTAATCACCTCTTTGAAATTGTCGGCTGTTTCGAAAATGAGTTCAATATCATCCCGGGTGATGTTCTTGATTCCCAGCAGGTGAGGTTGACTCAATCGTGGCATACGTTCATTCTTTGTTGATTAACCAAATGGTGTTGTGTTTACGGTCCGCATCCAGTTCGACCAGCACGCGCTGACTGTCGAGCGTGTTGACGTATTTTCCAACATAATCCGCCGAAATCGGCAACTCCCGGGTCCGTTTTCGGTCGATGAGCACCAGCAGTTCCACCTTCTCCGGCCTGCCGAAAGCGATCATGGCATCCAGGGCAGCGCGCACGGTACGGCCGGTATAAAGTACGTCGTCGATGAGTACGACTTTCTTTCCTTCAATGAGAAAAGGGACCCGGGTTTCGCTGGCTTTGGCAGGAATATCCCGCCTTCGAAAATCGTCGCGGTGGAAGGTGGCATCCAGGTATCCAAGCGGAATCTCCTTCTTCCGAATGCTGGTGAGCTTGGTCTTTATCCATTCGGCGAGGAATATGCCCCGGGGCTGCAGGCCAAGCAGCACGGTGGATTCGAAGTCTCCGTGATTTTCAATTAATTCCTGGCAAAGGCGATGGATGGTGACCGTAAGGAGATCGGAGTCAAGAATGAGCTTTTTCTGCATGCCTGGCGGCAAATATAACGGTTATTTGCCGTCCTGGGGTGTACCTACCGCGAAGTAATTTTATGGATGAAGAAGACTTTGCGGTAGGATCCGCGCGGGCTTTTGAGTGTCTGTGTACCATACGCATAGAAATACGTGCTGTACCAGGGCTCCAGCCGACCGGTATTGTTACTCGCTTCGTCCAGCGTCTCTCCCCGGAAGGAGGTGTTGAGTGGATCTGCAGACTTTCCTTCAAGCACTTGCTCGTCGTGAATGATCTTTGTTCGGATCTTATTTTCAAACAGGTACATCAGCAAGATTCGATCGGGCTCGGCATAGACGTTGACGAACTGCTGCAGGTCGAACGTCTTCACATCATTGATTTCAAAACTGTTGTCCCAGGCAAGACTTCCGTTCTTATTGAATCCAATAACCACCGCATGGGTGTATTTGTAGCCGTCAAAGACCCGGTTGGTCCGAACCTGCGGATCGTAGAACATCAGGCGCGGATCGTTCATGCGCGGATAAACGTAGTTGGGATAGAATGCTTCTCCCACGAGTAATAGCTGGTTGTTGTAATCAATCAGGTCGTGAACGATCAGTCGGTAATTGAATTTGAGTTTTTTTCCCTTGATGGTTTTTCGTTCAATGCGCTCCTTCACCCGCTTTTGCTGCTTCGCCCGCATGTAGCTAAAGAAATTTTTCAGCTGCCCGAAGTTGTGATACTGAATGGTGTAGTCGCCAGTTGGTTTGATGGTAGCGATGAAAATGCCGCGTGAGTATTCTGTAAAACGCCCATACACCCCGGCGACGAGTTGGTCGTCATTCGGCAGCTTGAGGGAGCGTCCGAATATCAGGTTCTTGTCTTCCTCTGGTTGAAGAATGGTAGTCCTGATCAGTTCACCCTCCAGGCTGTAAGTCCGGATCCACAAGGCCCTCCGTTTTTCAAAATTGCGGGCACTCACGATGATGTCCGTCGTTCCATCGTCGTTCGGTTTGATCTGATTGAGTTCTCCCGGTGAGTTAAAGAATCCGGGAAGGATACGCGAGGTTTGAAGACTGAAATTATAATATAGCACCAGGGGACGGCTGTTGAAGTAGCCGCCAATGAGCGCCGCCTGATCGGTAAGCACAAATTCCGTTGGATAAAAGGGAATAATATTTTTTACAGCGTAGGTTCCGTAGTCTCCGTCTTCCAGATTGATGACAACTATGATAAAATCGCGGCCCAGGTAATCGCGGTCCTTGAAAAGCATGAAGAACAGATTCCCGTACGTACTCACCTTCATCACATCGAGCCGGTTGTCAACCACAATGTATCCTTTCCACCGTATTTGAAGCGCGGTGTCGATACACACCATTTCGAACTGATCCTGTTTTTTCCCCAGGAACCGACGGTAAGCCATCAGGCCCTTGCTGCCGAGGCTGGCCGTTTTGAAATTTTCGACTTCGTCGTCATCAATGGGTATTTCGAGGCGACCCTCCTGCGCAATCTGTGCGCACGCTTCCAGCCCGCTAACCAACAGCACACCCGTCAGGAAGGCGCTACAAATCAATCCGGTTGACATAGAAAACGTAGCGTGATTGAAAATCGTCTGTGGCCCCCTTCTTTACGCGCTGATAGCCCCAGGCGTAGAAATGCGTACCGTACCAGAAGCGGAGGCCGCCTTCGTTTTCTTCCTCATCTCGGAAGATATCATCCGGGTTTTGGAGGGTGACAAAGGCTTTGTCGACTGCGGCTGTAACATCCATGTCGTTGGATTCGCGCTGATAAAGAATTTCATTCTTTTTCTTGACGGCTACCACCAGGCTGTCAGAAGCCAAAAGGAAATCACTGGTTTGATCCAACTGGTGTTTTTTGATTCCTTCCAGGTTCATGCTGAAGTCGATAGGCGGTGTCGTGGTTGTCCTAAACCGGAGAACCACCGACTGGATCAGCCAGACTTCCGAATTCCGTATCGGCGGGTCGGTGCGGTAGTGGGGACTTTGATACTGCCCGGAGCGGTAGGGGTAGCCCGGTCCCGGGTACGCGCCAAAGTCGTTGGCCCAACCCGGGTTGCTGTAGGGGTATGCGTTGACATTCGTCGAAGGGTGATACATTTCTGCCAGCAGATAAAAGCCACCCGGGAATTCTGCCACCCGAAACGGGATGATGCTGGCCCGGTACGAAAAGTTTTTGCCCAACAGCCGTTCATTGCTTGCCTTGTTTCTCAGTTTACGTGCTTTTTTTTCGGGCAGGTAATCCATAAAATGTTCGAGTGCGGCAAAATCAATGTAGGTGATCGCCTGCTCAGCGAACGGATCGACAGCGACGAAGTAAAAGCCGGAAGCCTGCTTCCCGGAACCGATACCGAAGGTGCCCGCAATTATCATCTCATCATGAATGAGCGTGCTCGTAATTCCTGTCATGATGGTGTATCGGGGTGCGACATCGATGACATCGTCGATGAGGAGATTGCCCGACTCATCAAAGGTCCGTAGAATCAGCTTGCTTTGATCCGCCTGCCGCTCTTCCGCCAAAAGAACATTGAAACTTTGATTCTGATTGGTGCGAACATCGAGAAGGGTAATTCCCTTGGTAAACAACCCGGGCAATACTTTGGGATGATCGCTGGACTGATTGTAGAGTAAGACTGCCGGTTCGCTGCTCACATAGCCGCCGAAAATGGCGCTGTTTCCGGCCACGGTGAAGTGGGTTAATCGAAAATTAAGATCGAATTGAATTTTGTTCAGCTGGAACGTTTGCTCTGTGAGGTGCAGATTTACAAGCTGGAAGTTGTGGAACGTCGTCTCCTCTTCGCGGAATAATAAAAACAAGTGTCCGGGGCTGTGTTCATAGCCGACCAGGGACAGGCGGCTTTCCAGCTCCAACTCCATGGACCAAACCGTAGTAAGTACCGTATCCACCACGAGCAGCTGCCACTTTTTCTTTCCATGGTCAAAAGAGTTCATGTCGCGCACGAGCGCCAATCCTTCCTGCGACAGGGAAATGACATGGTATTCCTGGTCGGAGTGTTTTGCGGTAATCTCCAGCCGGTGAGGCTGTCGTACCTGCGACCACCCCGGACTTGCCAGCAGGAGAAGGAAGCCACTGAGTAGAATCGTTCTCCCGGGAATCAAGATTTGGAACTTAGTGCCAGGATGTAGTTGTATTCCTCTTTTGTAACCGGCTGAACGGAAAGGCGGGCGGCTTTCACCAACACCATTTTCTGGAGTGCTTTGTCCTGCTTGACGCGGGCCAGCGTCACCGGGTTCTTGAGCGGTTTTACAGGGGCAAGATCCACCGCAATCCAGTCGGCGGCCTTCGCCTCGGGATGTGGATCTCCGGTCACCGAGGAAATGCCAACGATTGATTTTTGGTCTCCAGTGTGATAGATGAAGGCCAGGTCGCCTTTCTTCATCGCCTTGAGGTTCTTCCGCGCCTGAAAGTTGCGTACGCCGTCCCATACGGCCTTTCCATCGCGGTTAAGGTCATCCCACGAAAATGTTTCAGGTTCAGTTTTTAAGAGCCAGTAATTCATGTGCCGGATGTTCAGGTTTCCAAAATAGTAAAATGCATCATGAATTTACGGAGAATTCCATACCCCTGATGCAGGTATTCTTGGCAAAGTGTAAATTTGAAGGCCGACCATGCCCAAGAAGATACTTATTCTGCGTTTCTCATCCATCGGGGATATCGTCCTGACCACGCCAGTCGTGCGCACGCTGAAAACGCAACTCGAAAACGTACGGGTTCACTACGCGACGAAACGCCGATACCTGGAAGTGCTGGAGGCAAATCCATACATCGACAAAATTCACATATTGGATGATAACCTGTCGGGCCTGATCCATGAACTCCGAAAGGAAAAATTTGACGCGGTCATTGATTTGCATCACAACCTGAGAACCTTCATCATCAAGAAGCGCCTGAGGGTGCAGTCATTCAGTTACAATAAGCTCAACGTGGAGAAGTGGCTCATGGTCAATCTGAAAATTGATAAGCTTCCTAATGTCCACATTGTCGACCGGTACATAGAAACGGTGAAGGGGCTAGGCGTAAAAATGGATGCGTTGGGGCTTGATTATTTTATTCCGGAAAAGGATGAGGTGCCCTTGGATTGGTTACCGGCAGAATTCCATAGCGAATACGTGGTGTATGCTATTGGAGCCCAGCATGCCACGAAGATGCTTCCGGTATCGAGGATGATCGAGCTCTGTGACCGGATCAACAAGCCCGTTCTCCTGTTGGGCGGTACGGAAGATGCCGAACGGGCGGAGGAGGTGGTTCGATTCTTTGAGCGGTCGTCAGCCGTAGAATTCCCGGAACAAACGCTCGCATCCATGAATAAAAAGACGGTGATCTACAATGGATGCGGAAAATTCAGCCTGAACCAATCGGCGAGCCTGGTAAAGCAGGCGCGCTATGTGTTCACCCACGATACCGGATTGATGCACATCGCTGCCGCTTTCAAGCGGGAAGTATTCAGCTTGTGGGGCAATACCATCCCGGCCTTCGGGATGTACCCCTACCGTACGAAATTCACCGTTCTCGAAAACAACCGAATCGACTGCAGGCCGTGCTCGAAAATCGGCTTCAACAAGTGCCCCAAAGGGCATTTCAAGTGTATGAACGAGCTGATTTTGGACTTTTACCTGCCTGCGCCACAGGGCTAGTGGTTTCCCTTAGGTTGGTGGGCGGATAAATACCTAATTGGTGCCCCAGAGGGCCTCAAGAATTGACTTTTTTCCATTTAGGTTTCGTACTTTCGCCTTTAAACGTTATTCAATGAGCCCTGAGGTTAAGAACCACACGCCCCTGAGGGCTATACTTTTCCTGACGTGTATTTTGGTTTCCAATTCAGTCTTTGGCCTGACTTACTATTCCCGGGCCAGTGGCAACTGGACAAATCCAAACAACTGGTCTACAGATGCTGTCCTTCAGTGCCTTGGACTGGCCGCAGTGGGAACACCCGGTGCGGGTGATGATGTATTTATTTGTTCTGGATTTACGATCACATTCAACACTGGTGTTGGAAATACTACGGTTCTGAACCTTACGGTCCGAGGAACCCTAACGATCACTGCCAATAATAACCTGACGTGCAATTCCCTGGCGTTATTTGGACTAATAGATGGCGCAAGTACGAGGAACCTTCAAATGGGAAACACGGCCGGCTCAACGTTCAGCGGCACCGGATCCTTTGCGATGACGGCGGCGAACCTCACCATGCTGAGCGACATGACAATACCGAACGCTTCGGATTATCTCACATTCAATGGTGCCGTCTCTGGCCAGGGTGCATTTGATATTAATGGCAGAACGGTGACCAACAATGGACGGGTAGACATCCTTGATCCTGTGGATTTTCTTGGGCCAGCGACATCCAGTTTTATTAATAACAGTTCGACAGCATATCTAAAATATACAAAGCAAGCGAGTTTCCCAGGCGCTCTGTTGACGGCTACGGCTGTGGGTAATACCGTCGAATTTTCTGCTGCCGGTGCAGGGCCCTACACGATCGGCAACACAACCAATTACCACCATGTTATTGTTGGCGGCGCATCTGAGAAACGCCTTGCGGTAGCCACGAACATTGCAGGGAACCTTACGATAAGCAGCGGGGCCACGTTGAATGTGAACAACAACAACATGACGATTGGTGGGAATTGGGTCAATAACCTGGGAGGCACGTTTGTTAAGGGAACACGCAACGTAACGTTCAATGGAAGCACCAATAATCAAACTATCTTTTCACCAGCCGGGGCCGCCGGCGAAAACTTTTATGATCTAACGATCAACAACACCTTTGCCGGGGGAACCGTAACGGCCTCAGGAAATATTACCATCACGGCGGGCCGAACGTTCACCATGACTTCGGGGATCATGGATATGGGGACCTTCTCTTTGCGGGAGACCGCGGCGGGAGGAAGGTATGCGGCCACGGGGGGGGAGTTGCGTCTGGCCGGCCTTACTACGCTGCCGGAGTTGACGGGTGCCTACACGCTCACAGGTGGCACCACAACCTTCAACGGTGCAGGTGCGCAGACTATCAGAAGCGAATTTTACTATAGCGTGAATGTGAACACGTCGGGAGGTTCGGGGACTAAGACAATGGCTGGGGCTGTTACTGTGTCAGGCAACCTCACCATTGGAGCCGGCACATTGGATGTCAGCGCCTCAAACTTTGGACTTACCGTAAATGGTAACTGGTCTAACACAGGAACATTTGTGCCACGCAACGGCACGGTGACCCTGAATGGATCCGGAACTCAGACGTTCACGAACGCTGCATCGGAGACCTTTTACGGACTGACAGGGAATGCAACCGGCCCGTTTCAATTAGGTGTGGGTACTGATGTAATGGTCACCAATACACTCACCATGAGTTCGGGTGACTTCGACCTTAATGGCAGAATGCTGACATTGGGTAATGGTGCCGTGGCCACCCTGGTCCGAATTTCTGGAACGATGTATGGCGGCACGTTTAGGAGGTTTCTCGCGTCTTCAACGGCCATCAGCAGCTCGGCGGCGCCCCGTTATGGATTATTTCCCATGGGAGTTGCCGGCGGATATCGCCCCATAGAAATCAACAGCACACTTGACCCGACGGCGCCCGGATATATTTCCGCAACGCATACCGACGGTGCCAGCAAGATTGACTTAAGTCCAACCTACAGTGATGGGGGAACCATCATGACACGGATCCACGTCATGCAATCAGCATTGACCACTTCAGGTGGATTTGGGGGAGGCACGTACAACATCAATATCAGTATGACTGCTTTTGTGGCTACGGGGCTTTTAACTGACGAACGACTGCTGATTTATACCGGGGGAACGACGGCAAGTTCTGTCGGTTCGCACTTGGCCACGATCGGTTCACTAGGTGCCCCTACGGGAAGACGCACGGGTCTGAGCAGCGCCAATTTGTCCAATATTTTTGTGATTGGCACCAGCGACGCAATTACCACCCCGCTTGGTCCGGATACTTTTTTCGCTAGGGTTACTGGGAACTGGAATACACCTGCAACATGGACGACAGATGTAACGCTTCAATGTGCGGGTGCCGCTTCTACGGTCATACCCCGATCAACGGATAATGTTTCCATTTGTCCGGGGGTGACTGTTACCGTAGATGTAACTTCTACCACCACCGTCAGGGACATAACCATTCAGGCGACGGGAAATTTGTTGATCAATGTGAATCAAATACTAATCTGTAATTCGCTTCGATTGGACGGTACCGTCACCGGAAGTGGTAACAGAAGCCTTCAGATTGGTAGTGCAGCAGGGTCAACCTTGAGTGGAACCGGTCTTTACACGAAGACAAGCGGCGACCTCACCCTGTTAAACAATGTTACGATCCCGAATGCAGCGGACTACATTACGTTTGATAACCTGGGAAGATTGGACCTGAATGCGAAAACATTGACCAATAATGGAAGAGTGGATATTCTAAATCCTTCAAGTTTTGTCAGCGGTGGAGCATCCGCATTTGTCAACAGTGGTCCCAGTTCATACCTTAAGTATACGGTGCAGGGCAACTTTCCCAACATCCTCACATCCTCGGCCGTTGGCAATACGGTTGAGTTTGGGGCGACGGCCGGCGGTCCATATACTATTGGAAGCGGAGCAAACTATCATCACCTCATTATTAGCGGGGCGGCAACCAAGAATGTAGTGGCAAACCCAACAAACCTTGCCGGAAACCTGACCATCAACAATGGTTCAACGTTTAATTCAAACGGGAGCAACATCACCGTTGCAGGAGACTGGATAAATAACCTGGGAGGCTCATTTACCCCGGGAACGCGCACGGTGACTTTCAATGGATCGCTCAATAATCAAACTATTTTCCCACCTGGTGGCGGTCAGACATTTGCCGATTTGACGATCAATAACACATTTGCTGGAGGGATCGTTACTGCGAGCGGAAATGTATCCATTACTGTCGGGAGAACACTCACCATGACGTCGGGGATATTTGATATGGGGACGAACACGCTCGGGCAGACGGGGGCCGCGAATTTCACTGCAACCGGCGGGGATTTGAGACTTGCGAAAACAGGTGTCACATTACCGGAGCTAACTTCAACCTACAATATTACAGGAGGGACTATTACATTTAATGGAGCGGGAAATCAAACCATTCGGAGCCTCAATGCAGCGCCATCAGCCTATCACAGCGTAGTAATTGCGAATGCGGGCAATAAGACGCTTGGCGGGAATATCCAGGTACGAGGGAATTGGACAAACAACAGCGCTACCCTCGTGCCAGGAACAAACACAGTAACTTTTAACGGGTTGGGGATTCAAACGATCACTTCGACGGTCGGTAGCGAGTCATTTTACAACGTGACCACCAATACGACGGGGCCACTGACGTTGGAAGCAGCCACTGATGTGACTGTCACCAACCAGCTTGCCCTTACTTCAGGATTTATCAACGCAAATGGCCGGACGTTGACGCTAGGGAGCGCTGGTGTGGCGTCTACACTGACTCGTACCGCCAGCGCGACAACCAATTGGACATACGGAGGAACGTTCAAACGATTTTGGCTGGCATCAACAGCGGTATCGAGCACAGTGGCTCCGCTCTACGGGCTGTTTCCTATGGGCAGTCCAACGGCTGGTTCAAACTACAGGCCGATTGAAATCAACTCTACAGTAAGCCCTACCGGCGGTGGCTTTTTTACCGCTACGCATGTCGATGCAACAAATACAATTACGCTAAGCCCTGCCTATAATGATGCAGGCACAAACATAGTCGGCGTACAGAGGGCCCAATTTATTACCGCCATATCCGGTGTGACCGGAGGAACCTACAATATTAATGTTACCATGACTGGTTTGTTCACGGGGACACTCAGCGATATCCGGCTGGCGGTCTTCACTGGAGGAACTACAGCCAGCGCCGTGGGCACCCATGCTGCCAGTACAGGCTCAGCCCCCAATCCCACAGCCCGCCGAACGGGAATTACAACTCTTACTGATTTCAACAATGACTTTCGGATTGCTACCATAAATCTAAGTGCCACACCGCTACCCATTGAGCTGCTTAAATTTTCAGCGGAATACCGTTCCGGTTTGGTTGCTCTTGAATGGCAGACCGAAACAGAAACCAACAACGATCTGTTCACCGTTCAAAAAACGGCCACGGGTGAGAATTTTATCAATGTGGCAGAAGTTAAGGGAGCTGGAACCTCGGTTGAACGCAAGTTGTACACTGCGCTGGATTATACTACCAGACCGGGAACGTGGTATTATCGCTTGAAGCAAACGGATTATGATGGCAAATTTACGTACTCGAAGCTTGTCGCCGTCACCGTTCCGGAGAGCCAGGGGTGGGTCGTTTACCCCAATCCTTCCAACGGATCAGAAATTAACGTCAATTTTTCGCAGGAAGACCTGGGAAAAAATGCGTTCATTAAATTGCATGATCTCAGCGGAAAGGAATTACTGCAGTTGACTACCGAGAAGCTGGACTCGACGCAATTGAAAATCAACCTGATTAACGACCTGTCGCCAGGTATCTATTTCGTTTCCATCATAGTCGATCAGAGGGTGGTTCGTCAAAAACTGGTGGTTCGATAGGCTAGTACGCTCGCACCAGCCTTCCCTCCATAAAATTCACATAGGCCTGATTGACCACCTGAATCCCTCCGGGGGTGGGGTAGTTTCCTGTAAAGTACCAGTCGCCCGAGTGATTTGGAATGGCCTTATGCAAAGCCGGCACGGTCTGAAAAACTACCTTCAGGTCTGCTTTCATTCCTGCAGGCTTGACAATGTCGGCGATCTTGTCTGAAACCTCCTCATAGCTAAACTGTTCGTAAAGCTCCTTCACAAAGTTGACGGGCATTTTTTCTTTCTTAGACCGCTGACATTTTTCATAGACCTCACCCAACAAATAGTCTTTGCCTTGCTCTTTAAGCAACTCGATAACGGCACGGAAGGCAACGAAATCGCCCATCCGGCTCATATCGATGCCGTAGCAATCGGGGAACCGGATTTGAGGTGCCGACGAAACAACAACAATCTTTTTGGGCCCGAGACGGTCGAGTAGTTGTAATATGCTTTTTTCCAGTGTCGTGCCGCGTACAATTGAATCGTCAATAACCACGAGCGTATCCTTGTCGCGTTTTACTACCTCGTAGGTAGTGTCGTATACGTGAGCGACCAGTTCATCGCGCTGCTCGTCGCCGGTAATGAACGTGCGGAGCTTTGCATCCTTGATAACGATTTTCTCAATGCGCGGACGGAATGAAAGAATGTCTTCCAGGGAGTCTACCGAGGGTTTCCCTTCAACAATAATTTCTTTCTGGCGGCGAACGAGATAATTCTCAATCTCGGCCATCATACCGTAAAACGCAGTCTCGGCCGTGTTTGGGATGAAGGAAAAGATCGTATTCTTCAGGTCAAAGTTGATGGCCTTCAGCACCTGCGGGACGAGCAATTTGCCGAGCATCTTACGCTCCCGGTAGATATCCGGGTCATTACCTCGGGAGAAATAAATCCGTTCAAAACTGCAGGACGTTTTTTCCCCGGCCGGAATGATTGGATGCTGTGCGTATTCACCGGCTTTGGTTATCACCAGGGCATGGCCGGGTTTCACTTCCTCAATTTGGTCGTATTCAATATTGAAGGCGGTCTTGATGGCTGGCTTTTCAGAAGCCACCACGACCACTTCCTCGTCTGCATAATAATATGCCGGCCGGATGCCGTTTGGGTCGCGCACAACAAAAGCGGAACCGGATCCAATCATACCGGCCATCGTGTACCCACCGTCAAAGTCCCTGCACGCCCGCGTTAGAATACGGGAAAGGTCAATTTCATTTTCAATAATATCGGATACTTCCTGGTTGGTAAACTGATCTTTGTATTTTTCAAACTGGGCTTGCACCTCTTCATCCAGGAAATGTCCGATTTTTTCCATGACGGTGACGGTATCCACTTTGTCTTTCGGATGCTGGCCCAGGTTGACGAGAATGTCAAAAAGGTCATCCACGTTGGTCATGTTGAAATTTCCAGCCATCACGAGATTTCTGCTTCGCCAGTTGTTTTGGCGCAGGAAGGGATGAACATTCTCAATGCTGTTAAACCCATGGGTTCCGTAGCGCAGGTGCCCGAGCCAAAGTTCACCAGAGAAGGCCAGGTTCCTTTTCAGCCATTGTTCGTCGCTGAATTTGTCCTTGCCGGCCTTTTGAGCCTTCCTGTACTTTTTCCCAATCTTCCGGAACAAACTGGCAACAGGCTGGCTCTTCATGGAGCGGTAGCGACTGATGTAGCGGTATCCGGGCTCCTGATCGATCTTGATATTGGCGATTCCGGCGCCGTCCTGACCCCGGTTGTGCTGTTTCTCCATCAGGATGTACATTTTGTTCATCCCGTAGGTAGGCCCGTATTTTTCGATGTAATAGGACAGGGGCTTGCGCAACCGCACCAGGGCTATTCCGCACTCATGAAGAATGGAGTCGCTCATCTGAATTGAAAGGGCAAAGTTAATTCTATTAACCTGACCTGCCAATTCCGGTGTGAAAACTTAGTTGGGATGGAGTTCCAGGGCAGAAGGGAAATCAGCCATTCTGTTCTGCTTGGGAAGCGTGAAGTGAAAGGAAGAGCCTTTTCCCACTTCGCTCTCCATCCAGATCCGGCCTCCGTTTTTTTCAATGAATTCCTTGCAGAGCATGAGGCCGAGGCCTGTACCCTTTTCGTTGGCCGTACCCCTGGTGCTGAAGCTGGACGCACTGGCGAAGATGAGGTCTTTTATTTCCGGCTTTATGCCTATTCCGTTGTCGCATACGGAGATGATAAGTTCTCTGTCCGTCTCGACAGCTTCCACCCAGACATTGCCGCCTGCCTCCGTAAACTTGATGGCATTGAGAATAAGATTTCTCAACACCAGGTTCAGAATATTTGGATCAGCAAAACCGACGAAATTCCTGTCAATGCGGTTTTCAAAGTTGATATTCTTTGGAAACAGGGTTCGCAGCACAGCAAAGCTTGCCGTTACTGAGTCGTGAATGCGTATTTGCTCTTTTTGAACTTTGAGCTTATCCATTTGGAGCAGGGTCCAGTTCAGCAAGTTGTTGATGAGTGAACGGGTGTGCGTAAACTGAGCGCGCAACGCCTTCGTGAGTTCGGCGAATTCTTCCTGGGAAATCTGTTTCTGATCAAGTAGATTAAGCGTCCCGGCGAGGGCGCTCATCGGAGACCGAAGATCATGGGAGATGATGGAGAAGAATTTGTCCTTCACCTGATTCAACTGCTCAAGCTCCAGGCTTCGTTGCTTGAGTTCTTCCTGATGTTCCAGGAGGAGCCGGTTGATTCGCTTACGCCGGCGGCTGCTGCGGTAGACTGTGTAGAGGAGGATAGTGGAAAGCACAGCCACCACCACCAGAATATTCTGTATCAGCTCCTGGCGTTCCAACTCTGAAGTTTGCTGCTCCTGCAACTGGCTCAAGGCCTCAATTTTTAAATCCTTGTTCATCGTCTCAAACCGGATCTGCTCCTGCATAAGTTTTTCCATTGCTGACCGGCTGAAAATGCTGTCGCGCAAGCCGGTATGACGCTTGTGGAATGCCAATGCTTTTTCATAATCTTTCGTCAATTCATACAGGTTGGCCAGTGCGCTGTAACAGGACAGCGTCAGGTTTCGGGCGTCCAGCCGCACGGAGGTGTCAAGACTTTTTTGATAAAGTTTCATCGCCTGCGGAAAATTGCCCAACCGGGCCATTGCCTTGCCCGTGCCCAGGTCGCATTCGGCAAGTCCAAACTGGTTATTGACTGCTGCATGTTGCACCTTGACAGAATCAAAATAGATCAACGCCTTTTCATACTCCCCTTTGTCGAGGTAAAGGTTTCCCAGATGAAATTGTACCCGGGGACGAAGAAATTTAATCTTTAGCCTGACCGCAGCGCTGGCGGCCAGCAGCAGGCTCTTTTCTGCCTTTTCAAAGTCTCGCTTCTTGCGGTAAAGCTCACCCTTTTCATCCTGTGAATATGCCGACCCCTCAATGTCGCCGATCAGGTTACTTATCTTTTCGGATGCGTCAAGGTGCTGGTATGCAATATCAAATTGCCCCAGATCTGTGAAGACAGTTCCCAGATTGTGAATGGCAATACTCATTGAAAGGGAATCTTTGGCTGTCGGCCTCAGCCCGTGATTGTTTGATATCCAGTAGCTTTGTGCCAGGTAGAAATAGGCATCATTGTATTCGCCCATGTCACGGTAATCAGACCCAATACCTATGTAAGCCCTCGCAAGATTGGCACTGTCCATCAGCGAGGCATATAGTTTGGATGCCTGAAGATCGTACTTCAATGCCTGCGCGTAATCACCTTCTATCGATTCCATGGTGGCCAGGCGAAGTAGCAGCAGGCCGCGGGACCAGTCTGCGTTGAGTTGGTCTGCCAGCCTGGAAGCGGCCTCCATATACTCACGTCCTTTCCGATAGTCTGAAAATTCTGCCTCGCGTGAGAGACGCAGAAGAAGACGGAAGCGGATCGAATCATTCTTTTCCGTCCGCAGAAGACGAGTGAGGTTGTCCATCTCTAGCTGCGCGTGCAGCAGGATAGGGCCGAGAAGGAATACAATGAATGCGATAAATCTGAACATGTACTGAGGTTACGCTCCCGGTTCGCCACCGGGAGAAATGACAATTATTATTTAAAAAATCAGGTTTTACATAAACATCGGATGCTCAAAGAGTTCAAAGGTCCCGGATTAATCCCTTTGAGAATCTTTAAAAACCTCCAAAACACTACATGGATGCTTGAATTGACTCAAAAAGTGAGGTCATCCCCAGAACTACAATTTAGGCACAAATAGGACCATACCCTCGATTTATCGTGTTTTTTGGCCTTGTTTACGCTTGAATGCTTATTTGCAGTAGTCCATACTCCCCGGCCCCACGGAGACCAGCGAACAGAAACAAATGAGACCACAGGAACAGGGTAAGGGTCTCCGGATGGACCGTCCCTCCCCGGACTAAACACGTTTTTGTATTATTGCAACGATTAAACATCCAATCTATGGCCTACAACTTATTGAAAGGGAAACGGGGTATTATTTTCGGAGCACTCGATGAAAATTCAATTGCCTGGAAGACGGCACTTCGGGTAAAGGAAGAAGGCGGTCAGTTTACATTGACCAATGCCCCGATCGCGATGCGGATGGGAAAAATAAAAGAGCTGGCGGCGCAATGCAACGCAGAGATCATTCCGGCGGACGCCACATCGGAAGCTGAACTGAACACGCTGTTCACGCGGTCTATCGAAGTGTTGGGAGGGAAACTTGATTTTGTCCTGCATTCCATTGGGATGAGTCCCAACGTACGCAAAGACAAGTCGTATGGAGATCTGAATTATGATTGGTTCCTGAAAACGCTTGACATCTCCGGCGTCTCCTTCCACAAGGTGCTTCAAACGGCGGAAAAGACCGATGCCATGAATGAATGGGGATCTATTGTGGCACTGACCTACATCGCGGCGCAGCGGTCATATCCTGATTACTCCGATATGGCCCAGGCCAAGTCGGTCCTGGAGTCCATCGCAAGAAGCTACGGCCACCGCTTTGGGAAATTGAAAAAAGTTCGCGTCAATACTATCTCACAATCTCCAACGGTGACAACGGCGGGAGCCGGCATCTCCGGATTCGATATTTTCTTCGATTTCGCAAAGATGATGTCTCCTCTTGGAAATGCGTCCGCAGAGGATTGCGCCAACTACATCACACTCATGTTTTCCGATTACAGCCGGATGGTTACCATGCAGAACCTCATGCACGATGGCGGATTTTCAACTACCGGGATTACTGAGGAGCTGATTGAGAAGTTGAAGAAGTGATTGGCCCGGTATGGTAACTTTTCCCGGCTGCAAGATCAACCTGGGCCTGCACGTGCTGGCCAAGAGGCCGGATGGATATCACGATATCAATACCTGTTTCTATCCCCTTCCGTGGACGGATGTGCTGGAGGTACTGCCTTCTGCTGATCAGCGGTTTCAGCTGACCGGCATGGAAATCCCGGGAGTCGTCAAAGACAATCTTTGCGTGAAGGCGTTTGAGCTACTAAGCAAGGACCATCCAATTTCTACTACCTACCTGCACTTGCACAAAGTTATCCCGCCGGGTTCGGGCTTGGGAGGAGGCTCCGCCGATGCGGCCCATACGATTCGTAGTCTGAATTCATTGTTTGCACTGGGTCTGTCTCAGCGCCAATTGACAGACTATGCTGCTGCACTGGGCAGCGATTGTAACTTTTTTATGCAGGACCTCCCGGTTCTCGGCAGTGGAAGAGGCGAAGTCCTTGAGCCCGTCAACGTGGCGCTGAAGGGATTCTACCTGGCGGTCGTGGTGCCACCCGTTTTCATTTCTACAGCTGAGGCGTATAGTAAGGTAAGCCCCTCCATTCCTGAAACACCGCTTCGGATCATCGTGGAGCAGCACATCACGATGTGGAGGGACCGGTTGAAAAACGATTTCGAGCAACCTGTGTTTGAAAAACATCCTGTCCTGTCGCGTATCAAAGAGGACTTTTATGAGCACGGCGCCATTTACGCAGGGATGAGCGGATCGGGCTCCGCCATGTTTGGGATCTTTGATCAGGAGATAAAGCCAGTGGACCACTTCCCTGAAATGCCTGGGTGGTCAGGTTGGTTGTAACCACTTTCGGATAAGGGGATATGCGAAAACCGTGCAGAGAATCAGGAAGGTGCCGGTATAAAAGTGAAGATTCATCCTTTCATCGTCACCGAAAACAATCAGCGCGAGCACGATGCCATATACGGGTTCGAGGTTGAGGGTTAATTGAAACTGGAAAACACTAAGCGTGCGAAACAACCTCACCGCCGCTGTATATGCGTAGACGGTGCATAGCCAGGCCAACAACAGCATCCAGACCCAATCCAGCGGTTGCGGCATAAGGTGGAGCTGATTTCCGGGTGCCCACGTTTGGCGGTAAAGCGGGAAGAACAAGGCGATAGTCAGCATGGCGCCGATCATTTCATAAAGGGTGATGGTGGACGGATCCAGTCGCTTCACCAACCGTGCGTTGATGATCGTGAAAACAGCGCAAGTCAGGCCGGAAAGAATGGCGATGAACAATCCAACCGAGTATTCAAAGTCGGACGAAAATATTACCACGAGGCCGGTGAGCACGAAGAGGCCGAGGATGACTTCCACCGCTTTGATGCGCGTTCGGTTCATGAGGGGTTCCAGGAAGGCGGTCCAGAAGCTGGCGGTGGCAAACCCGACAAGGCTCACGGATACATTGGCAATGCGTCCGGAGACGAAGAAGGTCAGCCAGTGCAAGCCGACGATACAGCCGGTTAGCAGAAGGATCAATGCATCCCGTTTTGGCAGGATAAAACGGCGTCTTGTCCAAAGGAAAAGGACAGCCATCCCTGCAGCCGCCAGTAGCGTGCGGTAGAATACCATTTCAACAGCGGGGATCGATATCAGCTTACCAAGTATACCCGTGAATCCAAAGAGGATGACCACAAAATGGAGACGGAGGTAATCCGGTGCGGTGGGGTTCATTGGGGGGTATACCGGAATAATACGGTGGAGATCGCCGCAAATATGATGTTGGGGGTCCACGCGGCTATGATGGGGTGCATGCTGCCGGTTTCCGCGAAGGAGCGGGTAAGGAGAAAAAACAGGATGAAAACAAAAGCCAGGACAAACCCAACGGCAATTTGTAATCCGGTACCGCCACGGCTTTTTCGCGACGAGACCGTCACGCCCATGAAGACCAGAATGAACGTCGTAAAAGGAGCAGCAAACCGAATCTGCTTGTCCACTTCATACATTTGAACACCGGAGGCCCCGCGAAATTTCAATTTGTCGATGTGGTCGTAAAGTTCCGGCGTTGTCATCCCTTCATAGCTTCGTTCCTGGGCCTCGAAATCTTTCGGTGAAATGGCAAGCGTCGTGTCCATGGTTGCTCCCGAACTCATCAGTTGGGAGGGGTCGCCTGTCTGGGAGGCGGCAAAGATGTCATCTATTCTTTTTAGTTTCCAGAATTTCAGGGTCCACTTGTGCTTCACCGTATCCCAAAGAATATTGTCGGCTGTCAGCTTCTCAATGAGTATATTTTTATCAAAACGCTCCAGGCTAAACTGATACCCCATGTTGGATACGTTGTTATAATTCTGAATAAACAGATAGACCTGAGGGGCGACCTGCAAATGGATGTTTCTGGCGTCAAAGTAATACCGGTTATTGAAGTACTGAAGCTCAAAGGCGAGACGCGACTTCGTTGCCCGTGGGATGACCCACCCATTTAGTGCGAAGCTGATCGAGCCGACCACCAGCGAGGCCACGAAGTAAGGGAGCAGCATCCGCCGGAAACTTACCCCACTGCTCAGAATGGCAATGATCTCCGTATGCCCGGCCATCCGGGAGGTTACGTAAATGATCGCTATGAAGATGGTGATGGGGGTGACAAGTCCGGCGATCCATGGAATGAAATCGAGGTAGTACCCCAGCACCGTATAGGCATCGAGGTTGTTCTTGGAGAACTTGTCCATCTTCTCGGTAACGTCAATGATCGTGATGATGGCCATCAGGATGAGCACCACGAAGAAAAACGTGGAGAGGACCTTCTTGAGAATATACCGGTCGATGATGTTCATTCCGTTGACAAATTGAGCGCTGTAAGTTACAGTCTTTGTGACACCGTTTTCACCATCTGCACTTTCCATGCCATGAAGGTCCCTTCATTGATTTTGCGCCGTGCCTCCCCGACAAGCCAAAGGTAGAAGGTCAGGTTGTGGATAGAAGCAATTTGCGCGCCCAAAATTTCTTTGCTGATTATAAGATGCCTCAGGTACGCCTTGGAGTGATGGGTGCTGACATACCCGCCGAGATCCGCGTCCAGCGGGCTTAAATCGTCTTTCCATTTTTCGTTCCGTATGTTAACAATCCCCTGTGTGGTGAAGAGCATACCGTTGCGGGCATTCCGGGTGGGCATCACACAATCAAACATGTCGATTCCCAGGGCAATGGATTCCAGGATGTTCTCGGGCGTACCCACCCCCATCAGGTACCTTGGCTTATCTGCCGGAAGGATTGAGCAAACCTCCTCGGTCATAGCGTACATCGCTTCTGCGGGTTCACCAACCGACAGACCGCCGATCGCATTCCCGGGTAAATCCTTTTCGGCAACAAACGTTGCGGACTCTTTTCTCAGGTCAGGGTAGGTGCTTCCCTGCACGATCGGGAAAAGGACCTGGTCATAGCCGTAGAGCGGCTGGGTTTCCTTCAGGCGAAGTACGCACCGGTCAAGCCAGTCGTGCGTGATGCCCAGTGATTTCCTGGCATAGGTGTGATCGCAGGGGTAAGGGGTGCACTCATCGAAGGCCATGATGATGTCGGCGCCGATCTTGCGTTGAATGTCCATTACGCCTTCGGGACTAAAAAAATGCGTTGATCCGTCGATATGCGATTGGAAGGTGACGCCCTCTGGTTTTATTTTCCGGCTGTCTGCCAGGGAGTAGACCTGATATCCACCGCTGTCCGTGAGAATGGGGCGATTCCAACCTATGAAGGTGTGCAACCCGCCTGCACGCTGGAGGAGATCAAGACCGGGTCGGAGAAACAGGTGATAGGTATTTCCCAGAATTATTTTGGCGTCGATGTCCTTTTCCAATTCGCGTTGATGCACGGCTTTTACGGATCCCGCAGTTCCTACAGGCATAAAAATAGGTGTCGGAATCTGACCGTGGTCCGTGGTGATGGTTCCCGTTCGTGCGCGTGACCCCGGATCGTTGGTGTGAATCTGAAATTTCATGCTGTGGCAAATATAGGATGCGGGGCGTTGTTTTCATCTGCAGCTGTAAGTTCCAGCCGGTCGGAACCTTGATCAATTCACCTATATTTACCGCTTCTGAACATTCACACTTGCTGACTACCTATCTCGTCTTGGCCTGGACCATCCTGGCGGTTCAAGGTATTTATCTGAGCTGTCTGCTCTTTGCCTTTCGGCGGAAAAACGATCCTGCGAAAAGAAATGCACCCCCCATATCCATCATCGTTTGTGCACACGATGAATTCGAGAATGTAAAGACCCTGGTGCCCTTGCTGCTCGATCAGGATTATGATGATTTTGAGGTCATCGTCGTGGAGGATAGGTCAAATGACGATACGTACGATTACCTGCTCCAGGCAACCAAGGTTCATGACAAACTCAGGATGGTCAAGGTGAAATTTCTCCCGGAACACATCACAGGGAAGAAGTATGCATTAACGCTTGGGTTGAAGGCAGCCAGGCACGCCTGGGTGCTACTTACGGATGCAGATTGCCGGCCGGCAGGTAAGCAGTGGCTTCGGTCGATGGCATCACATGCAGGTGAAGACAAAAAGATTGTGCTGGGCTATTCCCCCTATGCAAAGAACTCCGGCTACCTGAATGCATTTGTCCGTTTTGAGTCGCTGATAACAGGCATTCAATTCATGGGTTGGGCGATGCTCGGAAGCCCCTACATGGGCACAGGCCGAAACCTGGCGTACCGGAAGGCGCTCTTTCTGGAAACCAAAGGATTTAACAAGCACCTGGGCGTGATGGGAGGTGATGATGACTTGTTTGTGAATCAGCACGCGACTTCAGCGAACACTACCGTGTGTATGGGCGCTGATAGTCTCGTGCGGTCCATTCCAAAAGATACCTGGCGGACGTTTCTCTATCAAAAGGTACGTCATCTGTCTGTCGGAAAAAGGTATCGGCTCGGTGATCAATTAAGGCTGGGTGTTTTTTCCATCACCTGGGTTGGAACGTGGCTGTTTGTTTTACCGATCATGTTCCAGCCGTTACCATTGACTCCCTGGTTATGGTCGGGGTTTATCGTTCGGCAGATCCTGTTAGAAACCCTTGTTCGCCGTGCATCCCGGAAGTTGGGTGACGCCTTTGAGGCATGGAAAACACCCCTTTTAGATTTTAATTATGCCATTTACTATCTTGGAACGGGCCTTGTGGCGTTGGTATCCAAACGAATTCGATGGAAAATTTAGAAAACCGGTTTTCATCAAAAGCACTGGAGGATTTTGCACTGATTGACCGGGCGGTTGGCGGAGACGATAAGGCGTTTGCCAAGTTACTTCAGCGGTACAAGCGGCCGGTTTACCACATGATTCTGAGAATGGTGCGGAACGTGGATGATGCGGAGGACCTGATGATCGAATCCTTTGCCAAGGCCTTCAAGAGCCTGCATCGGTTTAAAAAAGATTTTACGTTCAGCACATGGCTGTTTCGAATCGCCACAAACAACACGATTGACTTTATCCGCAAGAAGAAAATAAATACGCTAAGTATTGAAAATACCTATACGGATGACGATGGACAGTCGGTTTCGCTGGACATCGCCGACAAGAACCTCAATCCGCAGGAAGAGACTATCAAGGCGCAGAAAGAGGAGTTGATGCAGGTATTTGTGGGCATGCTCCCTCCCAAGTACCAGAAGCTGGTGCGGCTCCGCTACTTTCAGGAACTTTCTTATGAAGAAATTGCGGTGGAGCTGGAAGCGCCGCTTGGAACGGTCAAAGCCCAACTGCATCGGGCCAGGGAATTGCTGTACGACCTGGTGAAGAACAAGAAAGAGCACATCTGATCGTGGCCCTGGGTAAGGATCAATTCAACTGTCGATCCAGCCAGTGGATGAGGTTGAGAAGGAATTGAGGATTTTGTTCTGCCGTTTTTGCATTCATTCCCATCCGTATACTGTCGCGTTGAATCTGGGCTGAGAACATAGCCGCCTCTCCAAAAACAACCAGCCGGCCCTTCCCGTAGTTCCGGTAGGCTCCCTGTACGAGGTTTTCTGCCGGTTTTTTGGTTGTGTTGACGGCAAATTCCCACGCCGTTTGCGGAAGCAATAATTCAAAGCGATTGTCCAGAACGACGATCGGCGTCGCCTCGGGAGGCGCGAGGAAGGCCTGACCGGTGAATGTCTGCAGCGAAGTTATTTTTTCCTTTTCGTTCCGACCCCGTGTGATCACATTGTCGGAGAGTCCTTGCTGAAGGGTAAAAATATCTACGGCGCCCTCTTCCCGTTTCTTGTTCATGGCAAATCCGTTGTAAAATGTAAATCCAAAAACGGCGGCAAGTTTTTCGGCAGCGCCTGGGAAAGGCATATGATCGGCAATCAGGAAGAGCGATCCGCCGTTCTTTACCCACAGTACCAAATTGGAGATCTCTGAATTAGGGAATGCGGAAGGCGTGGGCAGAGTCCATTCTGAAAGATTGCTTTCGTGCAGTGCATTGGCAATCACGACCACGCGCGCTGGCTTAAGTTCGTCTGGCTTAAAAGAACCTGTGTACCCTTTGACAACGTATCCGTCCTTGCGCAGAAAATCAGCGAAGGGCCTGAATCTACCTGTAGTAGTATGAAAATTTTGATGGCCCTCATCCAGTAAAATTACGGGCCCTTTTCCTGCCGGGTATTGCGGGTTGCTGATCGCAGGACTGAAAAGGGTGTCAGCTCTTTGCTGGCTCATCCCTGTTGTGACCGAACAGAGCAAGTACAGCATGATCGGAAGGAGCTTCATGCGCGTTGGATTTAATTTCGGTCTTCGATGGTCACGTATTGTTCCGACCTTACAGGGCGTCCTCCTGCCGTGATCCCCTCCACGACAACGCGGTAGAGGCCTGGCAGATCCGCGGCGAAGAAGGAGACAATAGCGGCTCCGGATTTTCCATCGACCTCAACTGTTGGATTCCAGTAAATCGTTGACCGGAAATCTGTTTGGGATGCCTCGGTCTGCGGGTTGCTGTAGTCCGGTGCCTGAAATTTCCGTGTCCTTGAAAAACCAGGAAGCTTCATGGTCTGGAAATTGGGATCGGTGTTGTCGACCGGGACGCCGCTCTTTGTATAAACGGCGATGACGCCGAAAGTGCCTTGTGATCCATACATCGTAAGTGCACTCAGTCGGGAAGTGAATTCTATGCTTTCAACGATGCTCGGATCGATGGTCTGCAAAACGGTTCCTGCTTCCCCAAACATGGGAACATCGTTGATCGTCACCTGTGGGCCGGTTGGGAGGGCCAGCGAACTGGAGGCGGCCCTGGAGAAGAATACGGTACCCATGGTAGGATTTACGGTTAAGCCGGGAACTTTTCCCACCAGGGAGAGAAGGAGGTTCGGATACGCCATGTTAAGGCTCTTGGCCGTAAGTACATGATCAGCGTTTCCAAAAGGCCGCCTTTTTGCCTTTTCCATTGTCTCATCCATGCGCTGCGCCTTGATCTCCACGGCCTCCAGCAGCGTGTTGTCTTTGGGCACTTCGTATTCTGAAAAAATCCGCTGAATCGTTCCGGCCTTCACTACGCGCGCATCCGGAATATCGATCCTGTTAAGTGGCGGAACAGATCGAGGGGGGAGGATTACCTTTCCGTAGGGAGAACCCTTGGCCTTATCTGACTTGTATGAAAATTTGGCGCTGTCTGTAAACTGCAGCCCGGTTTGCCAGAATTTTCCCATTTCGTCCGTTGTTGCATTGAGAATGTCTCCGGTTTTCCACTGGATAAAAGTCAGTTGTGTTTTTTCTCCTTTGCCCTTGTTGTTGAAGAATTGACCGTAAAAACTGACTCCTCGTTCGATCCGGTTTTGCAGCTCGTCAATTTTTCCGATTTCGCTGCGGTGAATAAGATATCCATTCAGAATGGAAGCTGTTTCCGGAATCGCAATGACCTGCGCCGCGTCCGTGACAGCGACTGAAAGGCTGGCTGCCAGCGGGGATCCCAACGAGTCTTTTATATGGAAACCCAGCGTGATCTTTTCGCGGGTCTTGTACCGGGGTTTGTCGGCAGTGATTTGAACCGACCGATCCGGCGCGAGGGGCTGCTGTTGCGTGGGATCCATCTTATCAACCATGCTAAGGATGCGAAGGGGCTTGGTGAACAAATGGGTTTCGCCAAAATTTCGTTGAAGGTTGGTGTACCCGCGCAGGTAGTAGATGCCTTCGTGGAGTGTATCCCCGAGGATAATATCCCCGTTCGACATCCCGTTTTCAATCCGGTACATCCGTTGAAGCATAACGTTCCCCCCAGGACCGAGGAGGTCTACGTGCAGCACGTCGCTCAGGGAATCACGCCATTCCGGTTGGTAGTAATTCAGATACGCTTTAAACCACAACGGTTCGCCCGGATAATAGTACGGTTTATCGGTGTGCATATACACCTTCTCATAGAAATGGTTGAGCGCCTCTTCGAAAGTAGACTCCACATCTCCGGATATCGGCAAATAATCCGCAGGTAGCACTCCCGAAAGACCGGGGCGGGCCATGGACCCGGCCACAATCAGGAGCTTGGGATTGATCATGATGCCGCGCTTGTTCACTTCCAGATTTCCGGTGGTAGATAACCTCGATAATAGCACTTGATTTCCATCTGAGTAGCTTATTGAAAGGGGTTCTTCCATCCTGATTTTGAAATAGCCTGCCGTGTTGGTAGCGGCGGTCACCAGGCTTTGGGATTCTACAACATTGTTTTGCTGGTCGCGGATAGCAAACCCTTCTTCCTTTGTTTTCGTCACCACCAGCGCCATGAGGAAATGACGAAGAGAGCCCCGGAAATGCGCCATCCGTTTCTTTTCGAACATCAGGTTTTGATTCACATTCGCCAGTAAGTACTCCTCGTACCGGAATGCCCCGTCCACAACCGACTGAACGGCGGTAGCTGAAAAATAGCAGTGGATGCGATAACCAAGTTCCGGGTAGTTTGCGATCACGGGGTCTGTAGAAAGGATGGCAAATTGCCCCTGATCGCTTACCGCGTTCAGTTGTTTTTCGTTTTCGATGGATACCAGCGATTCATCACCAAGCAATTCCTTTTTGAACGCCTGCACAGTTTCTGGCGTGCTTTTCCCCTTCAGCTTCTTGCCCTCTTCAACCAGTTTCAGATTGAGGGTGTAGGTCCGGTCTTCCTGGATGCGCATAGGTGCCCGGTATAATTGATATCCTTTTTTGTAGATGACCAGCTCGGAAAAGCCTGTTGGAATCTGGCGCAGCTGGAACTGACCAAACTCATCGGTCATGCTTTGAATGGACGTTCGGTTAATGAACACATCACACCCCGAAATCGGTTTTCCGTTCGGGGCAGAGATCAGTCCTGTTACCTGGGCGTTGAGATTGAACAAGGGCATGATTACCAGCAGCAGCGTGCCCAGATGTGGAAGGCGGAATTCGGGTCGACCCTTCATAAATCTATTATTGATTTCGATTAATAGATGAGTTCTGCTTTGAGCTCCCGCTCAACAATTTTTCCATCCACCAGATCCACGTAATAGGATTTGTTGGCCGGATTGGATGCCACGCACTGGATCATTTGTTCATTTTCAAAATAGAGGCCAGACTGATTGTCGCAGGCATATCCCGGAGAAAGTTCGCCCTTGCTGATGAGGTCGTGGTATACCGGCCTTCGGGATTCCTCGGAATTATAATGCGGGCAATGCGAAGCTTTGATCCACCCCAGGCATTCTACTTTGCTTAGCGCCTTGGGCCTTGAATCTGTCGTTCCGCTTTCAAACCAGCACAGTGATCCAGCGCTTCCGCCGCTCATCAGGATGCCGGCGTCATACGCTTTTCGCAAGGCCTTGTCAATACCCTGGAATTTCCAGATAGCCATCATGTTCAGGGTGTTCCCTCCACCAACAAAAATGGCATCCATCCGCATGAGCGTCTCTTCAAAGGATTCCTTGGTGGTGTAGGAATTAATGAATGTACGCATGACCTCCGATCGCATGGGCATGCCTTCACAATAGGAGTTCCATCCCTGGATACTTGCCGGGCTGTCGCCGGTGGCAGTGGGAACAAAACAAATTCTGGGATTCTCTTTGCCTGTGAGCTTGATGATATGGCTCAAAATGGCCCGGTCACGACCTCCGCCAAAAACGAAAATTTTTCTCTTTGGGTCTGCGGTGGAATTTCGGGTTCCGCCGAGGGATGCCAGCGGGAGGCCCAGGGTGGCAGCAGTGGCGGCGGTTTGGATAAAATCTCTTCTTTTCATGCGTATGAGGGCTAACGAAATCGAAAGATACAAGTTATGAAGGCCACTGAAAAAATCGGGTAAAGGGTAATTATTGAAAAAAAGAATAGGACGTGTTTGCATGGATATTTTGAATTCTCCTCGCTGCTTTCAAGATTTGTCGTTTAGATACCGTGCAAGACGCGACAATTATCCAATCCTATTTTCCGCAGCTTACGGCAGAGCAAATCCGTCGGTTTGAGATGCTCCTTCCGCTATACCGTGATTGGAATGAAAAGATCAACGTAATCAGCCGCAAGGACATCGATAACCTGTACATCAATCACGTACTGCATTCGCTGGCGATCGCGAAAATCATCTCCTTTCTTCCGGACGCAGAAATTCTGGACGTCGGAACCGGAGGAGGCTTTCCGGGCATTCCATTAGCGATTCTTTTTCCTGAAAGCAGATTTCATCTGGTGGATTCCATTGGAAAAAAGATCTCTGTAGTCAACGAAGTAACCCGATCGCTCGGCCTTGAAAATGTCCGTGCCGAGCAGGTGCGTGCCGAGCAGCTGAAAGGAAAATATGATTTTGTAGTCAGCAGGGCAGTGACGCAAATGAAAGAATTCTACGGGTGGGTGCACAACAAAGTGAAACGCGAATCCAGCCACACGCTGGACAATGGAATCTTGTACCTGAAGGGGGGAGATCTCGATGCTGAAATGGATCTTTTGAAATATCCCTACAGTGTGTATGAACTTACGGATTATTTCCGGGAGGACTACTTTCAGGCAAAGAAAATAGTTTACCTGCCTATCTAGAGGGATTCCCCCAGATACAAGCCGGCGTACGTGACGGCCACGCACAACAGGAGGCTTGATGCAATATAGGCGATCATGGATGCAGGCAGTCCTTGCTGAATCAGGGTGATGGTTTCGTGGCTGAACGCTGAAAAAGTGCTGAAGCCTCCACAGAATCCCACGGTCCAGAACATGCGACTGGATGCAGAAATAATTTGGCGATGATCGGCAAGCCCGACAACAACCCCCATAACAAAACAGGCGACAATGTTAGCCGCCAGGGTTCCCCATGGAAAGGGTTGCTGATGAAAGGTGCCTACCCATTTGCCCAAGGCGAAGCGGGTAACGCTTCCCAATCCGCCGCCAAGAAATACCAGGAATAATGATTGCATAAATAAGCAGCTAAGATCTGTATTTATCAGGGTTTTCGGCAACGATCACATCCATCATCCTTTTCATCACCTTTTCTTTTAGGTCCCCCAGATCTTTCTGAAGCAGGCCTGCCGTCGGTATTTCTTCGAGAATAATGATTTTGATGGCGCCGGGGTATATGACGCCTTTCCGCGGCGGCATGAGTGTTCCGGCACCCAGGATGACCATGGGCAGTATCGGCTGCTGGGTTTCAATGGCGATGCGGAAGGCGCCGTCGAAAAACGGTTGAAGAGGTTTGTCGGTTCGATTCTGGGTGCCTTCCGGGAATATCAAAACAGAAATACCCCGGCGAAGCACATCCTTCATATGTTCCATGCTCTTTTTCCGGCTTTCATTGCTGGAGCGGTCAACGATTACCGATGCATGGCGGACGATCCACCCAAAAACCGGAATTTTGAGAAGCTCTTTTTTTGCCAGGGGCCGGATTTGCGAAGGCACGGTGAGGCACACGCCTGGAATGTCCAGGAAAGAGGTATGGTTGCTCAAGTAGATGTACGCTTTGTGAGAATGAATGTTTTCCCGACCGTGGATATGATAGATGATCCGGTTAAACTTGCTGAACGTCCAGGCCCAGAGTTTCAGGAAGCGGTAGCTGATATTTCCGTACCGCTCTCCCCAGAAAAAGGGAAGCAGGATGCCGGGCAAATAGAGCAGCATGAAAAATGTGAATACGAAAAGTACCCAGCCAACGTACAGTTTGCGCGCGAGGAGACGGATCAAGACTTCAGAATTTTATGCAATATGTAAAAGAAATCAGAAGGTTGCACGACCATATGCCATCGGCTCGCTGAGGGGTTACTTGGCGTATTTCCAGTTCCTGATTTTTCCTTCCGCCATCCAGGCGATGGCTGTTTCAATTCTTTTGTTTCGGGTTTCTTCTGTCTTTGCGTCAGCTACCCATTCTGCATAATCTTTTTTATTGGCGTAGCTGAACGCGTCAAACGTTGCCTGCGCTTTCTTGTTTTTTGAAAGGGCCTTTTTCAGTGCCGGTGGTACGGTGAGCTCCTTCGGTTGAGCCGCCTTGGCTTTTACGATTTTGATACCCTCGTCATTCAGGCGGCAGGCTTCGCGTATGTACTTCAAGAGCACTGCGTCTGACGGCAGGTCGGACAGACTGGTGATCCTGCCGAAGTGTCCCCACGCTATACCCCGGTTCGGCGACATCTTCTTTTCAAAATCCTCCATGAGCGAGGCTTTCCAGAACCCAAAAGCGCAATGTTGCTTGAATGCGGCCATGTTGGCCATCGGCCCTTTATAGTCGAAATGGGGGACACCCCACTTGATTTTTTCCTCGATGTCGGGGCATGCCTGGTGCACCAGTTTCCGGAGCTTTGTCAGGATGGGTTTAGCGAAAGGTTCAGAAGCTGAAATGAATGTGTCGACGCGTTGGTCTTTCATACGCGCAGGCTACTAAGAAAAATATTTGGTGACTCCCGGGATGGCAGCGGAATAAAGTCCGTTGGCCCCTGGTTTCAACGGCATATCGGCATCCCATGCGTAGCGTGCGGGCTGAATGGATATCCCGGAATTGAGCGCCTTGTCGAACTCTACCACCTGACCGGAATAGGTAGCCATGCGCCCGAGAATCGCTGTCATCGTACTTCGGGCACCGTTTTCGGCGTCGTCAAATTTGTACTCGCTTTTTGCGATGGCTTCGAATAGCTCGTCGTGTTCTGCCTGATAGGGGTCATTTTCTCCCGTCTTGTCAAATTGATACAGCGTGGTGCCTTTGCGGTCGGTGATTCTGCCGGCACCGCACTGAATCGTGCCGCTCGTACCCATAATCAATTCGTCCACTTTGCTGAGCGTTCCCTTTATGTGACGGCACTGGCTGTTCATGATACTCCCATCAGCATACTGGAACTCCACGTAATGGTGGTCAAAGATTTCCCCGAAGTCCTTTCCCTTGCGCACTTCACGGCCGCCCATGCCCTGGGCTTTTACGGGGTAGCCTCCCTTGAACCAGTTGACAACATCCAGGTTGTGAATATGCTGTTCAACAATGTGATCGCCGCAGAGCCAGTTGAAGTAATACCAATTCCGCATCTGGTATTCCATTTCCGTCATCCCGGGCTGGCGCTGGTTAACCCAGACCCCTTCGTTGTTCCACCACGCCTGGGCAGAAACGATATCCCCAATCATGCCCTGTTTCAGGCGCTTGTAGAGCTCCCGGTAGGAATTCTGGTAATGGCGCTGCAGCCCGACAACGATATTAAGTTTCTTTTGCCTGGCAAGAGTTGCTGCCTCCAGCACCCGTTTGATTCCGGCGGGATCGGTAGCCATGGGTTTTTCTACAAATGCATGCTTTCCCTGCTTCACCACTTCTTCGAAATGTTGCGGGCGAAATCCCGGCGGGGTGGTCAGGATGACTACATCAGCCAGTGGAATCGCCTTGAGGTATCCGTCGAAACCCACAAACTTGTTTGCTTCTGGCACCGCCACCCGGCTTTTTACACTCCCCTTGATGCCGGCAACCTCCATGAGATCATCGGCCATGAGGTTGGAATAGCATTCGTCAATCCGGTTGCGGAATGCGTCGGCCATAGCCACCAGCTTTACGTTCTGTTTGGTGAGCAGTGCCTGCATGGCGGCGCCGGTCCCGCGGCCGCCGCACCCGATCAGTGCAACTTTGATCGTGTCGTCCGCCGAGGAATTAAAAAAAGATCCTTCCGAAACGAGCGGCATAGCCAGGAGCGATCCGGCTGCCATGGACGACTGTTTGATGAATTTTCTACGATCTGTTGTTATTTTTTTCATAAGGCAGGATGTTGGTGAACTGATATCCAAGGTAGGATTTTCTTTTTATCAAATCTCCGTTCTATTCGATAGAAGGTCATTTCAAATAGCGATCATAAAAGGCTTCGATATCCTCTTTTTTAGGTTGCCTGGCAGGGCGCACAATTCGAAATCCGACAAACATCCCGTCGGTCATCCACCACTTGCTCTTGGGTACTTGCGGGTCCCGTTGATTCCATGCCGGTAGCGAGGGGATGCGGTTGGAGCACCGCAGTTGGTTGGCCTCATCTATAAAGGAACCGCCGCGGACAGTGCGAGGGTAGCGGGGGCCGGGGGTTGTAACCGGATTGCTGGCCGGAATTTTTTGGTAGTACTCCGGATCGTATTGATCCAGCGTCCATTCACTCAAATTGCCAAGCATGTCGTACAATCCCCACGCGTTGGGTTTCTTTTCTTTGACCAGATGGAACTTACCTGCACTGTTGTCTTTGAAATAACCCAGGGAAGGGAGGGCTGACGGATCAAGCGTTTTTGCGTCGCCGGCCTTGCAGCTGTATTCCCATTCTGCTTCTGTAGGGAGCCGGAAGAAATTGCCTGTACGGCTGTAGAGCCACCGGCAATACATGAGGGCGCCCTGCTGACTCATGCTGTTGGCCGGGTGGTGGGCCTCCCTACCCATGCCCCAGGTGAGGTCAATGTACTGCGGAGTGGCCCGCGTAATGCCGTCGATGACTTTGCTTTGCGGGAGGGCACCATCCTTGAAGTAGGCGTCCCATGCTTCGAACGTGATTTCATGCTCGGCGATCCAGAAGGCATCGAGTGCAACGTCAGCCACAGGACGTTCATCGACGTCGGCAAGCACGCTAGCGCTGCCCATCCTGAATGTGCCGGGAGGGATGGCTACCATTGTAATCTGTAGAGTGGTGCCGGGTATTTTCTGAACGTAATTTTTCCCTGGCTGAGCGGCAGTTCCGTAACTTACAAAGAGTATAAACAGGAGTGCTCGTGGATTTATCATAACCCGCACGGATCAATTTCAAAAGTAAGATACAAAAGTGTACTTTTCACTATTAACCAAGTGACGTGCCGCAACGCCTGAAATACCTGATCCTCCTAGCCACCCTGTTTCGATTGGTTGCTGCGTCTCTGGTTGAATTTGGCAATGATGAAGCATATTATTTTCTATATGCGCTTGATTTACAACCCAATTATTTTGACCACCCGTTGGGCGTTGGACTGCTGATTCGCTTGTCGACCTTCAATTTGTTACTGACGCACGAAGTGTTTGTCAGGTTAGGAGCCATCGCTTGTGCCGCAATAGGTACATGGCTGGCCTACCAGTTGGGGACCCGGTTGAAAAACGAGCAGACAGGCTGGTTTGTGGCTGTCTTGTATACGGCAAGCCTACATACTTCCCTCATTGCAGGTACCTTCATTATTCCGGACAGTCCCCAGGTGGTCTTCTGGCTGCTGTCTCTTCTGATCATGCATGACCTGGTAGCGGTTCCGGCTGATCAGAAAGTTCCCATGCGCACCTGGCTGTTGTTTGGTCTGTCGGTTGGGGTCACCGTTCTCTGCAAGGTTCATGGAATATTCCTTTGGGCCAGCCTGGGACTCTACATCCTCATATATATACCATCGCGATTGCGTGATCCCGGATTGTACATCTCCGTTTTTCTCACTGCTATTGTCATCAGCCCCATCATTATCTGGAACATTCAGAACGACTTCATCACCTTTCGCTTCCACAGTGATCGGGTGGGTGGGGGCTGGATCCATCTGGACTACTTTATGCAGGCATTGCTCGGGCAATTGCTGTATGCCAATCCCGTTAATGCCGCCCTGATACTTTTCAGCTTGTGGAAGTTGCGATCAACGTCGTTCCTTCAGCGCGATGGTGTGCGATTCATTCTGCTCAATGGGCTGCCCATCATCCTCGTGGTTTCACTGATGGCTCTCTTCAATCCGATGCTTCCGCATTGGAGTGGATCGGGTTTTATGGTACTTTCTTTTCTTGGCGCCGCCTACCTGGACGAACGGGTAACGCAATCGGCAGATTTCCGCATTCACCGGGTTTTGAGAGGCACCTTGATTGCCATGGGGGGATTGCTGCTCGTCAGCTTGTTGGTCATCCAGTTCTATCCCGGCACCTTCGGCAGTAAAAACAAGAAAGAGTTTGGCGACAATGACTTTACGCTGGATTTGTACGGGTGGAAGCACTTCTCTGCTGACTTTACTTCCTGGCTGCATGACCAGGAGGATCAGCGGAAGCTTCCCGCTGGTCTTCCAATTGTATCCAACAAATGGTTCCCGGCAGCGCACATCGAGTATTATGTGGCGCGTCCGTTGAACAAACCTGTGATCGGCGTGGGCAGGATTGTGGATTTGCATCAGTATTACTGGCTCAATCAACAGCGGCCTCCGCTGCAGCGCGGAGACAGCGCTTTATGCATTGTGCCGAGCAACTTTCACATGATTCTGGAGGAGAGCTACTACCGGAATTTTACCTCCGCGGAATTGCTCCACGTGTTTTATAGTTACCGGGGCGGCAAGATGGCGCGCTATTTTACGGTGTATCTCCTGAAAGATTATCAGAAGAATGACGAGGTCCATGAGGATATCAGGCGTTGAGTGCATTAATCGTGAAAAGCAGCATTTTTAACGATGCGTTTAGGTTGCTATTACAGCGGGCGTTTTTTGTGTGCCTTTTTGTTCTCCCACCACAATTCCTAAAGGCACAGGAAATCGGCAATTTGGCAAGCTTCAGAATGATGGAGCCGGACACTTACGCGCGCATTCACTATGAGAACGATTTTTTCACCGCTACTGATTATTATTATAGCCAGGGTATTCAAGGTGAATTTGTGCACCCCTGGTTCAGGCGGTTCTTTTTGACTAAGGTTTTGATTTCAGGAAATGAACAGGTACAGAACGGAATTTCTGTTGAGCACAACGGCTTTACACCGACAAGCACAGACCATAATGAGATCCTGTTCGGTGACAGGCCGTACGCTGCGACGCTGACGATGAAGGTATTTTCCATGAGTCGTCACGATAGCCTGAACAGCAGAATTGCTTCCGCTTTGTCTTTCGGTGTGATCGGTCCTGCGGCGGGCGGGCGGGCGATGCAGTCAACA
>JAWXBL010000036.1:0-30615 GCA_034440075.1 Cytophagales bacterium
CCTTCGAGGACGAGGAACAAAATCTGCTCTGGTTGCCATAGTTTATTAGGGTTTGGACCCCAAAAAGCGGTCAACTCATTTCAGTACCTTACAGTTCAAGGTTCAACGTGGTGCCAACTTGAACCTTTGAACTTTGAACCTGGAACTATTACGGATGACGCAATTCTGCAGCCCGCAGCGTGTTGAGAAGCAGCGAAGCGATTGTCATCGGCCCTACTCCTCCGGGAACCGGGGTGATGAAGGAGCACTTCGGCGCCACCTGCTTGAAATCAACATCCCCTTTAATGCTGAAGCCGTTAGGCTTCGACGGGTCATCCACTTTGCTGGTCCCGATATCAATGACTACCGCACCTTCTTTTACCATGTCCGCCGTAATCAGCCCGGGTTTGCCTACCGCCACGAGGAGAATATCCGCATGACGCGTATAGTCTTTCAGGTTTTCCGTGTACTTGTGGCAAATGGTGACGGTGGCGTGGCCCTGCTGAACGAGCAGCATGCTGAGCGGAGCTCCGGCAATCCGGCTCGCTCCAACCACGACACAATATTTCCCCTCGGTTTCAATTTCATACCGCCGCAACAGTTCCATGATACCATAAGGCGTTGCAGGCATGAGCAGCGGAACTTTGGAGATGATGCTTCCGAAATTCCGGTTCGTGAACCCATCCACATCCTTGTCCGGACGAATTTTCTCCGTAATCCGTTCCACGGAAATATGATCCGGCAGCGGCAGCTGAACGATGAAGCCGTCAACGTCATCGTCATTGTTCACCTGGGTAATGTGCTTGCAGAGTTTGTCTTCAGAAATGGTATCGGCAAAGCGCATCATCGTATAGTGAAAACCTACGTCTTTACACGCTTTCACCTTGTGATCCACATACGTCTGGCTTGCGCCGTCGTCACCCACCAGAATAAAGGCGAGGTGCGGAATCTTTTTTTCTGCTTGTCTCCTGACCTTTACCTGCTGCAAAATCTCCGCCTTGATCTCGTTGGCGATCTTGCGACCATCGATGAGTGTGTACGTTTTTGCTGTGGTTTCAGCCATAATGATCCGTTCGTTATTCAAGTTTTAAAACCGCCATGAAGGCCTCCTGTGGAATCTCCACCGAGCCTACCTGGCGCATCCGTTTCTTCCCTTTCTTCTGCTTTTCCAGCAGTTTCCGCTTCCGCGAAATATCACCGCCGTAGCACTTGGCAATTACGTTTTTGCGTATCGCACTCAGGGTTTCCCTGGCGACAATCTTCTGACCGATCGCAGCCTGAATAGCTACCTCAAACATGTGCCTGGGGATAAGTTCCTTTAATTTCTCGCATAACTTCCTCCCCCATTCATGTGCTTTGGCCCGGTGAACGATAGCCGAAAGCGCATCCACCTTTTCCCCGTTTAGCTGTACGTCCAGTTTCACCATATCACTTTCGCGAAATCCGATCAGGTGATAGTCGAGAGAGGCGTACCCCCTGGAGATGGACTTTAGCTTGTCATAGAAATCGAAAACAATTTCAGCCAGAGGCATATCAAATGAAAGCTCGACGCGATCGGATGTGAGGTATAACTGGTTTTTAATGATTCCACGCTTGTCCATACACAAGCCAATAATGGCCCCGATGTACTCAGACTTTGTAATAATTTGGGCTGTGATATAAGGCTCTTCGATCAACTCCATCATGGTAGGGTCGGGCATCTCCGAAGGCGCGTTGATTTCAATCATCTTCCCGTTGGTCAGCGTTGCCTTGAATTTCACCGACGGCACCGTCGTGATCACCGTCATGCCGAACTCACGCTCGAGCCGTTCCTGGATGATCTCCATGTGGAGCATGCCCAGAAATCCGCAGCGGAAGCCAAAGCCCAGGGCCGCCGACGTCTCAGGTTCCCAAACTAGGGAAGCATCGTTCAGCTGCAGTTTCTCCATGGAAGAACGCAACTCTTCAAACTCCGATGTTTCAACTGGATAAATTCCGGCGAAGACCATGGGTTTCACATCTTCAAAGCCGCGTATGGCTACTCCGGGGTTGCTCACCAGGGTGATCGTATCACCTACCTTCACTTCTTTCGCAACTTTGATTCCTGAAATAAGGTATCCTACATTACCTGCACTGATCTCCAGCCTCGGATGCTTGTCAAGTTTCAATACCCCAATTTCGTCAGCGCCGTATTGTGTTCCGGCGTTCACAAATTTTACCAGGTCATTTTTCTTCATCGTGCCGTTGAAAACACGGTAGTACACTTCAACGCCCCGGAAAGAATTAAATACCGAGTCGAAGATCATTGCCTGAAGCGGTGCCTTCGGATCCCCTTTGGGAGGCGGAACGCGATCCACCACGGCCCTCAGAATTTCTTCGATGCCAACACCTTCTTTGGCGCTTGCCTTGAGGACAAGGCTCCGGTCGCATCCGATCAGATCAACGATTTGGTCGGTAACTTCTTCGGGCTGCGCCGCGGGTAAATCAATTTTGTTCAGCACCGGAATGATTTCCAGGTTGTGTTCCAGAGCCAGGTACAAATTTGAGATGGTCTGCGCCTGGATGCCTTGCGCTGCATCCACGATCAGGAGGGCCCCTTCGCAGGCAGCAATCGACCGGGATACTTCGTAAGAAAAGTCTACGTGGCCGGGCGTGTCGATCAAGTTGAGCGTATACTCTTTCCCGTCCAGCTTGTAGTTCATTTGAATGGCATGAGACTTTATCGTAATCCCCTTTTCACGCTCCAGGTCCATGCTGTCAAGGACCTGAGCCTGCATCTGGCGGCCCGTGAGGGTGCCTGTAAACTCCAAAAGGCGGTCAGCCAGGGTGCTTTTGCCGTGGTCAATGTGTGCAATGATGCAAAAGTTCCGAATATTCTCCATTTCCGTTCTTCCAGGCTGTTTTTGAGGGCACAAAGGTATGGATAAAAAGACGTTGGAGAAATAACGAATCCGTGATCCCCTCACCGTGTCAGGCGGCAACTCCAGGCCGGTGCCCTCTTGAATTCTTACCTTGCGAAATGAATTTCCTTGCGCACCTCTTCCTTTCCGGCAATGAACCCGACGTGATGGTAGGAAACTTCATCGGCGACTTTGTGCGGGGACGCAACCTGGTCGAGCAGTTTGGTCCTGGCATCGCACGGGGCATCGAACTTCATTGGGAAATTGATCGATTTACTGACCGTCACCCCACGGTGAAGGAAAGCAAGAGCAGACTTTGGCCCAAGTACAGGCACTATTCCTCGGTCATTGTCGATGTGTACTACGATCACTTTCTCGCCTCCCTTTGGAAGAATTTTTCGGAAGAACCCCTAGAAGCATTTGCTTCCGGCGCTTACCAGGTGGTAGCAGACCGCGACGACATCTTGCCGGAACGGGTAAAGCACATGCTTCCGTATATGATGCACGGAAACTGGCTATTGAACTACGCACGGGTCGAGGGGATTCACCGCGCGCTGAGCGGCATGTCACGAAGAACCACTTTCGAATCAAAAATGGAAGAGTCCGTGGTGGATCTTAAGGCGCACTACAGTGAGTTTGAATCAGAATTCAAATCCTTCATTCCGGAACTGCAGGCCTTTGCCAAGGGCTGGCTCCACCAAAAACCGAGCTAAGTCTCTTGCTGAATTCATTGTGGTTGACGTGATTTGAACCGATGCATGTTAAAACAGTCCAATGCCCATGACGAACGACCCTGAACTAAGCGGTAAATACCTTGGAACCATATCCGTAGACTTTATCAAGGTCTCCGACACGCTGAAAGAATCATCGTACCAGATTCGAAAAGCCGGTTTTGCATACCCCGTCTTCCCGATTTGTGCGGATGCGCAACCCATCGGTCAATTGCTTATTGATCGAATGCCCACAAGTCTGAAATGGAACTACTATGCATCGTACCTGGATGAATTTGTTCAGCGTGAACTCGTGGCGAAAGAAAAAGAAGACGCGTTTAGAAATTCCTACAAGGACCCGGACGAATTCTGTTGTCTGTTCGTCATCGACAAGGATTTTACCCGCTTTGTATTTATTCCGTATCCGGAAGACTAATAACGTGTGGAGGTGCGCATGTGTGAACGTGCGGATGTCAGAAATGCTTCCACCCCTGGGCCTGGAGCGGAACAACTGTGCCGCTCTTCATGATGAGTACATTCTGTTTTGGATCGGGATGGACATACCCGATGAAATGAATGTCTGCGTGATTCTTGATTTTTTCAAAATCCGACGGACGGATCGTAAATAACAACTCATAATCCTCGCCCCCGTTCAGGGCACACGTGAACGGATCGAGCTTGAATTCAACAGCCGTATTGAAGGCTTCCTGATCGATGGGGATCTTATCCTCAAAGATGCGAACCCCCACGCCTGAATTCTTCGAGAGATGAAAGAGTTCCGATGCCAGTCCATCTGAAACATCAATCATTGATGTGGGGCGGATTTCCAGATCTTTCAGTTCATGGATGATGTCCATGCGCGCTTTGGGTTTCAGTTGCCTGCCCACCGCATATTCATGTTTGTCCAACTCCGGCTGCATGTTCGGATTGGCCAGGTAGACTTCCTTTTCCCGCTCCAGGATCTGCAGTCCGATGTAGGCCCCGCCCAGGTCGCCTGTCACACAGAGAATGTCTTTGTCCTGCGCCCCACTCCGGTACACCTCTTCCCCTTTTTTCGCCCGGCCGAGCACCGTGATCGAAATGATCAACCCCGACGGGGAGGCTGACGTGTCGCCGCCGACGAGATCCACATTGTAATTGAGGCAGGCCTGACGAATGCCTTCATAGAGCAAGTCGATGGCTTCCAGGGAGAATCGGTTGCTCACCGCCAGCCCAACGATGATTTGCTCCGGCTTGCCGTTCATGGCTGCGATGTCTGAGACATTTACAGTCACCGCTTTGTACCCCAGATGCTGCAGGGGCATATACGACAGGTCGAAGTGAATCCCTTCAAGCAGCATGTCGGTTGACATGAGCATGACCTCGTCTCCGGCGTCGATTACCGCCGCGTCGTCTCCAATACCCTTCAAAGACCCCTTGTTTCTAAGCGTCAACTGGCTGCTGATCCGGTCGATCAGACCGAATTCACCCAGGGTCGATAGTTCTGTTCTTTTTTCAGCCATTGGTAACTGCTTTTTGGCGATCGTTTTGGTCCCTTTGTCGGCAAAAGTAAGGGGATAACGTCACTTTCACGGAATACACGCAAAATCAGGGTATTAACCGGACAGAAAGACCACGAAAATGAAAAAGGGAGCCATGTTATTGATTGCAGTGTTGATTGTTGCAAGTGCATGCGGCCCGAAACCCTATTCCGAGACAGCCATCGGGAAGGAAAAATGGCGGTACTACAACAAGACCCAATACGGCCTGCATCCCAAAAAGGCGCCTAAGTTTTAGGCTGTCTTTTCCTGACAAATCTCGACAAGGACCCTGTTGGTCGTGCTGGGATGGAGGAAGGCAATCATCTTGTTGTCCGCTCCGGGCATGGGTTTCTCCGAGAGCACAACAAATCCATCTGCTTTTAACTCTTTCATACGTGCCTCCACATTGTCTACCTCGAAAGCCAGGTGGTGGATCCCTTCTCCGCGCTTGTCGATAAAGGCAGCGATTGCCGAATCCGGACGCGTGGCCTCGAGCAATTCAATTTTCAACCCACCGACGTTAAAAAAGGAGGTGCGCACCCCTTCGCGCTCCACTTCTTCGATTTTGTAGTGTTTGACACCCAACAGCCGCTCAAAAAGCCGGTTCGACTTTTCCAGGTTCTCTACGGCTATTCCAATATGCTCCAGTTTTTTCATAGTCATCGAATTAACGGGTTCTTTGCTATTTTTGTCCAAGGGATGAAACTTTTCACGGATTCCCAAGGTTTTTAAGCCAAATAACAGGCATGATCGAAACTCCGAGTGATACCCATGTAGAGGCGGCACGGGTTCAGCAGCAGATAACGGATTATCTGGGGCTGCGCTCGGCGGACCTCATTTTTGAATACAGCGTGCTGGAGGGTAAAGTGAAACTGGATCTGATCACCATCAACCCGCGGCACAACCAGTCGTTTCTGTTCCATTCTGAAAAGGGCGCAGACAAAGTGGACGCGCTGCGGAAGATGCTGGACTATGTGAAGAATTATAAGGAAAAGGAAAATTCCTATACCATTCAGTGGGTCACCAAGGTGGAGCACGAGCTGCACACGTCCTACTTCCGGGCAGGGAATATTCTGGAGGCGCTTGAAAAACTTTATTACGGCCGCGACCGCAACACGATTACCGTTTTTAGTGTGGTGTTAAACCCTGTCAGCTAAAAAAAAGAAATTATGATCTCAGTCACTGATAAAGCGAAGGAACGAATTATTGAATTGCGCAAGCAGGAAGGCCGTGAGCCAACCAACAACATCCGCGTTTCAGTAAAAGGCGGCGGCTGCTCGGGCCTCATGTATGATTTGAATTTTGATGATCAGATCAAGCCGGTAGATCAGATCTTTGAAGACAAGGGGATCAAGATCCTGGTCGACAAGAAAAGTTTATTGTACCTCCTCGGCACTACGCTGGATTTCTCCGACGGCCTGAACGGCAAAGGATTCCAGTTTGTAAACCCCAACGCATCGCGCACCTGCGGCTGCGGCGAAAGCTTCGCCGTCTGATTCTCCTGTACTAGGAGATAACAGCCACGCACTTTAGTTCGATGGCAATAGGCGTAGGAAGCGAACTTATTTCCACCGTTGTCCGGCACGGCTGAGTTGCAGGGTCCGGGAAATATTCCTTGTAGATTCGGTTGTAGGCTGCAAAATCCTTTTTCATGTCTGTCAGGAAAACGGTAATGTCCACCAGGTTTTCCCACCGTGACCCCGACGCTTCCAGAATATGCCTGACGTTTTGAAAGACGGAATGACACTGCTTTTCAATGTCCGAAGCAGTAACGTTTCCGTGACCGTCCAGTGTTACGCCCGGTATTTCCTTTGTTCCGCGCTGGCGTGGCCCAACCCCGGACAAGAACAGCAGGTTACCAACCTTGCGTGCGTGCGGATAGGGGCCTACCGGCTCGGGCGCCTTGTCTGAAGAAATGGGATCTGTGCTCATGCTATCGTATTTCAAAAACCAGGCTGGACCAAAAACTTTGATAATCAGCCCCCTCCTTTTCCGAGGGGATCATCTGGACAGAACTCACCATCCACGGGCCGGCACTGCTTATCGGAAAACGGATTGTTCCATCACTTTCTGTGTAAATATTCTGTAAAAATATCCGATTGCCCACATGACTCCAGACTTTAATCATCCTGTGCGGAGCTGGCTTATTCTCCCACAAGAGCTGGCAGTCCAAGTAGTCGCCGACACGAAGCGCATACGGGTTGGCAAGAGGCACAATCTCCAGACGAAACCCCGCGGTGCGCCTGTAGGTGTTATTCACATCGTTGCCGCTTTGAACAAGAAGTTTTGCAAAACGCTTATAATATTCACGTGCGCCTTTGCCGAGATCACCTGTATCTGAACGCTTTTCCAGAATGCTTTCAAGCCCATCCTCCTTCAGGTAGTCGTTAAACTTCTCAGCTTCCAGTTCAATAAAAGCAAAATCGCTTTCCAGTGCCACCAGGTGCGTGCCCGCCCGATCAAACCGATAGCTGAGATTTTTGCGCGGAGACTTCACGATGCTGCCTAGGAGATTTTTTACAGAACTACCAGTGTGAATCTCCAGCCGCTCCACCTTGTGGCGGTCAAGGTCCCACGGTTCACCCCCGAAACTCTCCCCCACCATAAAACCAACCTGCATGTCCTCCCCTACCTTGTATATGAACTTCTTCGGCAGCAGCCAGAACTCATGGGCTACACCCAACAGGCTTAGGAGCATCAACGCTACGATCGTGATTACTTTCTTCTTCATTCTCCTTCCGTAGTTCCGGCCCTTATGGATTCATCAGGTCTTCAATCTCCTCCGCTTCAATCGGAATATTCTTCATGAGGTCTTCTACTCCATTCTTCCGGATCACCACATTGTTTTCCAGCCGAACGCCAAACCCCTCCTCCTTGATATAGATCCCAGGCTCCACGGTCCACACCGAGCCAACCGCCATCTTCGCGTGCATATCACCAATATCGTGGACATCGAGCCCAAGCATGTGAGATGTGCCATGATAAAAGTATTTGCGGAACGCCTCCTGCCCCGGCTTTTGGTTTTTGATATCGGTTTTACTGATAAGCTTCAGGCCCATCAATTCGCGCTCCATCAACTTCTCCACCTCGCGGTGATACTCAAAGTAGACCGTGGTGGGCCGCATCATCGCAATCGCTTTCCGTTGAATTCTCAGCACCGCGTTATAGACATCCTTTTGGCGTTTCGTAAACCTGCCGCTCACGGGAATGGTTCGGGTAAGGTCTGAATTATAGTTTGCGTATTCCGCTGCCGCATCGAGCAACAATAAATCGCCTTTTGCGCACTGTTGGCTGTTCTCAATATAATGGAGCACCACGTTGTTTTTCCCAGAGGCCACAATGGGTGTGTAGGCATGCCCGCGGGATCCGTTGCGGACAAATTCGTGCGTGTATTCCGCCTCCACTTCATACTCCATGACGCCGGGCTTCATGAAGCCAAGCACTCTCCGGAAAGCCTTCTCTGTAATATCGCACGCCTTTTGAATCAACGCGATCTCCTGCGGCTGCTTGACCGTCCTCAGTTTGGCCATCACTGGAGCTACGCGCTCGTAGTGGTGAAGCGGATAGCGCGACTGACACCAATCGACAAAGCGGGCGTCCCGTGTCTGGACAACAACACCGGAACGGTAGTGCTCGTTCGAATTAAGGTAAACATGGTACGAATTGCTCATGACCATGAGGTGATGAAACATGACCTCAAACTCCGATAGCCAAAGCACTGTGCGGATTCCGGAGATTGCCGTTGCTTCTGCTTTGGTGTACTTGTGGCCGTGCCATTTTTCGAGATGCTCGTTGGGTTCCTGAAGAAAAAGAATCTCGCGTTTGCCTGCTTCGCGGAAGCCGGGGCACATCAGCAGGATGGATTCCTCCTGGTTGATTCCTGTGAGGTAATACAGGTCGCTGTTCTGCCGAAATGGAAACGTTCCATCTGCCGTCGTAGGCATGGTGTCGCTGGAATTAAAAACGACGAGCGACTGGCGCTTAAGCTCTGCCGTAAGCCGCTTCCGGTTAGAAATAAACAGTTTATTGTCGATCGGGGAATACCGCATACCATTCCTTTATTTAGAATGGCAAGATAATCAAACCGGCGTTAAAGGGTGTCGTGGCGACGGGTGCTAATTGCTCTCTCCAGCTGGTTCGTTTACCTCATCAGTATCTACATAGTTGATGAGCAAGAACGTGACCAGCAAACCGGAAAATACACCCTCCAGGGCAACGATAAAGGCAGACATGTATTCATTCAGGTAATGACCCATAGGCTCATTTTCCTGGATAGACGCAAGCAGTGAACTATCGACTTTCATGTATATGAAAAGGAACACCGCGAATCCAACCGAGGCGATCGCACCGGTAGCAACGCCCACGATCAATCCACGGAAATAGTTCATGTGGTCCTGGTGCGAGTTCTTGAATTTCTTGAGTGCGAAATAGATCCCGGCAACAAGAATCAACAGGTTCAGAAGCCGTAATTCCACGTGATGACTAAGACCGATAAGCTGCATGACCACGAAATAGACGATCAGGCCGACTGCCGTTTTCAATCCGTAGTTTTCAGGAATGCGGTTTGGATCGGTGAATAAGCCCATAGTTGATAGTTTAAGTTTTTCGAATTTTTGGATTTTTTCGCAGAAATGCAAGGGTTTCAGTTCCTCATATGATTATTATGGTGAGAAAAGGTGAGAAACACAGGAGATCGGAGGAGAATAGGAAGGAATGGAACGCATCGGTAAGGAGCCCGAACGGATTACGCATTAAGACAGGACCATGTAAATAGAAGCGAGGAGCAACCCGCTCTCAGTTTTCATGCTCCCTTGCCCTGAAGTTCTTCTCTTTCCACGCGGCCAACTCTTCCTTCCGCGCTTTCAGCTGTTCCTCGGTGGGACGATAGTTGACAAGCACACGAAGGTCGGGCTGACCCGCATCTACCCAGGCGGTGTACCAGAGATCCCCCGTCATTTTGATGCTTGCCCGCAGCTGCCTTTCCACCATCCCCCTCAGCCGATCGTGATACAGCCGGGCGTATGCTGACGAATACACGCGGACGGTCTGCTTCCCTTTCGTCTCGTAATTGAACTTGATGCCTTCATGGTTGATATTCAGAATACGCTCTTCATCGAGTACGGAGTCTACCGCGGCATGCGCTTTCCGGACAGCCTCCCAGGCGCGCTGTTGCACATCGGGTTCATAAGCAGCACGCCCGGTGAAAAAATTGTACTCCGAAGAGAACAACTCCGGCAGTCGTGATTCCCAGAACGCATGAATTCCCCGTTGACCTGTCAACTGGCCGTTGTGATTGTGCGTGGTGTGCAACGGCACATTCGCGTCGGATACATAATGCCCCAGCTCCGCGGAACATCGCAAAATCTTATCCGGGTGCTTCAATAGGAAAGCTTCCCGCAGCTGATAGAACATCTGAACTATATACCAGGGAGCGATACCCCGTGCCTGCAGTGAGTCCATGCCGATTTGCTGCACCGCCGTGCGCCAGTCCTTCGGCAGGGTGAACGCTGCGGAGTCGCCATAATCCTCCAAATCAATGTAGTGACGTGGAGCCTCCTCCTTGACAGCGTACCGCCGCCGGTCGGGATTCACCGACGCCATAGTGATGTAATGGAGATGATGCTTGTAGAAGGAGATCATTTCTTGCGGAAGTGTAAAAACCGCCATCCGGTTGATCGTCTCGTGACCAAAGAATCCCCAGCCGGAACAACCCACAAGTAAGGCAACAAGAATGATTTTAGGAGTCCGACCCATAACGCTATTTTCGCACATTGAAACTACCCTGCCGATGAGAACTTTTCTGGTCGTTGTCCTGTATTTTTTCCTGACAACTTCGTTTGCCACGGATCCCTATCCCCGTAACGAAGCCCTCGATGTTCTCCATTATATATTCCGGTTGGAGTTCAACGATACAACGGACCGCATCGCCGGGGTAGCTACGGTCACCATCCGCTTCAAAAAATCCACTTCTGCCTTCCAGCTTGACCTGGTGGGCAAACAGATCAACGGTCGGGGAATGGTGGTAGACAAGGTGCTGCTTGATGATGTTATCATTCGTCATTCCCACCTGGGAAATCGCCTGCAGCTATTCCTCTCCAAACCCGCGGAGGCCAATCAGGAAAAGAAATTTGTTATTCACTATGCGGGCATACCCTCCGATGGACTTCGAATCACGAAGAACAAATTTGGTGACCGGACCTTCTTTGCAGACAACTGGCCGGACCGGGGGCGGCACTGGCTCCCCTGCATCGACCATCCGTCGGACAAGGCCCGCGTCGATTTCATGGTCGTGGCGCCGCAGAAATACCAGGTGGTGGCAAGCGGGAAACAGATTGAGGAGACCACCCTCCCACGCGGTCTCAAACTAACGCATTGGGAAGAGCGCGTGCCTATTCCCGTCAAGGTCATGGCCGTTGGCGTTGGCCGGTTTGCAGTTCAGCAGTCGGCCGACATTGACAACATCCCCCAGAGCACCTGGGTGTTTCCTGAAAACAGGGACGAAGGATTCTATGATTTTGAAGTAGGCAGGGACGTTTTTTTATTCTTTCATCAACGCATTGGCCCGTATCCCTATGAAAAGCTTGCGCACGTTCAGTCAACGACCCGCTGGGGTGCACTGGAAAATGCCAGCAACATCTTCTACATGGAAGGAGCCGTAACCGGCAGCCGGGAGCACGAAGCGCTTATCGCCCACGAAACCGCGCACCAGTGGTTTGGGAATTCTGTTACGGAGAACGACTGGCACCACGTGTGGCTCAGCGAAGGGTTTGCCACCTACTTTGCAGCCTTGTATATGGAGCAAGCGCACGGCCCGGATCGGCTGGCAGACATCATGAAAGAGAACCGGATAGAAGTCATCTCCTACCTGAGGGAAAAAAGAACACCCATTATCGATACCACCATTTCTGACATCAGCGCGGTGCTGAGTACCAATACCTACCAAAAGGCAGGATGGGTGCTACACATGCTCCGCCGTGAGGTTGGAGAGGATTTATTCTGGAAGGGCATCCAACTATACTATACCACCTTCCGCGACAGCAATGCACTGACCAACGACTTCCGAAAAGTCATGGAGCAGGTTTCCGGGCGGGACCTGGCCCCTTTCTTCCACCAATGGCTTTACAAGGTGGGCCATCCCCAACTCAAGGTGGATTGGAGCTACGACGGAGCAACAAAGCAGGTTCGGTTAGCTGTCCGTCAGCTTCAAAAAGGCCCTTTCCTGTTTCCCCTGGACATCCTTCTGCATCACCCCGACGGAAGAAATGAGGCAAAGACAGTGGCTATAACCTCCGGGGATCAGGTTTTGCTGATCCCCGCAGACCAAAAACCGGAAAGCATTGTCCTTGATCCAGGCTGCAGGCTGCTATTTGAGGCTAATTTGACTGCCCGATAAGCGAAAAGGACTTTTTGCGTCAGATTTTGCAATTCCCGATTAAGGGCATATTTTTGCAGTCCTTTTTAAAAGAAAAACATGGCAAACCATAAATCAGCAAAGAAGAGAATCCGCTCGAACGAGACGAAAAGGGTACGCAACCGCTATCAGAACAAGACGACCCGGACGCAGATTAAAAAGCTCCTTGGAACCACCAAGAAGGACGAGGCACAGACCCTCCTGAAGGAGGTAACTTCCATGATCGACCGGTTGGCCAAGAAGAACATCATCCACTGGAAAAAGGCAGCAAACCAGAAATCACAGCTTTCGAAGAAAGTCAACAGCCTCGCTTAAGGCCAGAATAATACTTTTCCCTTCTTTGTCGGAAATCGATGAAGGAGGGTTTTTTTATGCCCTAAATAGATCAGGTTTTCATTTCCTGACGATGACGCACATCCGAATTCCGTTGGATACTTTGGCGTCTTTCTAATTAAGCACGTGGAAATTGAGGATGGAAAGCCCCTTCGCATCAAAAGCTGGTCTCCGGAAGACCGGCCGCGTGAAAAATTGTTGCTCAAAGGCACCGGGGCACTGACTGATGCGGAGCTTGTCGCGATCCTGATTGGCACAGGATCACGCCGAATGAGCGCCGTCGATCTTTCACGGAGTATTCTGGAGGCTGTGGGCAACCAGCTCCATGAGCTTGCCCGGTTGGGTGTCGGGGACCTTACTGCTATCAAAGGGATAGGTACGGCCAAGGCGATCAGCATCGTCGCTGCGCTCGAATTGGGCAGGAGGAGGAAAGATACCGGCGTAACGGAAAAGCCGAAGATCGGGTCTTCTCGAGACGCCGTTGAACAATTGTCCGGAGACTTGATGGACTTGCCGCACGAAGAGTTCTGGGTGCTTTTGTTAAACCGTGCCAACCGGCTGATCCGCAAGCATCGCGTCAGCGAAGGAGGCGTCAGTGGCACGGTGGCTGACCCTAAGATGATTTTTAAACTCGCCATTACGCACCTCGCCAGCGGGATCATTGTAGCCCACAACCATCCTTCCGGGAACAGGACGGCGAGTCAAAGCGACATCGACCTCACGAAAAAACTGCGTGAGGCCGGAAAATTTCTGGAGATACAATTACTCGATCACGTGATCATTTGTGGCTCCAACTATTTTAGCTTTGCAGACGAGGGACTTCTATAATCCTGACACGCTAATGAAACGCTTCCGAATATTCCTGCCCATCGCCATTGTGATAATCGGCGTCGTGCTCTATTACTCCATTCCAGGAGGCCTCTCTGAGGAGGAATATCAAAACGCCATCCTTGCCGAGCGTGTAGAGAAAGACACTTTTATGAAACGTGATCCCTCCTCTCCGTTTGCCGCAACGCGCGATTCGGTCCGGAGCCTGAATTACTTTGCGCCGGATCAGCAGTACCGGATTCGCGCCACGCTTCAAGTGATCCAGAACAAGAAAGTGATCGTGCTGGGCACCAGCACCGGCGAAGCTAGCCGCTACCTGGAATATGGATGGGCGGCTTTCAACCTGGACGGCATTGAAAACAAGCTCCTGATACTCGAGATCATGGACATGGGGCCGCAGCGCGGAAAATTATTCCTCGCGTTCGCCGACGAAACAAGCGCCAAAGAAACCTATGGGGCCGGCCGGTACCTGGACGTGAAGAAAGTTCCTGCTGCCTCCACCATCGAACTCGACTTCAACAAGGCGTACAATCCGTATTGCGCCTATACCGATGCGTTTTCCTGCCCCTTGCCTCCGCGGGAAAATATCCTGGCAGTTGCCATTCGTGCCGGGGAGATGACCTATTGAAAACTGTCACTCGGTTTATTGAAACGCTGTAGTCCCGCTTCCCTGATACACATAGCGGAACGTGTAGTAGCGGTCAACCGATGTGTTGGAAGGGGTCGCCGGCGAATCCTTATAATAACTTAGGATCTCCATTTTTGCATATCTAGCTTCCGTCGTTTTTACCAAAATTACCCGGCCTGCTATCGGCGTGATCACGTTGGTTGACGAACTGTAGTTGTACCACCCGTTGCCGGATCCTTTGGGGATAGCCAACGGAGCCGATGTGGAGTTCTTGTCATCATTTTTATAGCCGGTCACTGGCGCTGTCATGATTTCATTAAAAACGCCGGTCTGAACAAATGCACCTGCCGTTCCAGGACCGCTGGTTCCACTGTTTACGATGATCGTGGTGCCGTTAAAACCGATATCCCACTTTGCGGAAGCACTGTCTGCGTGAGCCACTACCGCCCCGGTCTTAAAACTAAAGAGCGTGTATTGCTTGGTAACGCCGATAGGCTGGCCGTTGGTCGGATTGTAGCCACCCGATGGCGGGTCGGCGGGAAGATTTGAAAACGTTGTAGACGTCAGCGTCACGGGGGTAGGATCATCCTTTTTGCAAGCAGCAAGCATGGAAACAACAAATGACAGGAAAAGAATGGAGCGAATTGAATTTGACATAGTTAGTATAGATTAAAGTTAATTGTGTTTATCCGACCTAATTTTTCTTGAAAAGGAATACCCGATGCTGGCATATAACAGCCGCCCGGGGATGTTGGGGATATAGAGGCGGTTGGTGTAATCCAATACATTGTCAACACCAACCTGAAAGCGGAGGCCGGCAGCAATTGATTTCGCCACCGAGAGATTGACGAGGGCGTAGCCCTCCACGAAGTTGTCATGGACATCCAGAATTCCATTCCCGTTGATGTCCGCCGGTGGAAGCACCTCACCCTGAATGCTTCCGCGAATATCCCCCACCCCATAAGGACCCCGGTAGATTACACGCATGCTCGCCTCCCATCCCGTTTTGGGATGGGCATAAAACAGTTTCACGTTACCCATGTGTCGTGACCGGTTGTACAGCCCGAAGTACTCGCTTGCTTTCAGCCGTTTCGTGGCAAGCGTCTGCGGATCGCGCCAAAACACGGTACCTCCGTCGATTTGATCCACGACATCCGCATCCATGGCATAGAGGAGCTGATATCCGGCCCTCACGGTAAGGGATGACGAGAGGCGTTGGCTGAGGTTTGCTTCCAACCCTTGCGTGTAAACCCGTTTGATGTTCCGGTAACTGTAAATCGTTTGACTGGCTTTGGTGATGGCGACGGCCTGCGTTTCGATGAGGTTGTCGATGGAATTATGGAACCCGTTGAGATCGGCGGTGAATGAACCCAGCTCCACCCTGCCCCCAACATTGAATGCCCGGGAGCGTTCTGCCTCCAGCTTTCCCAACGTTGACGGATCAAACAAATACCCCTGCAACTGGCCCTGCGCATCCAGTTCCGATAAGCGCGCCGTGACCACTTCGCTCCCCAGTACACTGTAACCGCCAGCAGCTGAATTATTGAAATTCAGGTACAGTTGCCGGAAATCGGGGGCCTTGAACCCCACACCATACGATGCTTTGAGCGTAATCGCACGGCTTAATTCGTAGCGTGCGGATAGTTTGGGGCTCACCTGGGATCCATACAGGGTGTTGTGATCCAGCCGTGCCCCGGAGATGATGCGAAGGCGCGGCATCGGGTTCCATTCGTCCTGAAGAAAAACATACCGGGTGGTTTGATTTCGTGTTGACGCGTCACCGTAGCGCTGCGTTTGCACGCTCTCCAGATTTTCCCCTAATCCAAACGTCACAATCTGCTTGTCGCTGAAGAAGTATTCAACATTCAGTTCCGGACGAACAAAGGACTGGCGGAATGAATCGGCGTAGTAAACGGTATCCACGGATGGATTCACCAGCGTGGTAGCGGACTGAAAGCGCGTGCTGTAAAACCGTGCGGTTGCCATCAGGCGGTTGCCAAAACGATGGGTGATGACCGGGTTGAAATTCCAGTCAGAAGAACTTCCCTCTCCCGATGTACGGATGACGTCATTGGCAGCGGTGATTACCTCGAAGTCGAACTGCTGACGCTCCGTGAAATACCTTCCAGAAACATGTACGTTCGTCTTTGGACTTAACGCATAGTGCAACCTCGTGGAGGCCGTGTAGTTCGTAAAAGGCGATAGTGTTTTACCATAATGCTCCGGTGCCAGATCGTACCCATCGGTGCTGAACCTGTTGACGAAACCAGTAAAACGCAGTCGGCCGATTTCATCGCTGTAATTACCGGATAGATCCACCGTCTGGTTGCTGCCGTATCGCGCATACACGTTTCCCTGCGACCCGTGCGGTGGGTCCGTGATGATGTTTATCACGCCGGCAAGCGCATCCGATCCATACAGGCTGGAGGAGGGGCCTTTTACTATTTCCACCTGCCTGATATTCCCAACGGTCACCCGGCCTAGTTCGAGCGAGCCGGTAGAACGACCGATGAGCGGCTCACCGTTCAGCAGGATGAGTGTATAATCCGGATTCAAACCCTGAAGTTGGATACCGCTCCCCTGACCGTTTACCTGCGTGACCACGGCGAGCCCCGTTTGCTCTCCCAGGACGTCCGTCAGGCGGAGGGAACCCATCGTCGCGATTTGGGATTTTGAAACCAGGGAAACCGGCATGGGCAGCGCGCCCATCAGCCGTTCATTTCGTGTAGCCGTCACGACAACTTCAGGCAGGTTGACGGATTTTAGGGAATCCTGAGACAGCCCACCCTGGTACACAAATAGCAACCCCACCCAAATCCATCGTCTTGCCAACATCGGCGGCAAAGCTCGACATCCGAAAAAAGTTAAAATACCCGTATCGGAACTAATAGTGCCCTCCCGCGTTAAGGGACTCAAACCGGGTATTTATCTGGAAAACATGCTTTGGTCCGATAGAATCAAAGCAAATAGCTGTTACTTTGCATTATGAATACCCCATCCGTTGCGCCACCCTCCACCAGAAATGCCCCGCAAGGAAATGCCCGCCTTTTGTTTCAGCAGGCCGACCAGTCCTTGTGGATGGCAGAAAACAAGGAGGAAAACATCGTCGTTCTACCAGGGACCATCCAACGCGCTATCATCCACTTTTATTTCTGCCTCGATGGAAGCGCCGTTTTTGAGTTCGGGCCCCACTACAGCAGGGAAATACAACGGCACAGAAACTACTTCTTCTTCAACCCCGAAAAAGACCTTGACTTCAACCTTCAGCTTTCCCCGCACACGCGGATGATCTTTCTCACGATCTCCCTGGAAAGTCTCCATCACCTTTTTATACACGAGCCGCTCCCATTCCTGAAACCAGAGAATGTGACGAGAAAATTTTATGACGAGCGTGAGATTCCATCTTTCCTGCTGGTCGAACTCAACCAGCTTTTTAAAGTCCAGCTCAGCGAGAATGCCAACCGGCTCTTTTACCAGGGGAAAATTCTGGAGCTGCTGGCCCTGTACTTTTCCAACAAGCAGCCCAATACAGAGAGCTGTCCCTTCCTGAATGATGAGGGAACGGTGCGCAAACTGAAGCAAGCCAAGGATCACCTGTTAAAAAATATGGAAGAACCTCCTTCCCTGCAGGAGCTTGCCCGAATCGTCGGCCTGAACGGATACCAGCTGAAAGCAGGGTTTAAAGAAATCTATGGCAACACGGTCTATGGGTACCTCCTGGATCACAAACTGAACAACGCACGCGTTCTGCTTGATTCCGGAAAATATCAGGTATCACAAGTTGCCTACCAGATTGGGTATTCCAACCCCAGCCATTTTATCGCCGCCTTCAAGAAAAAATTCGGAGTTACCCCCAAGAAGTACCTGATGGGGAAGAGCTGACCCTACCTTCTCCGCGTCGTCCTTCTGCGGGGTGTCGTTCCGAACAGCATGCCGAATACCCCCCGTACCAACTCCCTTCCGACCTGCCGGGCAGTGGATGACGTCATCACTTGCTCGAAGGTGCTCTTTTCCGCCCGGGGGCTGCGGCCCGAGGACTTGGCGGGCGCCTGACTTTCTTCCTTTGCCATTGCCTCCTCCTGAGCGGTCATACGTTCATTCAAAATCTCAAACGCACTTCGCGGATCAACGGACTCCTGATACTTGGAAAAATACTCCGATTTCTCCAGCTGCTGCTTGTACTCTTCGGCCAGCAGCGGGCCCATGCGCGAGGTGGGCGGCGCCAGGTGCGTCACCACCGTTTCCGTAGGGATGCCTTTCTCATTCAGCACGGTAATGAATGCCTGGCCGATGCCCAACTGCGTGAACTGCTGCTCCAGGTCGTAGAAGCCGGACCGCGGGAATGTCTTAATCGTTTCTTTCAGGTCACGGACATCGTTGGGCGTGAAGGCGCGGATCACGTGATGAACGCGGTTTCCAAGTTGGGACAACACCGTTGCAGGCACATCCTGCGTCAGCTGTGTGCAAAAGAATACACCCACTCCCTTGGAGCGGATTAGCCGCATGACCTGATCGATCTGATCCATGAACGCTTTGGGAGCATCCTTGAACAGCATGTGGGCTTCATCGAAAAAGAAGACGAGCTTCGGTTTGTCCAAGTCGCCGGCTTCCGGAAGCGACTGGTAGATCTCTGCAAGGAGGGAAAGCATGTACGTGGAAAACACAGCCGGCTGATTCTGCATATCCGAGACATTCAGCATGCTGATCACCCCGCGCCCGTCCACCCGCTCCATCAGGTCGCTGATATCAAACGACTTTTCACCAAATATCTGATTGACGCCCAGGTGTTCCAGCGCAACAATTTTCCGGAGGATGGTCGAAGCCGTGGACGAGGATATCCTGCCATAGTTCTCCTTGATCTCGGTTGCTCCCTCGCCCTCGGACAAGTAGTTGAGCACTTTTTTCAAATCGTTGAGATCAACGATGGGTAATTTCTTGTCGTCGGCATACTTGAATACAATGATCAAGACGCCGGCCTGCACTTCGTTTAACTCCAGCACCTTGCCCAGCAGTACCGGACCAAACTCAGTCACCGTTGCCCGCATCTGCGCGCCCAGTTTGCCGCTCAGGGAATAGAGCTCAACGGGAAAAGGCGACGGCGAAAACGTGACTCCCAACGCCTGGGCCCGTTCCTCAATCTTTTCATTGCTTGCCCCGGCGACTGCCATTCCCGACAAGTCCCCTTTCATGTCGGGCATGAATACCGGAACGCCGGCCGCCGACAGCTGCTCGGCCAGCAATTGGAGCGTTCGCGTTTTTCCCGACCCGGTGGCGCCAGTCACAAGACCATGACGCGTCATCATGCGCAACGGCAGCTGGACTTTTGATTCTCCGAGAATCTCTTTTTCATACACGCCTGCACCCAGATAGATGGTAGATCCCTTGATGGCATAGGATGCATTAATTGCTGCAATGAATTTCTCTTTAGACATACGTGTTAAATTATAGCCGGTGTCTTTTGCGCCGTATTACTGCAAAAAGACGCAATTCTCAGCTAAAACCATACGCAATGAATGAAAAGACTTGCTCTTCCAATCAAGCCGCGATGAGTATATTTGTTAAATCCCTTTCATGAAGGTCCGGATCATCATTTTTTGGCTTACAATCATATCATTCATTCCCCTGTTTGGACAGCAGCCGGAGGAGGCTGAAATCCTGACGAAACTGGAGAACCAACTGCTGGAGGCGGCGGTAGCGCGTAACAATGACTTTCTAACCGCTTTGTTTGATGATCAATTTCATGGGGTGCTTGCGTCGGGGATGGGCGTCAACAAATCCGCGATGATTGAATTTCTCAATACTGGCAGCCCGCATGTATTCCTATCGCTCGAAGGACTCAAGGCCTCGCACTATGGAACAGTGGGTGTAACGACCGGTAAATTGATGAGCCGTAGCAAGTCCGGTAGCATCATCGGACAGAGCCGCTTTACCCACATTTTTCTCAAGAAGAACAATCAGTGGAAAATGATAGGAAGTCAAAACACGGTGATTATCCAGAACTAGCCGCCCGCTGGTCACATTCTCTTCTATTTCATTTGATTTATTATTAACCTTAGCCTTATGAAGAAGCTACTAATCCTTTTCGTCCTGCTGACGTTGCACGTCACTGCTCAAGATGTAGTGAAGAAAGCCCCGGAAGTTAAAGAGGGTGACGGGCCCTACCCCCAACTTATTATCCGCGGCGTCATGCTCATCGACGGAACGGGAGCGCCGCCGGTAGGACCAGTTGACATTGTCGTAAAGCAGAACCGCATTGTGAGCATCGCCAGCCTTGGGTTGCCGACCCCGGGCATGGAAAGCTCGGCGAACCGCCCCAAGCTGGAGGCCGGCGGCAAAGAGTTGAACTGCGAAGGCATGTACCTTCTTCCGGGATTTATTGATATGCACGGCCACATCGGCGGAGCACAGGCACCGGACGCCGAGTACGTCTTCAAACTCTGGATGGCTCACGGCATTACTACTATTAGAGACCCTGGATCGGGCAATGGCGCAGACTGGGTGCTGGATCAAAAAAACAAGAGTGCACAAAACCTCATTACCGCTCCGCGCATCAAGGCCTATGTGACGTTTGGATCAGGGGCCAAGGAAGCCATCCGTACACCGGAGCAGGCGCGGGCGTGGGTCAATGAAAACAAGATGAAAGGAGCCGACGGTATCAAGTTCTTTGGTGCAGCGCCGGAACTGATGAATGCAGCGTTGCGCGAAAACAAGCGGCTCGGATTGCGAAGTGCCTGCCACCATGCCCAATTGGGCGTGGCCCGGTGGAACGTAGTGCACTCAGCCAAGGCCGGACTTACCACCATGGAGCACTGGTACGGCCTTCCGGAGGCGATGCTTACCAACTCGACTATCCAGGATTACCCGTTGAACTATAACTATTCCAACGAACAAAATCGTTTTGAGGAAGCAGGACGCCTCTGGAAGCAGGCCGCACCTCCCTATTCACCCAAGTGGAATGCGGTAATGGACACCTTGCTGAAACTGGACTTTACACTCGACCCAACCTTTGACACCTACGAAGCATCGCGCGACCTGCACCGTGCCCGGAGGCAGGAGTGGCACGAGGTATATACGCTGCCTAAACTATGGGCCTTCTATCAACCCAGCCGCGTGGCGCACGGGTCGTACTGGTTTTCGTGGGGAACGGAACAGGAGGTAGCCTGGAAAGAGAATTTCAGACTGTGGATGACTTTTGTGAATGAATATAAAAACCGCGGCGGCCGCGTGACAGCGGGGTCCGACAATGCCTTCATATTCCAGTTGTACGGCTTCGGCTATATCCGCGAATTGGAACTGTTGCGCGAAGCAGGATTTCACCCGCTGGAAGTTATCCGGTCGGCCACCTTGTATGGAGCCCAGGCCCTCGGGATGGATAAAGACCTCGGATCCGTAGAGCTCGGAAAGCTTGCAGACTTTGTGATTGTCGGTCAGAACCCACTGGAAAACCTCCAGGTGCTTTACGGCATGGGCGCCGTGCGATTGATGGATGATAATTCGGTAAAGCGGGTAGGTGGTGTGTCCTATACCATCAAAGACGGAATCATCTATGACGCCAAAAAGCTTCTCGCCGATGTGAAGAAAATTGTGGATGCTGAAAAGACTAAATCCGGCTTTGTGCTGAAGCAGCCGGGGATGAATTAATAACCCCCTGCTATGAGATTAGCGTGTTGCCTTTTCATCGTCGCCGTAGGGTTCAGTTCCTGCGGAACAGTTCAGGAGAAAGAAAAAACTCCCGTACTAATTTCTTTGTTAGGGAAAGCCTGGTACGAACCCGTTCGTCCGGCGAACGTGCAGGCACGGCTCGACAGCAACCTGGCCGCGGCGAAAAGGAACTGGGAAAAAGATCCCTCCGAAGAAAATTACATCTGGTACGGACGAAGGCTCGGGTACCTCCTCCGGTTTCAGGAGGCGGTCGACGTATTTAATGAAGGGATCAAAAAATATCCCGCATCTGCGAAACTGTACCGGCACCGCGGTCATCGGTATATTTCACTCCGTCGCTTTGATCCTGCCATTGAAGATCTGATGAAAGCCGGTACACTTATTCCAGGGTTTCCGTTTGAGGTGGAACCTGACGGGGCGCCCAACGCCATTAATACTCCCCTGTCGTCGACCCAGTTCAACATCCGGTATCACCTGGCGCTGGCCCATTACCTCAAGGGGGACTTTCGAAATGCTGAGCAGACTTACATCGAATGCCTGAAGACGTGCACCAACGATGACCTGCTGGTCGCCTGCGTGGACTGGATGTATATGACGTACCGGAGGCAGGGAAACGACGAGAAAGCAAAATCCATTCTTGGGAATATCACGGCCAGCATGAAGATCATAGAAAACGACTCCTATTACCAGCGGTGCCGGATGTACCAGGGTTTGCTTCCACCGGATTCGGTCCTCCGCGTCAACACGCTTGATCCGGATCAGGCTGATCTTGCGCTGGCCACGCAGGGATACGGCGTTGGAAACTGGTATTTGTACAACGGCGATTCCGCGCGTGCCCGGGAGGTCTTTGAGAAAGTAGTGATTGGAAACTATTTCGGCGCCTTCGGGTTTATCGCTGCTGAAGCGGAATTGGCGCGGTGGAAAATGAAGTAGCGGCATGGGGCTGTTGTCAGCTATCCGACAAGTTGGTTATGGAGTGCGGTTATAGCGCGTGCCCCTCAAACTCCCTTCCCCGCAGAGTCTCCCTTTGGGGACTCTGCGGCCTTGTGCCCGAGTAGGTCAAGCCGAGGTTTCGTCATACGACAACCACAAGAGAGCAAGCGCAGCGTCGCCGTACCAGGAGACTCTGCTGAGAAATAACTGCATAATTAAATAACAATAGCAGCGTTGGGTTATTCCTTCCTATCGCTTATCCAGGCAAGCGCCACATCAGGCTGCTTCTTCATACCCGCTTTTAATTACCGTCGATATTACTTTGAATCGTGTTTTTCCTTTTAAAGCGCTGGTGGAATGAGCCGGTAAAATGATGGATTGACGGGCTTCAAGAAAATTTGATTTATCATCAATCACCACTTCCGCAGATCCTTCAATTACCTGAATCAGGTTATCAAAAGGTGAAATTTTTCCCGTTAATACCTCACCTGAATCAAATGCCATGGCCCTGATGTTCCCAGTTACTTTTCTCATAATGGTTTTGATCACCACGGAGCCGGGCACATATTCCACCTCGTCATCAATGATGAAAGATTGAGCTTTCTGAATTCCAGTGTTTTTCAAAATTGAAATTATTTATAGTAATTATTTTTAAGAGATAGATTTAAGCTGCTTCTAAATCTGATTTAGTCATTGACTTAATAAAAAAAGAAATGAGTTTCTAGATGGGGGTGTTGCACAATAATCTATCAATCTCATAGATATCATACATTCCTATCAACCCATTCCCTGTATTTAAAGATCAGCCTCTCATTTCATTAATAGAAGCTATTCTATTTGGGGCTAAAAGATTTTCTTTCCCTGGATAACCCGGAGAATTACTGCAATCAATGCAATAACAAGAAGAACATGAATGATGCCTCCCGTATGAAATCCTACATATCCGACAAGCCATAGGATAATAAAAATGACTGCGACTATATAAAGTAAGTTTCCCATAATAATTATTTTTTAGAAGTTAAGTTGAAATTCCGCCTTACTACTGTTTTCCATTTAGGCCAAATCCATATACAATCTCGTCAATTAGCATCATGCCAAGTTCTGATTGAATAGTACTTAATACTCAAGTTTCAATATTTGCAAACTGCTAACGTTGCATGTTTATTAAAAAGAGTTGCAAATGTTACAGATTCCGAAACGCCTTTGGACAACAAAAAAAGCAGGTTAGGAACCCGCTCTTTTTCTAATTAACCCACCTAAGTTTTTTTAAAATGATCGAAAGGTAATGGGGACACTAAATCTCACATCTACCGCCTCACCATTTTGACGTCCAGGAGACCATCGGGGCATCATTTTTACCACCCGTAGCGCCTCTTCGGTAAAGACTGGGTCTACGTTATCGTACGTGTAGCTTGTTACCTCCGAGTCGTGAACTGTTCCATCGGCAGAAACAACGAAATCGACAAAAACTGTACCATCCAGTTCAGAATATTCTGGACCAGCTGGGTAAGTTAAGTTGTCCTCAAGAAATTTGTTCATTGCTTTGTCGCCTCCTATGAAGGAAGGAGCGGTTTCAGTTTGATAGTAAACCAATCTCCCGTTTGGTAATTTGTAATAGGGACTTGAGCTCATCAATTTCTCACGCGCAGCCCTTCTTTTTAGTTGCATTTCATCTCTTTCCTTTTCGATCCTTGCTTGTCTCTCAGCCAGCGTTTTCTGCTTCTGCACCGACGATGCCGCAGCTAGATCCGCAGATCCCTCTTCTTTTTTTGAAGATGGTCCGCAGGCCTGCATGACCACAAGGGCCAGACTTAATAGTAAAATACCTATTCTAGTTTTCATTATTCTTTTGGTTATTCGATAGTTTAAATAAGACACAATCCCGATTCTAATTAATATGCTTGCTGTTTGTCGGCTGCTAGCTCAATTTCTTCTCCAACTCATCGATCCGTTTTTGCGCTTCTGCATTCCCCAGTGAAAGAGAAAGCCTGTACAATTCTAAGGCCTCACGTCTTGTCTCACGTTTCTTTCTAGGCGCAAACTGGGTGCGGTTGGCCGCATCCTCCAGCGCTGCCGCCTGTGCATAATACAAGTTGGCTACCACCACCTGATTTTTCTCATTCGTTTCCACGTTCAGCCTTGCCAGGTTGGCGATATCGCTTTCATTAAACTTTATTATCTGATCCTTCATCGATAGAAGTGAATCCTTCTGATTCAATTTCTTCCACTGCGCCATATTTTCGTTGCGCAGATTTGCTACCTGCAATTGAAGCTCAATGATTTCCTGCTGCCGCTTTTCCAAATCAGCCTTAAACCGTCTAATAGTAGAAGCAGTGGCTTTTGAAGTATTCCGCTTAGACTGCTCCAACTCCTTAAGTTTAGCTTCTGTCCTTTTTACATATACATGGATGTCTTTCAAACGACCAACATAATCGGCATAGTTATACCCTTCCACCATTCTCAATTGCAAAGATTTACGACTGGCATCGATTGAATCGATAAGCATACCCACCTCGTTCATGCTGTTTTCCGTCGCTTTGCTTGCTACCAGCTGAGTTGATAATGAATCAACTTTATATTGCAATGCCAGCCTTTCCTTTGAATCGCACCCAATCAATGAGCCGATCACTGCTAGTCCTAAAATGTACTTGATCATATCTAATTGTTTCTAAAATTTATCAATCATTGAGTTTTCTTCCCAATTCAGGCTAAAATAAATGCCCCTGGATCTTTATGTCTTTTTCGCTCCAAACAGGTAAGCAATACCTCCTGCTACCATCACACCAAGTCCAACGAAGGGAGACCATGAAATATCATGACCTCTTTTTGCTGTAATCTCCAGGTCACCTAAATCGACCACCTTCTCTCTTGTAAAGAACTGGAATCCAGTAACCACGCTTGTAAGCAGGCCAACCGCAAATAATACTAATCCAATTTTCTTCATAGTATCCTACTACTTAGAGTATAATAATCAGAAGCAATATGATAATGACTGCACCTACAGAAAGGTATATGCCTCCACCCCTCGACTTAACGGCGTCCTTTATTTCTTTTACTTCCTTCCGCAATTCTCTTTTTTCTGAAGAACTTAATTTGGACTTATCCATATCCTTAATTTCATGCAGGCGATTTTCCATTGCCATTATTGCCGCCGCGTTATTCGAGGCTGTTGATGCGGGGGGTGTGGGAGTAGTTAAAGGGGAGGCGTTTAATTGTGCTGGTATCAAAGCAGCAAACAATAGCAACAGTCTCACGTACTGAGGTAAATTTTTCATTTCAGTTGAATTTTAATAGGATTATAAACTTGTCAAAGTTGGTCCTTTGCAAGTGAGAAAGGTTACACTCTTCAATCAGAGTAGCCTGAGTGAAAGCGATGGGCTTTTTCATACTCTGCCTGAACTTACCCTTGGCCTCGCTCCAGGTACCCTTACTTGTTAAATTGTTCATGATTGTGTTGTATTTGACTCTGCTCTTGAAATAAGCATGCCTTCCATCAACCCCTCGGAATCGGTGTCCCAGGGGGTCTGGTCATTCTGGGGTGAAATCACTTGTGGAGAAAAGTCCCCGTTTAAGCCGTTGCGCTTTCCGAGAAACGTGCTTACAGCGCCTTTCCCCTTAGAGTCTCCCTTTGGGGACTCTAAGGGGCCTCGTGCCGAGTCAGTCAAGCCGAGGTCTCGTCATACGACAGGCACAAGAGAATAAGCGCAGAGTCCCCTACCGGGAGACTCTGCTGAGAAATACGCTACGGAAGATCGCCTGCGCGTCCTGCCAGCGGACAGCTTATGTTCGATTACGCACAGGACTTGCGGTATCTCTTAGCCGGCGCAAACGGATTTGGTGTCGATGATGTTTCAATACCATCTCATCAACTCATTTTGCGCACAAAAACAAGCACAAAAGAAAATCACCCAATAAACTTATACACGGATGCAGCCTTGTGCATCGATTTTGCGTTTACTAAAAGATAACGAACGCATGAAACTACTCGCTGCCATTCTTATACAAGTTACTGCGCTGCTAAATCCCTGCCCCGGGAATTCGCAGACAAGCTACGTGTGGGGATCGTTGACGGCCGCAGATGTCCACGACCCTGCCTGCCGACAGGAAGACAGCGCTTCGACCATGCAAACTCCTGTAATTGACGAGGGCATTGTTTATGCTACCGGAAGTGACAGTACCTTTTACGCGCTGGACCTTCAATCGGGGAATGTAAAATGGTACTTCAAAGCCGGTCATGCACTTCGATCCACACTTACGCACGGCATCAAACTTTACATCAACGACAACCGGGGAAATTTTTACGCCGTCAACAAGAAAACGGGAAAGGTTCTTTGGACGTTCGTTGCTGATCGGGAGAGGGAATGCGATTTCTCGGACTATCCCATTTCGCCGCTCCTTCACAACAACATCCTTTATTTTGGAACACCCAACGGTGATCTGTTCGCCATCAATACCGATACCGGCGACAAACTGTGGAGCTACGAAACCGGGGAGTTGGTTCACTCGCGGCCATCGGTGAAGAACAACAAAGTACTTTTTGGGTCAGCGAGCGGCAATCTGTACGCCCTGGATATCGAATTGGGTGAATTGCTTTGGGCATTCCGGGCGGTGGGAAAAACTTACTTACCCCCGGGTGAAGCGCAGACATCGCAGGCGATGAATAAATAGTTCAAATACCCTTCCGTTATTATCGGCTTAACAAAACCGCTTTAGAAGGGAAACTTATTGTTTTGAATTGAGTGACAACGCAGAGTCCCCGAGGCGGGAGACTCTGCGGAGAATGAAGAACTTGACATGTTAGCTCGGCTACGAGTAGGTCGGGATTGCAAATCCCGACCAGCACCCCCAGGCGACAAATCCGGACCAACAGGACTTTTGGGTAGGTGCTGTTACCGGCTGCCCTTCTGTCTTTTATTGTCCTCACGTGTCTGCGTTATTGTTGTCTTGATTGGTTTGTTTACAAATGCGCTGGGGCGGTAGAGCCTTATTCCAATAGCTTTTTTATTCTCGCTTTAATGTTTTCGTATGTCGTATTTAGGCTCTGTTTTGCAATAGCAGTAAGCAATGCTGTATGTGCCATTGCATCTCGTATTGGTTTGTATGTTTTCGCGTCTCGAATTATAGCAGCCTCTTTGTTTCTATCGGTTGGTCGGTCTGCGGTTATAGCTAATTCATCCATTGAAAGATAAAGCAAGTCTTCATTGTTTTGTCTGATATCAAAACTCACATTGCCGATATTTCTTGCCTCATTTTCTCTTCTCTTATAATCAATCAATTCATTAGCAAGATGTGAGTAATCTTTGTTCTTATGTTTTATAAATTTTCGCAGCAAATTCTCCGCAACAAAACACTCTGCGTATGACGATAAATTAAATTGAGCATCATCACCCAAAGAATTAACCCAGTCATCAACTAAACTTCTGTTTGCTGAACCACTAGGAGGAACAAATTCATCAACAACTGTATTGAAAAGCTCCTTGGATTTACGCTCCTTCTTTGTTTTTCTTGTGTTGTCTGGGTCTCCATCTTGATTGAGTTCGTCACGCCAAATGTCCCAGTCAGCCATGATAGAAGCAACTATTGATTTCAATTCGTCCAAAAAAGATTTGAATAAAGGATCGTCTGAAATAACTCCCTCACGGCTACTAGTAAATCTATCTTTACCTGTATCAAGGTTATTGAAATGTATTTGTCCGTATAAATAACTCTCAACCAAACGAGTTGAAGGAATATGTCTTAGTAAATCCTTTTCCCTCAATCTGCCATTTACATAAAGGTCAACAGTTACAGTTTCGGAAGTCTGCTTAATTTTTAGTTGAGACGGTTTTTCAACTGATGCAATGAATCCGGTAATCAATAATGAAGACTCAATTTTCTTGTACCGCTTTATATGGTCGCTCGTTGCTGAAATTTTATCTTTTAAATATGGGTCTTCCATTGAGTTGATCTGCCAAACAAATTGGGTGCTTAGGGAAAGATCGTTCAATTCGTTTAATGTAATCGGGTCGTCATTAAGATAGATTTTAAATGAGGGGTCAATTAATGAGAACCTAAAAAATAATGCAACTAATTTCCGGATGTATTCTATTCGATTTCGAATTCCATCGTTTATATCCTCAAAGTAAATTATAGTTCCCTTCTCTATGTTGTCCTTCTTCGAATCAAAAATTTCTAGCGCAATGCTTTCTAGTGGATATAGATGGGAGTCCTCGTCTATCGCATTGTCTAAATTACTATTGTCAATTACTCCTCCTACAAAATCTGTCGACTTAGTTTTAGAAGCGATATGAATGCGTTTTGCACAAGATAAGAGTGCCAGTTTCCCAATACCCTTTCTTCCAATAAAAGGTCGGTTTGATACTGTTTTTTCAATCCCATCTTTTCGTTTGGTATATCCGACTTTCAAAAATTTGTTTTGAAAATCATCATTAGTCATTCCGTCACCATCATCTTTTATTATGAGGAAATGTTTTTCTCTGTCAATATAAATCCGAACTTCTGTTGCATCAGCATCCCATGAATTGGAAATTGCTTCGCCTAAGACAGTAATGAAGTTTCGATATAAATTTCTTCCTAAATGGTTTAAAACACTTAAAGAAATATTAAATGAAAAAGGAGAATTAGTTGCCATGATTTTGTAGGTGTTGCTTGATGGATTTCGCAATTACAAAACCCAATCGAGGCGGGACCGCATTGCCGATATGTTTCTCAATATAAGTAGGTTTGAAAATTTCACTTGAGTCAATAAAATCATATTTCTTTGGAAATGATTGAAGTATCGCAGCCTCACGCAATGAAATTGCTCTGTCTTGTTCAGGATGTCCGAATCTTCCATTTCCGTAACCAGTGCATTGCGTGGTTAGTGTTGGGGAAACTTCATTCCAATTCATTCTGCCGTAAACACTGCGGTAAGATTTACCAGATTCTTTTTTATGGCAATCTAAAACCAATTCATCATCCCACTCTTTCCAACCGCCTCCTTGACTTGTTGCTTTGATTCTTCTTAAATTCAAATCAGAAAGTTCTCTTGCCCTATGTAGTTTATCTTTATAATAAGATTCGCCCGCTTTAATTTTTGGTAAGTGGCCTATTGCTTTCTTGACTGTCTTTACTCTTTTTCCTGTATGTGTTTTATTAATCAGTTTTACTTCACCAAATTTTGAAGCAAGTAAAATCAAACGCTTTCTTCTTTGCGGAACCCCATAGTCTTTTGCATCAATGATTTTGTGAGTGATGAAATAGTTGTTTGTTATTAAAACATTTATAAAATCCTCAAGAACTTTTCCATTGTTATATTTCATGAGATTTGGAACATTTTCCATTGAAACAATATCGGGTTGTATGGCTTCTATCATTTTTCCAAATGAATAAAGAAGCTTCCATTTTTTGTTTCTTTTGTTACCTTGTTGGTATGTAGAGAAAGCTTGACAGGGAGCGCAGCCTGCAAGTATTTTTATGGAGTTGTTAGGATAGAGGTTTGCTATTTCTGTCGGTGAAGTTTTTGTTAAATCAGCATGAATGAAAGATGTTGAGTTGTTTTTCTCATATGCGTATTTACATGAAGCATCAAAGTCAATGCCTGCGCGGACATCAAATTTTGCTTTTACGAAACCTTGCGTCAGTCCGCCAACCCCGCAGAATAAATCCACAACAGCATATTTCAGTGATGTTTTTTGTTTATTTGTTTTCATGTATTAATTACGAAGGTATTATTTTAAAGTATGTTTTATTC
>JAWXBL010000037.1:0-3420 GCA_034440075.1 Cytophagales bacterium
CCGAAATTGAAGTCAACCCGTATCAGCCGCGCAAAAATTTTGATGAGGAATCGCTTCGGGAACTCAGTGAGTCTATCCTCGTTCACGGCATTATCCAGCCCGTCACCGTGCGCAGGCTTGCGCGCAACCAGTATCAGCTGATCTCCGGAGAACGGCGCTACCAGGCCGCACGCAAGGCAGGACTCAAAACTATTCCGGCTTACATTCGGTCGGCCGATGACCAGCAAATGCTGGAGATGGCGCTCGTTGAAAATATTCAGCGTGAAAACCTGAATCCGGTGGAAATCGCGCTGAGCTATCAGCGGCTCCTTACAGAGTGTAATCTGAAGCAGGAACAATTGGGCGAGCGTGTTGGGAAAAACCGGACGACGGTGACCAATTACCTGCGGCTGCTGAAACTCCCGCCCTCCATCCAGATCGCGCTGCGCGACAACAAACTTTCCATGGGCCATGCACGTGCTATCATCAATATTGAAGATCCGGGTGTTCAGCTGTTGATATTTAAGCGGATTATTCAGGACGACTTATCCGTACGCCAGGTGGAGGATCTGGCGCGATCCCTCGGCAAAAAGAAAGATAAAGACAAAGAATCGTCCGTTTCCAGCCCCAGCAAAGAGATTTCACGGCTGCAGGGCAAGCTCTCCTCCCACTTTGGCACGAAAGTTACTGTGAAGAGCGATGGGCGGAAAGGAGAAATCAAAATCCCCTTCCTATCCATTGAGGATCTCAATCGCATCCTCGACATTTTCAAAGTATGAGACATGCTGCGTACCGGTTCCTTCTTCCTTCTATTTTTCCTCGCACAAACACTTTGTGCGCAGCGGACTGAGGTCACGATAGATACCACCCGGCAATCGGGTGATACCTTAATCATACGAAGGGGTGGTAAAATCATCACGGCGGAAGGGTATGCTGCCCGGTACGTTCCGCGAAAAGCGCTCCTCTTCTCCGCCATCCTTCCAGGCATGGGCCAGGTGTACAACAAGAAGTACTGGAAAGTGCCCCTGGTCTACGGCGGCTTCGCAATGCTGACATACGTGTCCGTGGCCTACAACGATTTATACAACCGATACAAGCTGGAACTGTTTGAAGTACTTCGCGATCCCACGTTTGTTCCGCAAAGCGGGTTCACCCTCGACCAGCTGCGATCGGTCACCGAGTTTTACCGAAGGCAGCGTGATTTCTTCCTTATCCTCGACGGCATCTGGTACCTCTTCCAGTTGGTAGATGCGCACGTAGACGCCCACCTCCGTGATTTTGATCTCAACCCACAGCTGCGCGTCAGCATTGGTCCCAGCATGCAGCAACATGCGTTTTTCGGGCAGGCCTCAGGTCTTGCGCTGACGATCAAATTTTAAAACCGTGGATATCCTGCTCATCGGCTATGGTAAAATGGGGAAAGCCATCGAAGCCATTGCAACAGGCCGATCTCACCGGATCGCCGGCATCATCGACCCGACCACCGGGGCTACGTTTGATTTCAAGACCAAGCCCGATGTGGCCATCGAATTCACAACACCTGAAGCGGCAGCCGGCAACATCCGATTATGCATTGATCACGGCGTCCCCGTGCTCTCCGGAACAACCGGCTGGATGAAAGACAAGCCCGCCCTCGACGCTTACTGTCTGGAGAAAGGAGGCACGTTTTTCTATGCGTCCAACTTCAGTCTGGGCGTACACCTCTTTTTCAAACTGAATGAACAACTGGCGAGGATGATGAGCGGCCAACCGGCCTACGATGTCCGGATGGAGGAAACGCACCATACCCAGAAGAAAGACGCTCCCAGCGGGACGGCCATTACCCTTGCTGAGGGTATCCTCAAGCACCTGCCGCGCAAGAAAAAGTGGGTGGGTCATGAAACCCAAAATGCTTCTGATCTCGTTATAAAGTCATTCCGCAAGGACCCAACCCCCGGAACGCATGCCATTACGTACCAATCTGCCGAAGATGACCTTCAGATCATCCATACAGCCCACTCCCGCGAAGGCTTCGCGCGAGGCGCCGTGCGGGTGGCGGAATGGCTTCCGGGGCAGCGCGGCATCCTTGGGATGGACGACTTCTTAAAATTCTGACTTCGGAATATTTTACTTTTATTTGCGGGGCTTTATAAAATCGTTGGCAGATTTCAATTGACCAACTAGCAGCGACAAACTAACAACGAATTGATTATGAACTGGAAGTTCTGGGAGAAAAAAAAAGAAGAGAAAAGGGTCAAGAAGTCATTTATCCGTGAATGGCTGGATGCTGTCGCTTTTGCGGTTATCGCAGCCACCCTGATCCGCTGGCTGATCATGGAGGCTTACACCATTCCTACCCCCTCTATGGAGAACTCCATGCTTGTTGGTGACTTCCTTTTTGTGAGCAAGTTTCATTACGGAACACGCACTCCCAAGACGCCGCTTCAACTGCCGCTTACCCATCAGAAAATATGGTTCACGGATATTCCGTCGTATGTGACCTGGATTCAGCTTCCGCAATATCGTTTCCCGGGTTTCACCCACGTCAAGCGCGAAGATGTTGTCGTATTCAACGTACCCGGAATAGCCGAGAATAACCTGGGCGTACCGGAGTCTCAGTGGATTGATTATCCCGTAGATCTTAAAACGAACTACATCAAGCGGTGCATGGGAATCCCGGGCGATACGTTGTCTGTGGTCAACCGGCAGGTGGTCATCAACGGTAAAACAATGGCCCTCAAGCCAGGCATGCAGTACAGTTACCTCGTCTATGCCCGCGACGAAATCAACGAGCGCAACCTCACCAATCTCGGCCTGGATCCGGATGACTACAATTTTCTCGGGCGGCCGGAAGAAAACCAGACGGTGTACCAGATGTTTCTCTCGCCTGAAAAGGCCAACGAACTCAAGACCATTTCTTACATCAGCGCTGTGGAGCCCGACTACCGCATGAGCGAAGGTCCCGCCTACAACATTTTCCCCCGGTCAACGTATTCACGCTGGAACGGCGATAACTATGGCCCCATCATCATCCCCAAAGCAGGAATGAAAGTCCAGATCAACGACTCGACGCTGGCCTTCTATGGGGAGACGATTCAGAAACTGGATCACAACAAGAACGTGGAGATTAAAGACGGGAAACTGTTCATCGACAGCAAGGAAGTAACGGAATATACTTTTAACCAGAATTACTACTTCATGATGGGTGACAACCGTCACAATTCCCTCGATTCAAGGTATTGGGGATTTGTTCCCGAGGACCACATCGTTGGAAAAGGATTCTTCATCTGGCTGTCGATCGATAAGTACGGAACCTTCCTCGGAAAAATCCGCTGGGACCGATTCTTCAACCTGATCCGGTAGTTGAACTGTAAGGTACTGAAATGAGTTGACCGCTTTTTGGGGTCCAAACCCTAATAAACTATGGCAACCAGAGCAGATTTTGTTCCTCGTCCTCGAAGG
>JAWXBL010000038.1:0-12184 GCA_034440075.1 Cytophagales bacterium
GACCGCACCTAAACAGGAAAACCCGACGAATGCCGGGTCTTTCTGGTGCAGAGGAGGAGGGATTCGAACCCCCGATCCCCGCGAAGGGATGCCGGTTTTCAAGACCGGTGCAATCAACCGCTCTGCCACTCCTCTGTTCAGGTTGATTTTAAGGACTGCAAAACTAAGGCTTTGTTTCAGATCGCAAAAGTCTTCGCGAATTAAGGGCCTTCGGCCTGCAGGTCGGACCGGTTTTTCTCCCGGCGCATGGCGCGTTCATGCTGCCGGATAGCCTCCTGCTTCTGCCCGTAATGGAGGCTCGCATTGATTTCGTAACCAAACAACAACACCACCGTCAATAACTGAATCCAGATCATCAGCGCGATGAGCACGCCAATTGACCCATACACCTTATTATAGCTCCCAAAATTGGTGATGTAGTACGAAAACCCATAGGATATGGTCAGGCACCCAAGCGTAGCCATCAGCGAGCCAATTGAAAAGAACTTCCAGTTGTAGTGAATCGCCGGTCCGAAATAGTATATGAAGGACACGGCAAAGAAAAAGACTACAAAAATTACAACAAAGCGCAGCGCGAGCAGGCCATACAGCGAAAATCCCTCCAGGGGTACGTGACTCAAATCGGAGAGCTGATACGTCAGCGTATTGATGACCAGCTTGCCAACGATCAATAAAATCACGGCGGATATAATCACCATAGCAAGTAAGAGGGTTAGGCCGGTTGCCGTAATCCGCATCCGGATGAAGGTCCGTTTTTCAACGGTCCTGTAGCAGGCGTTAAAAGCACGCATCAGAGCCATCATGCCGTTGGTGGCCAGAAAGGCTGCAAACAAAAATCCAAAGGTCAACAAGCCTCCACGCTGTTTGTCCAAAATGTCAACAACCGTTGATGACACCACGTCATACATCGTGGGTGGAAGATACTCGCCGATGGCCCGGATGATGTTGTCCCGGTCGATGGTTGGAAAAAAATCGGTGACGTATGGGATGAGTGTGAAGAGAAAAATAACCGTCGGGAATATGGCCAGGACGAAGTTGAAGGCAACGCCGTTGGCCCGGTCCATGATCTTATCCTTCTCAATATTCGAGATAAAGATTTTGCTGAACTTGTAGAGTGAAAGGTGGTCGCCACCGCGGATCTTTACCTTCTTTAACCAGTCCCGGACAATGCGCGCAGGGGTAATTTCCAGGATTTTCTTGCGGATCTGGTATTTCATGAATACCGCAAAGTTAAAAATATGGAGCTAATGCTTTTTGAAAAGCTTCGGGTGGCCGGCAGGGTCGTCCCGTCTTTTGGTTCACAAACGCCAGCAAGGTGTATCCCCGATGAATCAGCGTGTCTTGTTCGTTAAAGATTTCATAATGAAACCTGATACGAACGGAGGGTTTGTCCGGAATGGACACTACGACGCGGAGCAGCTCGTCATACAAAGCAGGGAACATGAATTCAGAATGATTCTCCAACACCGGCATGATGATACCCATTGCTTCCAACTCCTTGTAAGTCAACCCCAGCTGACGCAGACTCTCGACCCTTCCCACCTCGTAATACGTAGCATAATTTCCGTAGTAGACATACTCCATTTGATCTGTCTCGCTGTAGCGAACTCGGATGTGGGTTTCAGCTTTATACACGTATGCAAATTACGATATAACCCCCGATGGAGCCTACTTCTTTTTTCGACGCAGGGCCGCGCCTTTCCGCTGTTCAATGGTGAGCGCACGCTGGTATCGGGCGGCGTTTGCATTGTGCGCCTGGAGGTTGGTCGCAAAATTGTGATACCCTGAAAAATCTTCCCGGGCACACATGTACACATAGTTACTTTTCTCATAGTCGAGAACGGCATCAATGCTGGCGATGGAAGGCATGTTGATAGGCCCCGGTGGAAGCCCGGCATGCTTGTAGGTGTTATAGGGTGACACCACTTCCTTGTGCTCATTGAGCACCCGTTTGAGCGTGAAGTCCCCGACCGCAAAAACCAGGGTGGGGTCTGCCTGCAGAGGAATGCCCTTCTGCAGTCGGTTAATATAGAGCCCGGCGATCCGCGGCGCTTCGTCCTGCTTAACGGTCTCGGCCTGCACAATGGAAGCCAGGATTGAAACCGCTATGGGCGTCATGCCTAAAGCAGCCGCTTTCTTTTTTCGTTCCTCCGACCAGAAACGGTTAAATTCATCATTCATGCGGCTAATCAGTTCTTCGGGCACTACATTATAGTACACCTGGTATGTGTTAGGAATGAACATGCAAAGAATGTTCTCACGGGTAAAGCCATCTGTGTTGTCAGCCACAAACGCGTACAGCGCCTTTTTGAATTCATCGGGGGTTACTCCGGTATTCTTCGTGATCCGTTCATCCAACTCATCCATCAGTCGCACATTTGTAAAGGTCACGCTCACCAGTTCGCGTCGACCTACGGTGAGTGCATCGATTGCTGCCAGGTTAGTCATGTTTCTCCGGAGCATATACCGGCCCGGCTGGATTTTCCTGTCAAAATTTTTCAGCCTTGCAAGAAAGCCGAAGGAAACCATGTCGTTGACAAATCCCTGTCGGTCCAGATCCGACAATACCTGACGGTAGAGCGTTCCCGACTTAATAACAAACAGTCGGTCGCTCCGTTCCACCAGAATATTTGGAGTATACACGATCTGATAGAAGTAAAAAGTAAAGGTGATCAGCATCATGGAGCCGACAAGAAAAAGTATCAGTTTCGTCATTTGAAATTTCACCATAGCTTCGAGGGGCCAAAAATAAGAAACGGCCTGCATAGAAAACGCTAGTTTTGCAAGAACATTTTAGGATGCCAGCTCAACTGATTCCCATACACCCGCGCAACCCCGAACCACGCAAAATTGCTATGGTTGTTAAGACCCTACTGGAGGGGGGGCTTGTCATTTACCCCACCGACACCGTCTACGGCATTGGCTGCGACCTGATGAACCGCCGGGCTGTTGAGCGGCTCTGCAGCGTACTCGCCATCAAACCACACAAACTGAATCTCTCTTTTATCTGTGCAGACTTCAGCCATGTCTCCAACTTTGTGAGGCCGATGGACACCAGCACCTTTAAGATCCTGAAACACTCCTTGCCCGGCCCCTTTACGTTTATTCTCAACGCGGGATCGATGGTTCCAAAAATAGTCGGTGAAAACAAAAAGACAGTAGGAATACGGATTCCCGATCACCCTATACCTCATGAAATTGTGAAGCGGTTGGAGCATCCTCTGGTCACCTCCTCCGTTAAGGATGACGATGCCATCAGGGAATACACGACAGATCCCGCCGAAATTTTTGAGGATTTCAAACACCGGGTGGATCTGGTAGTTGACGGCGGTCCGGGCGGAAACATCCCATCTACCGTTGTTGATTTTACGTCGGGTATTCCTGTCGTAACCCGCCAGGGCCTTGGCGATTTTCAATTTCAGGGATGAGCTCCGTTCTCATTGAAGCCCACTTCCTTCCATCCATTGAATATTTCTGTGCACTGCATGCACACGAATCGATCGTGATCGAGAAACATGAACACTTTATCAAACAATCGTACCGGAACCGATGCTACGTCCTCACTGCCCACGGTGTAGCGAGGCTCACGGTGCCCCTGACGGGTGCTTCCGCAAAAGTCCCCGTCCATCAGGTTCAAATTGATTACGGCAGCCGGTGGCAGGCCAACATGTGGCGAACGCTTCAATCCGCTTATGCGAAAGCACCCTATTTTGAGTTTTATACTGACGATTTGCGTGCAGAATTATTTTCAAATACCACCACTTTATTCAGCCTAAACACACGCCTTCTGTCAATGTGTCTGAAATGGCTTGGCTGGAGGAAAAACATTACAGAAACGATGGCATATGTTGAGAAATCGGACCAGACGGACCTTAGAAACACCATTTCCGCAAAAAGCGACTTTTCTCAACGGCCTTTTTATTGCGCGTGTACCTATCAGCAGGTTTTTGGCAAACAGTTTGTACCCAATCTCAGCGTCCTTGATCTAGTATTCTGCATGGGGCCTGAAGCCCGGAATATCATTCAGTCATCGGCATCAAAATTGAACAAATAAAATATCAGCTGTGTTTAGAGGAACAGCAGCGGGTCCGACGATCGAATCCGGTCAAATTATCCCAGTTGCATTTGAATCATCGTCACCCTACATTTATAACACAAAAAAGGAATCCCATCCATGGAAGCAAAATTTTCTAATCGCGTAAAAGAAGTGATTTCTCTTAGCCGGGAAGAAGCGCTACGGTTGGGACACGATTACATTGGCACCGAACACCTTGTTTTAGGCATGATTCGCGAGGGCGAAGGTGTGGCGGTAGGTGTACTCAAGAAGCTGGGCGTGCCTATCGATGAACTGCGTGGTGAAATTGAAAAGGTATCCAAAGGAACAGCTACCCATCAGGTAAAAAACCTCTCCAACATCCCTCTTACCAGAGCCTCGGAAAAGGTCCTCAAGATTACCTACCTGGAAGCCAAAGTGTTCAAGGCCCAATTGATTGGAACTGAACACTTGTTGTTGTCCATTCTTCGTGATCCGGATAACCTGGCAACGCAGATTCTTAACAAGTTTGATGTCGCCTATGATGTGGTGAAAGAAATGCTTGAATACCAACACGATCATCCCACTGCCTCGCAAGACACAGACGACCCCGATGACGACTCATCCAAGATGTTTGGATCACCGGGCGGTGGTGGAAGCACAGGGAAAGAAAAGAAGGGTGCGGAAAAATCAAGAACACCCGTACTTGACAATTTTGGACGCGACCTTACCAAGTTGGCGGAGGACAACAAACTCGACCCTATCGTTGGCCGGGAAAAGGAAATCGAGCGCGTGGCGCAAATCCTCTCACGGCGTAAGAAAAATAACCCTATTTTGATAGGCGAACCTGGCGTGGGGAAAACAGCTATTGCTGAAGGATTGGCTTTGCGAATCATTCAGAAGAAGGTATCGCGCGTTCTTTTTGGAAAGCGCGTGGTTACACTCGACCTGGCCTCCCTTGTTGCCGGTACCAAATACCGTGGGCAATTTGAAGAGCGCATGAAAGCCGTAATGAACGAGTTGGAAAAGTCAGCTGATGTGATCTTGTTCATTGATGAGCTGCACACTATCGTTGGCGCAGGCGGAGCTTCCGGATCATTGGATGCCTCCAACATGTTCAAGCCGGCCCTGGCCCGTGGTGAAATTCAGTGCATCGGAGCCACTACCTTGGATGAGTACCGGCAATACATTGAGAAAGATGGCGCCCTGGCCCGTCGCTTCCAGATGGTGTTGATCGACTCCACATCGGTAGAGGAAACCATTCAGATTCTCGACAACATCAAGGAGAAGTACGAGGAGCACCACCACGTATCGTACACCAAAGCTGCCATTGACGCTTGTGTCAAACTCTCCGACCGATATATCAGTGATCGATTTCTTCCTGACAAGGCCATCGATGTGCTCGATGAGGCGGGAGCGCGCGTACACATTAACAACATCCACGTTCCCGAGGACATTGTAAAGTTTGAGGGTGCCATCGAGGACGTAAAGAAGGAGAAGAATCAGGTTGTAAAGAGTCAGAAGTATGAAGAAGCAGCACAGCTTCGCGACAAGGAAAAGAAACTGATCGAGCAGCTGGACCTGGCCAAGGCGCGCTGGGAGGAAAAGACACGAACCGAAAAATACACGGTTACCGAAGACAACGTGGCGGATGTGATTGGCATGATGACCGGCATACCCACAAACCGAATTGCACAAAAGGAAAGCAATAAACTGTTGGGCATGGCCGCTGAGTTGAGCGGCCGGGTTATCGGCCAGGAAGATGCTATCAAGAAACTGGCGAAAGCCATCCAACGCACACGGGTCGGACTAAAAGACCCCCGTAAGCCCATTGGATCGTTTGTCTTTCTCGGGCCGACCGGAGTTGGTAAAACGGAACTGGCCAAAGTGCTTGCCTTCTATCTATTTGATAAGGATGATGCCCTCATCCGCATCGACATGAGCGAATACATGGAGAAGTTCTCCGTGTCACGCCTTGTTGGGGCCCCACCTGGATACGTAGGGTATGAAGAGGGTGGTCAGTTGACCGAGAAGGTGCGGAGGAAACCGTACAGCGTCGTGCTGCTAGACGAAATTGAGAAGGCGCACCCGGATGTCTTTAATATCCTTTTACAAGTTCTCGATGACGGCATCCTGACAGACGGCCTTGGCCGCCGGGTTGATTTCCGGAATACCATTATCATCATGACTTCCAACATTGGCGTTCGCGATCTGAAAGATTTTGGATCCGGTATCGGTTTTGCCACCAAGTCCAAGAACGACAACGAGGAGGAAATCATGAAAAGCACGATTCAAAGCGCGCTCAAGAAGGCCTTTTCTCCCGAGTTCCTTAATCGCCTGGATGACGTGATTGTATTCAATTCGCTCCAGCGCGAACACATTCATAAAATTATCGACATTACATTGGGTAAATTATTTGCCCGGATTCTTACGATCGGTTATCACGTCGAACTCACCGACAAGGCCAAGGACTTCCTGGCAGAAAAAGGATATGATCAGCAGTTTGGTGCACGCCCGCTGAATCGAGCCATTCAGAAATATCTGGAAGATCCGGTTGCTGAAGAGATTCTGAAAGGAGATGTTGAAGAAGGCGGTACCATCATGGCAGACTATGAAGGAAAGGGCGATGTGCTCACCATCAAGGTGAAGAAAGCCAAAGCCTCCAAGGAAAAGAATCAGTGATTTTTTCATTAACCCGGATCAAAAAAGGGCGTCTTAACAGGATGCCCTTTTCCATATTCATCAGCCCATGTTAAAGTCCCTTTGGTTGTGGTGGAAACAGCGGTCTTTTCACAAGCTTCAAAAAAAGCGGGTAGAGGATATTTTCTCGGGGATCTACAAACGGAACGAATGGGGTGGTGTTCCGGGTACATTCTATTCCGGTGACGGCACCCATCATCCCGACACGCAGCAATACATTGAGCAGGTTCGGAAATTCATTACCGCCCATTCCATCAACGACATTCTCGAAATCGGATGCGGTGATTTTTATGTTTCCTCACAAGTAGTAAAAGGCCTTGACGTCGCCTACACCGGTGGCGATGTGGTCGATGAGCTCATTACCCATCACCAAAAAAATTTCCAAACAGATAAAATAAAATTCAAAAAGATCAATGCAATCGAGGATGCCTTGCCTGTTGCCGACCTGATTATCATTCGCCAGGTCCTGCAGCACCTTAGCAATGAACACATTCAAAAAATATTAAGTAAGATGCCTGTCTATCGGTATGCCCTCATCACTGAGCACATACCCGTTTCGCCTCCGGTACACTTCAACCTCGATAAGATTACCGGCCCGCACATCCGTATGAAGTTTAATTCGGGGGTTTTCATCGATCAACATCCGTTCCTTGTCCCGAATACACGAATCCTTTTCGAATATCCTCACGATGATATCATCAAAGGCAGACGTGTTCCGGCAGTACTCCGCACCTACCTGGTTGAACAGCCTTGATGGAGTAATTAATAGGATCCGGCGAACTTCCGCAAGAACCACTCGGCAGACACCAGCAAGAGCAACAGAAAGAAGACGATCTTAAGATTTATCAGGGGGTGGAATGATTCCTCACTGTGAATAATGGCTTGCGCTTCCCGCGAAGTCAGGTCCTGCGTCAATTGATTAAGTTCAGAACCCGTATAGAACTTCCCCTCCGTCCCTTTCGCCAATTTTCGTAACAATCCAAAATCGGCTACAAGACTCCTCCCTTCTTGATTTTGCTCAAGAACCAGGAATTCCCCTTTGGCAGTTTCCCGTTTTCCTTTTATCTCCGTGGAAGCTGTGTACCGATAGATACCCTCCGCAAGGCCGCCGATGCGATACCGACTGCTTCCGCCCGGTCCAGTTACATAGCTGTAAGAAGTTGCCTTGCCCAGATCATCGCGCAGCTCAATATCAATGGTGCTTCCGTACACGGGCTCATACAATTCATTGTAAACCTGGCTCTCAATGACCACCGGCGCATCGTTTGTGAATTCATGCCTTACGGGAAAAGCGCGGAATCTACGCTTGTCATCCTGCGTGCTTAAGTACTGAAGAAGTTTAGACATCAATTCATCGAAGGCCACGGTTTTTTCCGTTTCCTGGTATTCGCCAAGCCGCCACTTCCAGATGCCTTCCCCCACTAGCACCCCGATTTTCTGATTTTCCTGTTCCACTGTATAGAGCAGCGGGCGGTCCGTCACCAGGCTTCCGATCTGCTGGTTTAAAATTATCCTGGCATTTGATGGGTAGGAAAATTTCCCAAACGGTACCGTAACGGGCGGGTACCGCCCAATCAGTGTGGTCATCTCCGGTGAGAATCCAAGGTCCTGAAAATCGCTGTTCAGTACCGGTTGAACCTCGTCGCGTTGGCCGGTGGGTTCAAATGTCGCTGGAATCCCTGCGGCCGCAAGCGCCCGCAATTGTGTCCGGTTGCCAATCACGATAAGCGTTGGCGTTTTAGCCTTGATGTAATTCCCCAACAGGGCGGTTGTCCTTCCGTCCGGGTCCGGACTTTGATGAGCGATCAGCAAATCGACAGCGGCTGGACTCCGGTCTGCCGCAGGAAGTTCCTTCACCCCGGCCACATGCACTTTCAATTCGTAATTTGGATTCTTCTCAATTACCGACCTGAATGCCTTGATATCCGGATGCGGACCCGAGGCTAGAATTAGAACCTTTTTCTTTCCCTCCACAACTTCGACAAAAGCATTTGCCCGGTTGTTGTCATAGCTTGCCTCATTGGACGCCCGCTCAACAACAATATCCAGCCGCTGAATCCCCTGTACGCCAGCATCCAGCAGAAAATCAAAATCCACCAGGGACTTACTTCCGGCATTCTTTCTGATTTGCTGCAGCACCTTTCCCTGCTGTCTCACAGCCACTGTAATGTCCTGATCCGGCAACCCGGTGACTCCAACCTCAGCCCGCAACGGAAACTTGTTACCCTGGTAAACCACCCGGTTATAGGCTACGTTCTTCAAAACAATGTCTGAGCGTTCGGTGGTATCTCCAACGCCCACTGCGTATATGGGCACACGTAAAGGCACATACAATGGGGAAATACCATTGTTGTAAATTCCGTCAGAAGCCAGGATAATCCCCTGGAGGTTCCTTCCCTCAAAAGATGTGATGGTCTGTTTCAGGGCTGCGGAAAGGTCCGAGGAACGGTGCGTAAAAAAGATGCTGTCTGCAGGGCCACTCAGATTGCTCCAGGCCACGTGGCGATCCTGGTTTTCAAGATCCAATGCAACTCTCCTCAGGCCGCTAAGCAACCCCGTCGTATCGGTCGCCGCTTTCAATGAACGGGAATGGTCCACAAGAATCACCACGGATGGTTTTTCAAATACGTTAGCTGTTTGGCGAAGAACGGGGCCCAGGAGCAGCAGAAGGATTAACGATACCAGTGCCGCCCGGAGCACAGCCAACACGCGGTTAACCAAGGTGCTCCAACTGTTCCTGGCTGAGTACAGAATGATAGCGTACGCGACACCTACGGCAACGCAAACCAAAAAGTATACGGGAGAGTAATCAAAAATCAAACGCTGCATGCCCAATCACTTTTTTCGCAAAATAAGTATTTCTTTACCCATCTGTGTTGCGGTTTTCAGTACCCATACTTTTCGTTCCACAGTCTTCGCAGAAACTCCCTCATCTCTTTCTCCCTTGGATTGTTTCCGGGATCATAAAACCGGGTGCTCGTGATGGCGTCGGGGAGAAATTCCATGGGCGTAAAGTTCCCCTCAAAGTCATGCGCATATTGATAGTTCTTGCCATACCCCAGGTCCTTCATGAGTTTCGTTGGCGCATTTCGAACAGCCAACGGTACGGGCAGGTCTCCGGTTTCGCGAACTGTATTCATCGCGCTTCCAATCGCCACCGTCGCCGCGTTGCTCTTGGGCGAGCTGGCCAGGTAGGTGGCACACTGGCTGAGAATAAGGCTCGCCTCCGGATAGCCAATCATGGTGACAGCCTGGAACGCGTTGGTTGCCAGCACCAGAGCGGTCGGGTTTGCATTGCCAATGTCCTCGGAAGCCAAAATGACCAGGCGCCTTGCGATAAATTTTACATCCTCTCCGCCCTCGATCATCCGGGCCAGGTAGTAAACCGCCGCGTTCGGATCACTCCCGCGGATGGATTTGATGAATGCAGAGATGATATCGTAATGCTGCTCCCCGCTTTTGTCATAGATGGCAATGTGCTTTTGCGCAACCTCCATGACAAGTTGATCTGTGATCTTGATATCTCCTTCCACGGATTCACAGATCAGTTCTACCAGGTTCAAAATTTTCCGGGCGTCCCCGCCTGAAATATTCATCAATGCTGACTGCTCCGATACTGTAATCTTTCGTCTACTAAGCACCTCATCCTTTTGGATGGCAGCATGAATGAGTGCGTTCAACTCCTGTTCCGTCAGGGCCTTTAATACATACACCTGGCATCGCGAAAGCAATGCCGAATTAACTTCAAAGGAGGGATTTTCTGTAGTTGCACCTATAAGCGTAATTGTTCCCTTCTCTACGGCTCCCAGGAGCGCATCCTGCTGGGACTTATTAAAGCGGTGGATTTCATCAATAAACAGAATCGGTCTGTTCGTATGCTTTGCTTTGTCAATCACTTCGCGCACATCTTTTACCCCTGCATGGACAGCGCTCAATGCCTGAAAAGGCCTCTTTATCTCATGGGCTATGATATTCGCGATGGTTGTCTTTCCTACACCCGGAGGGCCCCAGAGGATCATCGATGGAATGTTTCCAGAGCTGATGGCTTTGCGGATGATTCCGCTCGGCCCCACCAAATGCGACTGCCCAATCAAGTCATCGAGCCGGGAAGGGCGCATGCGCTCAGCGAGCGGAGGCGAAGATGGATGGAGGAGCGACATTGCTTATATAACGAGTTACCTAGAAAAGAGGAAAAAGATTCATCAGAACTTCATGGCCTTCAAGACACGCATAGTTTGATCGAGCATTTCATCATTGAAATCGAGGTGCGTTACCATCCGGATTTCCGTAGCGCTGAACGCCAGCACACGGATTCCCTCTAGTGCAATAGACTCCACAAACTGTGCCGGTGTCACGCCGTCCTTCAACTCAAAAATAACAATGTTGGTGTCCACCGGCATGACCGACTTCACATAGGAAAGATTACTTAGAACTTTGCCGATCTCCCGCGCACGCACATGGTCTTCCTTCAGCCGGCTGACATGGTGGACGAGCGCATACAATCCGGCGGCAGCCAAGTATCCTGCCTGCCGCATTCCTCCTCCGAACACCTTTCGCATGCGGCGCGCCTTCGCCATCCATTCTTTCCTGCAAAGCAGGACCGACCCCACGGGAGCCCCCAAGCCTTTGGAAAGACAAATGGAAATTGTGTCAAAATGCTTTCCGATTTCCCTGGGATCATCTTTTGTTTCCTCCAATGCGTTGAAGAGCCTTGCCCCGTCCAGGTGTGTCAGCAGCCCCTTTGATCTGGAAAAATCACAGACTTCCTTGATTTGATCCAAGGTGTAGTAACTCCCACCTTCCCGCACGACGGTATTTTCAAGCGCCACTACGGATGTGTTCGGGTAATGCGAATCCGCCGAATTGATGTTGGCACCAATTTCCTTGACCGAAAGCCGGCCCCGGTCACCCTGCAGCAGCCGGGTACTTACGTGGCTGTTTCCAGCAAGCCCACCCCCCTCGTATTTGTAGATATGCGAGCCCTTGTAACAAATTACTTCGTCGTACGGCTGGGTAAGCACATTGATCCCTATCTGGTTGGTCATCGTACCCGAAGGGCAATAGATGGCAGACTCCATTCCAAAGAGGCCTGCGCAATGCTCTTCCAGCAGGTTTACGGTAGGATCTTCCCTAAAAACGTCGTCACCCACCACGGCATCCATCATGGCCTGCAGCATCCCTGGCGTCGGTTTTGTCACCGTATCACTTCGCAAATCAATTGTCATTTCCCATTCGATTAAAGAGTGAAGATAGCGGTCCTCATTTGTTATTTGTCCCCGAAGAGGCTACTTTTGTAGTCCAACATCGCGGGGTGGAGCAGTTGGTAGCTCGTTGGGCTCATAACCCAAAGGTCGCAAGTTCGAGTCTTGCCCCCGCTACAAGAGAAATGGCGACTTCTGGTCGTCATTTCTTATTTATGAAGTTTCATGTTTACGTGCTTTATTCTGCACC
>JAWXBL010000039.1:0-41495 GCA_034440075.1 Cytophagales bacterium
CCTCATCAATCTCTTAACTTCAGAACACCAATAGAATTGTTACCTTCATGAATACAAAAAACCAACTATTCCGTGGCCCAGGTTTTGGGGGAGCTTACATAAGGAAATTAACGAGCGACACTCTACTTATTAAGATTCTACACTGGGACAAGTAGTAGTTTCCTTAAACAACGGTGACATGAAAGAACAAAGTACATTGGAACAAATAGGCAGTTGACAACGAAGAAAACAAATCCCAATGAGCGCTGACTTCAATCCCTTTGTTCGGTCACTTCTATCGTCAATAAGAAATCGATTGTCCTTGGGGAAAGGCAACTCTTAGAATCGCATGCCTGGTAATGAAATGTTGCGGCCAAATTGTATCTTCCCTTTTGAATTATCTCCTTTGTTTTAAATAGTATGCTTATATCGAAACTCCCATCGTAAACATTCCAATAATCATCAGAGCCTTCCAATCTGAATTTCTTATTTTGCGGGAATACCTGTTTGCCAATGATAATATTGGTATCGGCTTTAATCGTAAGCGTGGTTGGCATAAGGTACTCATCATCCAACTGGTTAGCCTGAATATGGTATCCTTCCTTTACTTCCACTCCGATTTTTATTGTTGAACTATTCCCTTGATCAACACAGATTTTTGGAACAGTTAATTTTACAATCTCTGTTTTTGGCTGGCTGGTGCCTGAAAGAATTGAAAAGGAAAGCAAAATCAGAAGAGAGTATTTCATGACTAATTATCGCTTGCCAATAATTCATCTAATTTTTGCTTCAGTTCAGTCAGTTTTGCGTCAAAATTTGTGGTGTTCAGCAAAGAGTAAAACATGATTTTCCCTTCTTTATTAATGATGAGGTTGGACGCCAATGGCACCTCATCACGGGCCAAATCCGGTAGCAGACCTTCTGGTGCATATTTGGTTGCTATCGAACCATCTTCGTCCAGTAATACCGGAAACGAAAAGTTGAATCGTTTGAGAGATTTCGCCACCAGTTCTTTATTTTCCTTCACATCTACAATAAATACCTGCACACCTTTACTATTGTATGTCTTGTAAAGCTGCTCCAGATTGGGCGCCTCGGCATTGCAAAAGGGACACCAGGTGGCCGCAAAATGTATTACTACATACTTGCCCCTTAGTTCTGTTAATGAATAGTTTTTCCCATCAAGACCTTTAAGTGCAAAAGATGGCGCGGGTTGGCCAATCATTGGCTGCTTGTCCTGTGCATGTGAAGCAGTTACAGCAATTGACAAACTTAAGATGGCAATGAACTTCAGGGATTTAAAAATGAGTTTCATAAGTTATCTCTTTTAGGTATTATTATTCTTTCTCGGCCAGGATGGATACACTCTTTACACCAAATTCTTTTGAAGCACCTAGGGCTGATTTGGAAATGAAGCCATAATTGTCATTTGTTTTTACATAAAGAACCTCCATTCCTCCGCTGCGAATTGCACTGCTATAATCGTCTTGTTGTGCTGCCCCTCCGATGCACGCTGCCCACAATGTTGAATTGCAAACCACATTTTCGGGCAATTGTTTTTCGGTAACGATGTCAGCTATGGCCATTCGTCCTTTTGGTTTCAGCACACGGCCGACTTCTGCAAATACTTGTCCCTTATCGGTACAAAGATTGATAACACCATTACTGATAACTACATCAAAACTTGCATCCGCAAAAGGAAGGCTCTCAATGTAGCTTTTTTGAAAAGAGATATTGTTGAAATTATTCTCTTTCCTCAACCGCTCTGATTTTTCAAGCTGTTCATCTGTCATGTCAATCCCCGTGACGGTTCCTGTCTTACCTACTTTTAAGGCAACTATGAATGTGTCCATTCCTGAACCACTCCCGAGGTCAAGAACTTTTTCGCCTTCCTTGAAATTTGCTATGTCGAAGAAATAACCAACACCTGCGAACGATTCAATTGATGCCGATGGAATTGAATCAAGATCTACTTTTTCATAGCCCAGCTTTTCGGCAAGTCCTCGCCCCATCTCGAAATGATACTCGCCTTTCGGATTAAGGGCTACATCGCTGTACATTTTTTTAACTTTCTGCTCCAGTCCTGCAGCATCAATTTTCTTGGTAGTTAGGGATTCCATTTCTTTGTGGTCAGTGATTTCAGTGCTGACTCCGCACGTTTACTTAAGAAAGTTAATAAGTTCTGTCAGATTATACTAAGGTATCTCGAAGATTTTACAAGGTTGCCCCGTCCGAGAGTTCACTATATGTCTCGTGCCCTGTGGACAAGACTCCTTACCCGGTGACAGGTTGACAACGACCTAAAAATTAACGTAGGAGAAGGGAAGAAAAGGGCACATGGCGCTAACACAATGTTTATGCAATGGTGGAGTGATGTGCAAGCTATAAATTATTATCTTCGTTCAACGTTGGTCACGGTAGACAGATACGTTTTCAAAAGCCCACCACTGCATAAACACAAACGTTGTAGGCCATTCGCAAACTTTTCCGCTGGCAATGAAGCCTAAAATGATTAAGATTTGCGTACGTAGATAATGTAGGACGAGTGGCTCCAAAATGGAATGTACCAAATGTCACGTTACTGCTTCGCGGACAATTGAAAACTGAGAAGTTCAGGAACCGTGGAGAAAATTTGAGTCAACAGTCAACGCAGCCAGAATTTACAATAATTTGCCTTCCTGATTTTTAATTATAAATATGGCTAGCTTCAACCTCAATTTCATTTTTTATGGGTAAATCTGAATATATCGCGGGGTTCTATGGAATTCTAATCGGATTCACTCTAACTGAGTTAATAAAGGGCATAGCCGAAACTTTAAAAAATAGGGATAGAATAAAATATTATTACCCTCATGGGCTTTTTGTTACATTAATTTTCAACATAACTATCTTGAGTTTTTTCGACTTCTATTATTTCCTTAGCGTAGTAAAGGATTGGACGCCTCTATTGCTTATACAAAATACTTTTCCTGCAATTTTCTTATGCTTTTGCACATATGTCTTATTCCCCCAACTTATTGAAAAATCAATTGACTTTAGGGCCCACTATTTCAAAGCGACTCCAATTATTTTTAGACTAGCCGTAGTGATGATTATTCTGATTCTTATTAGGAATATTTTTTTACAGCATATTCATCCATTTTATATTGCCAATGTTTTTCTAATCCTCCTGCTTTTGATTGTTACTCTGAGTATTTTTCTAAAAAAAGACTGGATTCAATATTTATCATTGACCCTCGCTAATCTTATTAGTATATACTGGACATTAATGTTTCAAATCTAAGATGACTAGCCAAAGTGGTGATTTGGCAACTGTATTTACCGTTATAGGAATATTTGAGTTTCGGTGGCAAAACTGAAGGAGACAAAAAATATGGTGGAAGCAAACGGCCTACAACATTATGTATGCGTCATGGTGGGGATTCACACTCAATATAAATAGTTATCTTCGGTTACAGAAATAGTTTGTTGAAAGAACAGAGTTGTCGGCCTTTGCCATCCGCCAGCTGGCGGATTTAGCAAAGTCCTACTACTTCCCACTACGGACATATACACTGACGTTATACACAATGCCGCGGGACAGAGTAGTCGACCCACATTGGCATATTTACTTGCCACACATTCCCACCGCGACCCCAAAGCAAGTAAAAGAGCCAACCTTTGACAGCAGTACAGACGATAATATTAAGATTAAAAACATCTTCAATCTTAGTTGAAAGTTACTTTTTCTTCAAACTTTGCCTAATCATTTTGATGACACCCTCTTTATCTTTTCTTACCTGCTTGGCAAACGCTGTTGCTTGTGGATGAACTTCATGGTGCTTTTCACTCCATGAAATTACTTCAACCAGCACAGGAATTAAATCAATTCCTTTTGGTGTGAGAGTGTAAAGAATTTTGGCTTTGCTTTCAGGGTGAGCTTCCCTTGAAATAATTCCACCGCTTTCAAGTAGAACCAATTTGTCAGCAAGAACACTTGTTGTAATTCCTTCGCCACCATTCAAGAAATCGCTATAAGTACTTTTATCTTTAAAAACCATATCTCTCACAATAAGCAATGACCATTTGTCGCCCAAAATATCAAGGGTTTTGCTAATTGGGCAATCAGACCTAAATGATATTTCTTTCTTTTTCACGGTACAAAAATACAAAAGCACTTTGAATTTCCAAGTGGATTGTTCTACATTTGCAATCGACAATTATTCGATCAACAATTTAAAGCAAAAGTAAAATGAGCAAACTGCAAGCAAGAAACGAAGCTACAATCAATGCTCCAATCAGCAGCGTTTGGGCAATTATCACCGACATTAAATTGTTGGGCAAAATAAATCCAGGTGTTATCTCAGCCACGGGAAGAATGGACAAGCAGGGCGAAACCCGAACTTGTGAAATGGAAAATCAAGGCAAGAAAGGAACGATGACAGAGAAATTGGTAGAGCTTGTTCACGAACAAAAAATAGTTTGGGCAATTGAAAGCGACACCATGGGAATGGGCAAGATGCTGAAAGACCCAAGATTTTGCTTTTCTCTTGAAAAGATTGGCGACAGCAAAACAAAAATCGTAAATGAATCCTATTACGAACCTGCCAACTTGATGGTGAGAATTATGAATGCTTTGATGATGAAAACAAAGATGGGAGAGATTCAGGGACAAATTCTTTCCAACATTAAGTCAATAGCCGAAAAACAATAAGCATGACAACTATCCACAACGAAATTACTATCAACGCTAGCGTTGATAAAGTTTGGCAACTACTCACTGATCTTGAAATGTTAGACAAGTTTGACCCAACAGTTAAGAAGTCAACTTTGGTTTCAACAGAGAAAACAGGACTTGGAGCAAAAAGAAAAGTCCTCATGCTGGACGGCAAAAATTGGTTTGAAGAAAATATTACTGTCTACAAACCCAATGAGGCACTTGCTTATCAACTTACGGACTGCTCCTTTCCAATAAATGGGCTCAAACACAGTTACAGTTTTGAAAAAGTTGGAGAACAAACCAATGTGAAGCAAGTAATGGAATACACTGTAAAATTCGGTTTGTTCGGAAAATTGCTTGATGCCTTAATGATACGCAAGCAAACAGAAGGTGGAATAAAACAATTCTTTGTTGGACTTAAATCTTATGCTGAAAAAACTTAAAGATGGCTTATAACGAAAAACTTGCAGACAGAATCAGAGTAGCGTTGTTCAACATTTCTAAGGTAGAAGAAAAACCAATGATGGGAGGCCTAACCTTCATGGTAAAGGGAAAAATGTGCGTAGGAATTATCAAAGATGAACTGATGTGTCGCATTGACCCGACAATTCATGAAAAGGAAATTGAAAGACAAGGTTGCAGAACTATGGACTTCACTAAACGACCAATGAAAGGTTATGTAATGGTGGGCGATAGTGGAATGAGGACTAAAAAAGAATTTGCCTATTGGATAAACCTTAGTTTGGATTTTAACAAAAAAGCAAAGACCTCAAAAAGGAAAAAATAAATCATTTTAAACCCAACCAAACATGACAAACGCAATCAACTGGTTTGAACTTCCAGTGAACATTTTCGACAAAGCAAAAACTTTCTACGAAACAGTTTTAAGTGCAACTATGCAACCAATGGAAATGGGAGGAATGAAATCTGCATTCTTCCCTGCCGACTTACAGAATGGCATCGGAGGGTGTATCACACAAGCCGAGGGTTATGAACCATCTTCAAAAGGCTCATTGATTTATCTCAATGGTGGTGACGATTTAAATGTTCCACTTTCAAGAGTTCAAAAAGGAGGTGGCAAAATTATTATGCCGAAAACTGCAATCGGACAAAACGGTTTTATGGCTCACTTTGAAGACACCGAAGGAAACAAGGTTGCATTTCACTCAATGAAGTAATTAAATTTGCCCACTGAAAAACCACACCAATGCCAGTGCCACACATACCGACACGCAAACCAAAGCACTGGCATCCGTGTGGTTAGGTAACGGTCGACTGCGGCACTGTGTATAACAATGTGCATATTTCATTTGGCTTGGTTCAGTGTTGCGTTGTCGTTTTAGTTTCATAATTTCGTTTCACACACGTGGGACAGATTAGTTTTCAAAATCAGCCAAACGCAATATGCACTCACGTTGTGGGCAAGCGAATATTGAAGACCCGTTTCTGCATGAAACAAACTTTGGCTTTCATCTTTCTATTACTCGGGACGCAGGTAGTCGCATGCGATTGCAAAAGTCTTACGCTCCAGAACCAACAGGATTTAGGTTTCAAGGAATCTCCTCTGATATTTATTGGAGACGTCATTGAATTTGATTCAAACGCAGGAACTTATAAACTCCAGATAGTTGAACTCTTTAAAGGGAAATCAGATGCAAATATTATCGTAGGTAAATATCTCACAAGTTGTTCAGGGTTTCCCAAAAATGGGCGATGGATAATATATGCCGGAACGTTTGAAAATGGAATCTTGGATTTTAGCTCCTGCGGGTTATCGCGCTCATTTCATGAACCACATTTCGCAAATGCGATAGAGTACAGACTTCCACCACCAATGAAAACAGAATATACAGATTCCAAAAAATCCATAAAGACATGTATTGAACTTGAAAGAGCAATCGCTAAACTTCAAAAACAAGCCTTATATGATCTTGAACTTGAAATCGATCAACTTAGAAAGAGTAGGTAATTCGCCAGCCCACAACATGGTGTATCTGCCATGCTGGGAATTCACAGTTAAAGCAAATAGTTACCTTCGCAATACAAGCAAGTTCGTGGAACTTGCGGAGTAGCCGGCGCTCTGCCACCTGTTTCTAATGTATCAAAAATGAGTAGAGTGAATCCGAAGATTGATGCACTTCTTGCCAAAGCAAAAACGTGGCAGAGAGAAATGCTGAAACTAAGAACTATCATTCTTGATTGCGGTCTCACTGAGGAAATGAAATGGGGCGTTCCGTGTTACACGGTTGGGAAGAGTAACGTTGTCTTAATTCACGGCTTTAAAGAATACTGTGCGCTCTTGTTTCACAAAGGTGCCTTGTTAAAGGATGCCAAAGGTATCCTCATTCAACAAACAAAGAATGTTCAGTCAGCTCGCCAAATCCGGTTTACGAACCCTAAAGAAGTAGATCAACTGAAATCCACAATCAAAGCCTATATTCGAGAAGCCATTAAGATCGAGAAGGCTGGGTTAAAAGTAAAACTTAAGCGCACGACCAAATTCGCCATACCAAAAGAATTTCAAAAGAAATTAGGTGAGTCCGAGAAACTGAAAGCTGCTTTTGCGGTGTTGACCCCCGGACGGCAACGCGGATACCTCCTGCATTTCTCCCAACCCAAACAATCCAAAACCCGGGAGTCAAGGATTCAAAAGAATATTCCACACATTTTAGAAGGAAAAGGTCTCCATGATCACTAAGGCAAGCAACCCATCCAAAGTCACTATACACATGGTCTCCAGTCTCGACGGCTTCATAGCCAAAGAAGACAACAGCGTTTCGTGGCTTGAATCGTCCGACAACTACCCGAAAGGGGTTACTCTTTCCGAAGAAGACGTCGCAGCATTTCTCAAGGCAATAGACTGCTATGTCATGGGCTCACGAACGTATGAACACGCGCTGACACTTGGATGGCCCTATGGCAACGTGCCGGTTTTTGTACTGACCAGCAGAGACTTGACAACGGAAAGAAAAAATGTCCAATTCTGCGCTGGCAACCTGGAAAAACTTGTAAACGAACGGCTAAGACCAAACTACAAGAATATCTGGATGGTTGGAGGGGCCATGCTCGCCAAGGATTTTATCGGTTTGAAACTGGCGGACGACATCATCCTATCCATCATGCCGATTATTCTTGGTGGCGGTACCTTGTTTTTTGACTATATCGGACAGGAACAGAAATTACACCTGAAAAACGTAACGGCGTACAAGGACGGAATGGTAGAATTGTGGTACGAAATAACCAAACTATAGGGTCATGAATCACTAAGGCAAGTTTGCCCTTCGTTTACAGTAAATGGAACTTGGTTTTAAGAAAATAGGTGCGGCCCAAATAAAGCCGCGTAAGACCCAAAATAAGTGAGCTGAAAAGAATATAACTTCTAATGGTCTCGAGACAACAAAGCAACATTGGGACAAGGGCTACGCCTACAAGCAACTTTTTCAGAAAAATATGGTATTACTGAAAGGAGTCAGCGATTCCAACACTTGAGCTAACGAATCTTTTAGACTACATTGACAGGCCATTGATGGAAGTGCACCTATTGCTCAGTAATATATAATTAACCGGAAAATGAACTAACCGCGCATGCCCAAAGTTCTTATTTTATGCTGATCGTGATTTGTGCCATACTCCTTCAGACTGCAATACCTGAAGAAATTACTTTTATCTCCCAAACGCGGGGCGGAAGGCAGGTTGTTACCATTCATAAAGACAATATCTCCATCGAGAACAATGGCCTTCAACAATCCCTGCCTTTGACCCTCTCCGACTGGGACAACCTTACGAAAACCATTCAAGAACTCGACTATAAAGAAATACCTGCCTATGCTGCTCCCTCCAGCGCTCGCAGCAGGGATGCGGCCTGGCACTCCACTCTGTCCATTTCCGCAGGTGGCTATACGTACACTTCCTCCACGTTTGATGATTCAAAAGCCCCGAAGGAGCTTATGAAATTGATGACGTGTATTACCAGGCTTAGGAATAAATACAGCAAGGACTAAGGATTCACCGAGAGGGTGCTCCCAAAAGAAAATCGCTCTAAAGCGGTGGCATGCTCTGTCTGGATTCGCTGACAGACGGGGCCGCTGCCAGGACACTTTCATTCTGAACAAAGTACATCTTCATGATCCCCCTGTTCTTGACTTCCATTTCTCCCCTGTAAGCGCAGGGGAAAACATCCTTAATCAGCGCATAGGTGTTTTCAGATACATTGATCCTTCCCGGCTCTGAATTCGTTTCCATATGAGAGGCGATATTCACCGTATCCCCCCAAATGTCATAGGCAAATTTCTTGGTGCCCACGATCCCTGCCACCACGGGCCCCGTGTTTATTCCGATACGGACATCAAACCGCGTTTTGTTCCCTGGGTTTGTCTTCTTCGCTTCCTGCACAAATTCAGCCATTTCAAAACTGGCCCTCACCATTCGTACAGCATGATCTTCCGTTGGAAATGGTAAACCCCCGGCACACATGTAGGCATCCCCTATGGTCTTTATTTTCTCCAAACCATGCCTTTCCATGATTAAATCAAACCTGGAAAAGTAGTAATCCACGGTTTCGACCAGCGTTTCCGGTGATAAGTTTTCAGCGTGTTGGGTAAAGCCCTTAAAGTCCGCAAAGAGCACGGTTACCGATTCAAAGCGCTTGGCTGTGACTTTGCCATTCAATTTCAATTCCTGCGCTGTTTCTTTCGGGAGAATATTGAGCAGCAGAATATCTGAACGGTTCTTTTCACGCTCAATGATCTTATTGGTGACACGGATATACTTGTAGCGTCTGTATAGTCCTAACGCCAGCAGACTGATCAGGCCCAACGCGATGACGATCGCTACCACAATGATTTGCTGTGTCTTCTTCTGCTGATTGAGAAGGTCAACTTCAATCTGCTTCTTTGAGACTTCAAAATCGGTGCGAATATCCGCCATCTGCTGTACTGCTGTGATATTATTGACACTGTCTTTGTAAGTAATATGATCCCTATAGTACATGAATGCTTGTTCAGGCTTGCCCAGACGCTCATAGATTTTTGAAAGCGTCAGATAGGCGTCACTCACTTGCTTTTTCATCCCATGCTTTTGAGCCAACTCCAGACTCTGCGAGGCATAATTCAACGCCAGGGCAGCTTCTCCTCTTTCAAGATAGATATCGGAGATATAGGTAAGGTATACAGCAATCGGATAATACTCATTCAAATCCTGCAGGAGGATCATCGCCAGGTTCATATAATATTCGGCTTTCAGGTTTATACCCAGCTTGGCATAAATCATTCCCAGGTTACCCAGGCTGTAGGCCTGCCCAAGCCTGGAGTTGATTTTCTTGAAAATACTTTCAGCCTCCATCGTATACACCAAGGCGGAATCGAGCCTCTCCATGGTGATGTATCCATCGCCAGCATTTAATAATGCGGTGGCCACCTTGAGCGAGTCCCCTTCTCTTCGCAGAATCCGAATCGCATTTTGATGATATCTGATTGCGTTCTCGTTATTCCCCATGATGGAATAGACATCAGCAATGGCAATGTACACCGCCCCTAACCGACTGGTGTTTTTTCCGTTCTCAACAATTTTTGCCCCCTCAAAATAACTCTCCAGCGCTTGGCTGAGGTCGCTCTTCAACCGCAGGGCATTGCCTTTCTCCAAATATCCCTGAAACAAATAATTGGCAGAATCCAACTCTCGGGCAAGCTGAATGAGCTGCTCGCTGTATTGAAGCCGCTTGTCGGTATTGGAATGAGTTACAGCAAGTTCCTTCAGGATCCCCAATTCCTCATGCGGCTCAAAGCTCCCTGATGAATACACCCGCTCCAAGCTATCTCCCTTCGTTTTATGCTGCGCATACACGTTCAGGAAACTCATAAAAAAAAGGCCTGCCATCAGCAGGGCCTTTCTTTCAAGACAGAAACCTGAGTATTTTGACAAGATCAAATGAGCGCTCCGCAATGCCGAATCAATGAACCTCCATCTTTGGATCGATGTGAAATACCCCATTCCGCTGAACTCCATTATTGATTACAGTGAATGAAATTTTGTATTTGTACTTCGTGGTCACTGTGGTTGGATACTTCACCTCGCCGGTGACTCGCTCAGGTGTTTTCCCGTCCCCCTTAAGCACATTCTTGTCAAAAACATTTTTGCCTCCCTCGTGATTTATCATAACGATATTCACCACGTCAGTCAATGGTGCATTCGAAGAAACTCCCAGCCAGGTAACAGTGTCTCCCACATTCGCGTCAATGGTAAATTCCTCATTTAAAATGGTGGCTGGCTGGCCGAAATTGCAGAACGGATTTATGTTTGGTTTTACAATCCGCGCTGTATCTACATAAAGTGTAACTTCTATGGCCTCTGCGGCAGATTTTACACGTCTCGCATGCATTGAAACCACCGAAAAGGGCAACGAACTGGCAGCGAGAAGCAGCCCTGATTTCTTAAGGAAGGATCTTCTTTTTTCCATGGTGGGCGTAGTTTAGGTGGGTTAACGACCATTTATAAGCCGTAACGAAATTAACAAAATCAGCAATAAAACCTACCCCATTCCAGTCATAAGGTTGAAAGCCTGGAGACCCGATCGGTTCACAGAATTGGAATACGGAATGCGCAAAATGCACATCGCAGTGCCGGCTTCAAACACCCTCTTGTTCATCTGGCACGATATATAACCTGGTAAAATGATAGGTCCGCTTGAACAAGATGGCTAAATCAGGGTTATTTGTTCAAAACCATGGCATGGGCAATTACTCCATTAGGGAACTAGAGACATTATCCGGCATCAAAGCCCATACGATCCGGATGTGGGAAAAGCGGCATGGCCTGATCAGTCCCAAGCGTACCCCCACCAACATCCGCTACTATTCGGATGATGACTTGCGGAAGATTATCAACGTGTCCGTTCTCAACAACCTCGGCATTAAAATCTCCAAAATAGCGGTTATGAGCGACCAGCAGCTCAGCGCTGAAGTGGTTCAACGGACCGCCAAACAACAGGATGCCGCCGTATTCATCGACCAGTTTATCGTATGCATGGTGAACATGGAAGAAGAGCAATTTGAAAAGTTGCTCTCCCACCTGATCATCAAATTCGGTTTTGAGAAGACCGTGACGGATGTTGTTTATCCGTTCCTTGAAAAAATCGGCATCCTTTGGCAGACGGGAAACATCACCCCCGCTCAGGAACATTTCATCTCCAACCTCATCCGTCAAAAGGTAATTGTGGCTATCGATTCACTGCCTTTCCCCAAGCACGGATCCGAAAACATTGTGTTGTTTCTCCCGGAAGGTGAGATGCATGAAATCGGACTGCTGTTCTATCATTTTCTGGTCAAGAAGATGGGATACAAAACATACTACCTGGGACAACACTTGCCGTATGCCGATCTGAAACAGGTATGCACGGCATACAAACCGCGGTACATCATCACTTCCGTGAGTGTTTCGCAGGAGCCTCTGAGAACGAAGGCTTACTTTGATACCCTGGTGAAGGACTTTCCCGGCTCAACCCTCCTGGCTACGGGGAGGTCAGCAAAACCCTATGTCTCCGGGGCCCCCAACTTCAAATTCGTGGAAAATATCAAGGCGTTAAAATCCTTGCTTCAGGGGTAGAAAAAGCGTTTTTTTTGTTTAATTGTTAGCTAATATCTCTAAACACTATACTTAAATAGTTGGCTAATAAACCTATTTTGTTTATCTTTGTTGTGTAAACATTAAACAATATGAAAAACGAATTCACAGACCAGCTGACAGATTTACAAAGTACCCTGAAGTCTTTTACATACCGGTTTACGCGGAATGGACAGGAATCAGAGGACCTGGTACAAGATACACTACTGAAAGCCCTTACCTACAAGGACAAATTCAGAGAGAACACCAACCTGAAGGGTTGGCTATTTACCATCATGCGAAACACATACATCAACCAGTATCGGAAAGCCAAGCTCGCCAGGACATCTACTGATCCAACGCAGGATCTGTATTACCTGCATGTCCCCGACACTCACACGTTTAACCGACCGGAAAAAACGTTGGAGTTCAAGGAATTGTGGGAGAATGTACATGACATAAAGGAAGAGCTGCTTATTCCGTTCAAGATGTACATGACCGGATACAAGTATCACGAAATTGCCGAGCATCTTCAGATTCCCATCGGAACCGTGAAGAACAGGATCTTCACCGCCCGTAAGGAAATCCAAAAGAAATTGACAGCCTATCAGTAACTTGGATGATCAACGCAACGGATGAAAAAAGTAGCCGTAATTGGTGCTGGATTCGCTGGCATATCAGCAGCCACAACCCTGGCCAGCCACGGCTTTGAAGTAACCGTTTACGAAAAGAACGAGTCTGCGGGCGGACGGGCCAGAAAATTCACAGCCGACGGATTTACCTTTGACATGGGACCCAGCTGGTACTGGATGCCCGGCGTTTTTGAAAAATATTTCAATCGGTTTGGGAAGTCCGTCTCCGATTACTACAACCTCGTCAGGCTTGACCCCTCCTACCGTGTATTCTTTTCTAAGGCGGACGTCTGGGACATTCCTGCCTCCCCGGAAAAGCTTCACGCCTTTTTCGAAGAGCATGAGCCCGGAAGCAGCAAACAGCTGGAACAATTCCTACGCGAAGGTGCCTTCAAGTACAAGACCGGCGTGGAAGACCTAGTGTATAAACCGGGTGTTTCAGTCACTGAACTTTTTGATTTAAAATTACTAGTGGGAGCATTCCGACTGGATGTTTTCCAATCCATCAGCACCCACATCAGAAAGTATTTCAAATCCCCCCGGCTTATCCAACTCCTGGAGTTTCCGGTCCTCTTCCTTGGAGCTTCCCCATCCGAAACACCTGCGCTGTACAGCCTAATGAACTACGCCGATATGGTGCTTGGCACGTGGTATCCCAAGGGGGGAATGTTTCGCATTGTTGACGGCATGGAGCAGCTCGCACGGGAAAAGGGCGTCAAGTTTGAGTTCAACAGCACAGTCCAGCGTCTCAACCCGGACGGAAGCAAAATCGCATCCCTTTTGATCAACGGCCAACTGGTGGAAGCAGATTTTATAGTTGCCGGTGCCGATTACCATCACGTAGAACAAGAATTGCTTCCTCCCTCACACCGAAACTATTCACCTGGCTATTGGCAAAAAAGAAAGATGGCTCCGTCGTGTATCCTTTTCTATTTGGGAGTTGGAAAAAAACTGGACAACCTGCTGCATCACAATCTTTTCTTTGATGAAGATTTCAAACAGCACACGCAGGAAATTTATGAAGACCCCCGGTGGCCGAAGGAACCCCTTTTTTACGTTTGCTGTCCTTCTAAAACCGACAACACGGTAGCTCCGGAAGGGTGCGAAAATCTTTTCATCCTGATCCCGGTCGCGTCGGGATTGGAGGAGGAAGCAGGAACCCGCGACACATACTTTGACATCGTAATCTCCCGGCTGGAAAAACTGACAGGCCAGCCGATCCTACCCCACATCACGTTTAAAAAAAGTTACGCACACCGGGATTTCATTGAAAATTATAATGCGTATCAAGGCAACGCATACGGCCTCGCTAACACACTCTGGCAAACCGCCAACCTGAAACCGTCTATCGTAAACAAAAAGTTGGCTAACTTGTTTTACACAGGACAGCTTACCGTTCCGGGTCCGGGAGTGCCCCCTTCCCTGATTTCAGGACAGGTGGTCGCGGATGAACTCATGCGAAGAACAAAGAAAACTCAACTAAATTAATCAGGCAGGCTACTATGGAAGGCAAAGAATTATTTGATAAGGTCTCGTTGAAATGCTCCCGGCTCACCACCCGGTCGTACAGCACGTCTTTCTCCCTGGGCATCCTTTGTCTCGGCAAATCGCTACGGGATCCGATCTATTCCATCTATGGATTTGTGCGTTTTGCTGATGAAATTGTAGACACCTTCCACGCATACGACAAGAAATTGCTGTTAGAGCGCTTCCGCGAAGAAACATTCAGATCCATTGATGAAAAAATAAGCCTGAACCCAATTTTAAACAGCTTCCAGCATACCGTAAACAAGTATGGTATTCAGCCTGATCTGATTGAACAGTTCCTTCATAGCATGGAAATGGATTTGGAGAACAAGCAGTACACACAAGCGGGATTCGATGAATATGTACTGGGTTCTGCAGAAGTCGTTGGACTCATGTGCCTTCATGTATTTTGCAAGAATGACCGGGACGGCTTTGAAAAGCTAAAACCTATGGCGATGCGGTTGGGGGCTGCCTTTCAAAAAGTAAATTTCCTCCGGGACCTGAATGCCGACTTCGTAGGGATGGGCAGGACGTATTTTCCAGGTGTGGATTTCGGAGCGCTGCAGGAAAGCACCAAGAAGAAAATAGAAGCAGACATCGCCGAAGATTTTCAAGAGGGTTACCGGGGTATCCAACAGCTTCCCAGGGGGGCAAGGTTCGGTGTTTATGTGGCCTACTTGTATTACATGGCTCTTTTCAAAAAGATCAGGAACACACCCTCCGAAGCCGTACTCAAGGAGCGCATCCGAATTCGCAACCGGCACAAATTTTCGATTTTGGCTTTCTCCTATGTAAAGTACCAACTCAACCTGATCTAAATGGGGAAGGAAGAAGTCATTCTTGTAGATGAAAATGACCAGGCAATAGGCACCATGGAGAAAATGGAGGCCCATCGCACCGGAGCCTTGCACCGTGCGTTCTCCATTCTCGTGTTCAATTCAAAAGGGGAAATGCTTCTTCAAAAGCGTGCTGATACCAAGTACCACACCGGAGGGCTCTGGTCCAATGCCTGTTGCAGCCATCCCCGGCCGGGTGAAGAAATATCCAGCGCTGCACGCCGGAGGCTTGAAGAAGAGATGGGCATCACGGCAGAGCCACGCTTCTCCCACAAATTTATTTACAAGGTCTCCTTTCCCGACAACCTCGTGGAACACGAATACGACCACGTCTTCGTATCCACCTTCGATGGCCCTCCACGGATCAACAAGAGCGAAGTGAAAGACTGGAAATATGCAGACCTCCAGGAGCTAAAAACCCACATGGACAAATCTCCTCTGGAGTATACGCCCTGGTTCAAAATCATCATGGACCATCTGTCGGGAGGGGACCGGGTGTGAGGTTGGATCGTACCGCAAAAGAACTCGCCGGCCCGGACACGACGCTGTTCTGGCTGCGAAGAGATCTCAGGCTTTCCGACAACGCAGGATTGTATCATGCACTCCGCGAGCATGCAAACGTGCTTCCCGTTTTCATTTTCGACAAAATCATCCTTGACCGATTGGAAGACAAGGCCGATCGGCGCGTCGCCTTTATCCGCGAAACGCTATCGGTGCTGAAGGCGGCGCTCGAAAAGCTTGGGAGTTCATTACTGGTGGTTCACTCCGACCCGGTTTCCTTTTTCAAATTTGTTTCGCCCAAGGCCGTCTATGCCAATGGGGACTATGAGCCGTATGCGAAAACGAGGGATACTGCCGTAACCAACTTGCTGCAATCGCGCGGCATCCCCTTTCACCTCTACAAGGACCAGGTCATTTTCGAAAAAGAAGAGATTACAAAAAACGACGGGAAGCCCTATACCATTTTCACACCATACAGTCGGAAGTGGAAGGAAAAGCTCAAACCCCGGCACTATGCCCCTTTTTCCACATTGGAGCATTCGAAAAACCTCAAGCAGACTGCACCTCTTTCGCTACCGTCCCTAACGGATATCTCTTTCGAGGAAATAAGATCAGGCGCACCTACTACCACCATCCGCCCCGGAATCATTGAGCATTACCACGAACGCCGGGACTTTCCCGCCGTTGGAGGCACCACACGGTTAAGTGTTCATCTCCGCTTTGGAACCGTCAGCATACGCAAGCTGGTTTCACTGGCACACGGAAAAAATGAAACATGGTTGAATGAACTGATCTGGCGCGAATTCTACCACATGATCCTCTGGCACTTCCCTCACGTAGAGAGGGCTTTCAAGCCAGCCTATGATCGGATAGCGTGGCGAAACAATCCAGGGGAATTTCAAGCATGGTGTTCGGGCAATACCGGATACCCGATTGTTGACGCAGGGATGCGCGAACTGAATGAAACCGGTTTTATGCACAACCGGGTGCGGATGGTTACAGCCAGTTTTCTCACAAAACACCTTCTCATTGACTGGAGGTGGGGCGAGGCATACTTCGCAGGCAAACTTCTCGATTTTGATCTGGCCGCTAACAACGGCGGCTGGCAGTGGGCCTCCGGATCAGGATGCGACGCGGCACCGTATTTCAGGATTTTTAATCCATACACACAAACGAAACGCTTTGACCCCGACATGAAGTACATTCGCAAATGGGTGCCGGAGGTAGCCAGCGCCAGCTACCCCAAGCCTATTGTTGACCATGCGGTTGCGCGCAAACGAGCCCTGGACGTTTACAAAGAAGCGCTTCAGCGCAATCCGCTCTAAGACAAATCCGCCCGGCCATGAAAATATATACACTACAAAGAAAACAACAACTACCTATTGGCTTGCCAGAGGCCTGGGCTTTTTTCTCTTCCCCAAAAAACCTCAACAAGATCACTCCCAAAAAAATGGGATTTAAGATTAAATATATTTCAGGAGGTGCAAAGGTGTATGCCGGCCAAATAATCTGTTATACGCTGCGGGTCCCGCCGGGTATCCGGATCCAATGGGTAACCGAGATCAAGCACGTCAAAGAAACGAAGTATTTCGTCGACGAACAGCGAATCGGGCCGTATGCGTTGTGGCATCATCAGCATCATTTTTCAGAAACAGAAAGCGGCGTTGAAATGGTGGATGAACTTGTCTACGCCCTTCCATTCGGCATCCTGGGAAGGATCGCACATCATCTTTTTGTTGAACGAGAGGTACATGCTATTTTTGACTACAGGAAGCGGGTCCTGGAAGAACTGTTCGGAACAACGAACGTGGGGATATTGAAAAAGGGATGATATATGGAATGGACGACCGTCTTACTCTGTGCGATAATTGTGGTGGCGACCTTCCTCTTTTGGGAATTCGTGGCCAGGTTTACACACAAATATGTGATGCACGGGTTCCTCTGGGTATGGCACAAGTCGCACCATTCCGTGCACGATCACACTCTTGAAAAAAATGACTGGTTTGCGGTCCTGTTCAGCCTGCCCTCGATCGGCCTGTTCTACTATGCATCCCTTGTTTCGTACAATCCCTATTTACTTGCCGTGGGCCTGGGCATCCTCTGCTACGGTATTTTTTACATCCTCTTTCATGATTTCGTGGTGCACCAGCGTATCAAATGGAGGCCAAAGAAGAGCAGCAAGTATTTGATGCGAATGATTCATGCGCACTACATTCACCATAGCAAGCACACCAAAGAGGGTTGCGAGGCGTTTGGCTTTCTCTTCGCACCAAAAAAATACGAACCCGCAGAATTCAAGCAACGCAAGGAACGCCAGGAAACTCAATAACCCTCTTGAATCCCAAATACCTTTACCTGGTTATTGATTTGGCGGCCCTGTCGCTTCCTTTCCTGTTTAGTTTTTATCCCCGCGCCAATTTTTCCAGAAAATGGAAATACCTGGGGCCCGCCTTGCTGTTCCCGGCTGTCTTTTTCCTCCTTTGGGACGAATGGTTTACTTCCATGGGCGTGTGGGGATTTAACCCGTCGTATATTACCGGACTCTATCTGTTCAAGCTTCCGCTCGAGGAAGTTCTTTTCTTTTTCTGTATTCCCTACGCATGCGTCTTCACATACGAAGCTGTCGGGCTCCTGATAAAACGCGATTATGTCAAGCCGTATTCGGACGTGATAACAAATGCACTAATTGTTTCACTATTGGTCGCCGGCATCCTGAACACCCATCGGTGGTATACCACTGTCACCTTCACGCTCTGCGCGCTGTTTCTTCTTTTCGTCCGCTACAAACTGAAGGCGGATTACTTGTCCCGTTTTTATGTTGCCTACCTCTTTATTCTCCTCCCCTTCTTTATTGTCAACGGGATCCTGACCGGTACAGGCCTTGAAAGTCCAGTGGTATGGTACAACGCTGATGAAAACCTGGGAATCCGGCTGGGAACCATTCCCCTGGAAGATGCTTTTTACGGCATGCTCCTGATCTTGATGAACATCACTCTTTTCGAGTTCCTGCAGGCACGGGACAAAGGCATTTAGCCCCCATCCAATCCGGGATAAGAAACTTCATTTCCGGAACGAACAAAACCCCTACCTTCGTAAAAAGACCGCCCCATGAAAGATGACAAAGACCGCCGCATCGCCGTTTTGATTGATGCGGATAATATCCCTTCCGAGAACGTCAAGGGAATGATGGAGGAAATTGCCAAGTACGGTACGCCGACCTTTAAGCGCATTTACGGAGACTGGACAAATCCACGGGTAAACCGGTGGAAACGCATCCTTCTGGAAAATGCAATTACACCCATTCAACAATACGGTTACACGACGGGCAAGAACGCAACCGACTCCGCCATGATTATTGATGCCATGGACATCCTGTACTCCGAAAAGGTGGATGGATTCTGCCTCGTCTCGAGTGACAGCGACTTTACGCGCCTTGCGCTTCGCCTGCGGGAGGCCGGTATGTTTGTTATCGGCATCGGGGAAAAGAAGACTCCCAATCCCTTCATTGTGGCCTGTGACAAGTTTGTCTACATAGAAATATTGAAAGGAGGACTAGGCAAATCCTCCGTAAGGAGCTCGAAGGGCAAGAGCCCGGAAAAGGACCACCGCCCGAATGAAGTACTCAAAAAGATCGACAGCGACACCATTCACCTTATTAGTACAACAGTCGATGACCTCGGTGATGACAGCGGGTGGGCATTCCTGGGTGAGGTCGGCAACCTGCTGCTGAAGAAGCAGCCCGATTTTGATCCCCGCAACTTCGGATTTGACAAGCTGGCCCCACTGATCAAAAGTACCGGCCAATTTGAGATTGACGAACGTGATACGGGCAAACGAAATATCAAGCTGGTTTACGTGCGCCTGAAAGGGGCCTGACATACTCCGGTGCGTTGACACCGCGTTTTGAATTCTTTAGTTTTGTTCCAGGAAGGACAATTGAACTATCTGTTACCGACATGCTCAAAAACGTAAAAAAAGCCTTCAAGCCGGAGAAATTACTGGAACCATTCAAGCCGGAGAACCTTCTCCATGCGCTCAAAAAACCAGATGAGGTTCTGCTGAAGAGCCTCCGGTCGCTTACACAAATTACAGGCAGCATCACGGGAATAAACTTCAATTTCTATTCCCAATTAAAAAGTGAAGCCAAAGGGAAAAGTGAACTGACCTTCATTGGCCAGAAGAAAATGGAGGAAGTCAAACTCCAGCTATTTACATACAATGAATCCCAATGCATTGAAACAGAAAACAAAGATGATTTCAACCTTATTAATACCAGCGATCCGGCGAATAACTATTGGTTAAACCTCCATGGAATCCACGATGTCGATTTGATGGAAGATATTGGACAGGCGCTCTCCCTGGAACGCCTCACCGTGAGGCATCTCATCGATACGACACAACGGCCTAAGGTCGACGATTATGAAGACTATATTTATTTCAGCGTCAAGTCGATCTTAAAAGGGCAGAACCAGCAACTTCACATTGAACAGCTTTCTTTTGTTCTCGGGAAGAATTATGTAGTGTCTTTCCAGGAGGAGGTGGGTGATCACTTTGACCACATCCGGAATAAAATGCGGGAGGATCTGGGACTGATCCGAAAGCGGCAATGCGATTTTCTCCTCTTTCAGCTTCTCGATGCTACTCTTGACAATTATTTCGAGACCCTGGACAATGTCAACCACGAAGTAAGCCTTATTGAACGGGAAACTCTGAGAAACCCCACCCAATCCACCTTGCTGCTGATTGAGAAAAATAAGAAGGATGTTGATAAGATCAAGAAGTCACTCAACCCGTTCAAAGAGGCCTTGACCAACATTCTGAAAGACCGTACCCAATTTATCAACAAAAGAAACCGGAAATATTTTCGGGATCTCAAGAACAGCTGCTCCAACGCCATCGAGGAAGCCAACGGCACGTATACCGCGCTGGAAAGCCTGACCAACATCTATTTCTCGACCTTGAGCCACAAGATGAATGAGACCATGAAAGTCCTTACTACAGTCGCCACCATTTTCATCCCACTGACATTTATCGCCGGAGTCTACGGCATGAATTTCGAAAACATGCCCGAGCTCAAGTGGCAGTATGGCTACTTCGCAATCTGGGGTGTCATGCTCTCTGTATTTGTGGGCATGGTCATATATTTCCGGACGAAGAAATGGCTTTGACATAGCCTAGGCCAGCACGACCGGCTCCAATTTGCTTTATTTACTACGCGACCTCCGAAATAATTAGTATCTTATAAACACCAAAATATTTCTGAAGGCAACCGTCTATTTCTATGAAAATAAAAAAAGTTCTTGTAGCCAACCGGGGTGAAATCGCCATCCGTGTATTCCGGGCGTGCGTGGAGATCGGATTAAAGACCGTCGCTGTTTACACCCATGCCGACCGCTATTCCCTGCACCGCTACAAGGCCGATGAGTCGTATCAGATTGGTAAAGAAGGGGATCCGCTAAAGCCGTACCTGGACATCGATCAAATCATCAACCTTGCCAGAAAAAAGGGGGTGGATGCCATTCACCCCGGGTATGGGTTTCTCTCTGAAAACGCAACGTTCGCCCGCAAGTGCAAGGAACACGGCATCGTCTGGATCGGCCCAAGCCCCGAAGTGATGGATCTGCTTGGCAACAAAGTGTCTGCCAAGAAGATTGCCGCTAAGTGCAAAGTGCCCCAGATTGAAAGCAGCCGTCAGAAGCTGACCACGACAACCGTCGCTTTGAAAGAAGCCAAAAGAATCGGTTATCCGGTCATGCTGAAAGCAGCGGCCGGCGGAGGTGGAAGAGGGATGCGCATCATCCGTGAAGCAGGTGAACTGGAGAATGCATTCAATGAAGCTGGCCGGGAGTCGCTCAACGCGTTTGGAGACGATACACTCTTCCTGGAGAAATATGTAGATGACCCCAAACACATTGAGGTTCAGATCCTTGGCGACCACTTTGGAAACCTCGTTCACGTGTTTGAACGGGACTGTTCCGTACAGCGCCGGTTCCAAAAGGTAGTGGAGGTCGCCCCTTCTCTGGGCATTCCCCAGAAGGTGAAAGACAAACTTTTTGACTACGCCCTTAAAATTGCAGGTGCCGTATCCTACGACAACGCTGGTACGGTCGAATTTCTCCTCGACAAGGATCATACGATTTACTTTATCGAGGTGAATCCACGTATTCAGGTTGAACATACCGTAACCGAAATGGTTACAGGCGTTGACCTGATCAAGGCCCAGATTTTTATCGCGGGCGATTACAAACTCTCCGATCAACAGATAAAGATTTCATCCCAGGAGTCGATCAAAACGACCGGTTACGCGCTGCAATGCCGGATCACCACCGAAGATCCCGGGAATGACTTCAAGCCGGACTATGGGACAATCATCACCTACCGGAGTCCGGGCGGGTTTGGCATCCGGCTCGATGCGGGAAGCTTGTACCAGGGCGCCGTGGTCAGTCCATTTTTTGATTCAATGCTGGTCAAGATCTCTGCACACTCCCGAACGTTGGACGGGGCCTGCCGAAAAATGTACCGGGCCCTCCGCGAGTTCCGTGTGAGAGGCGTGAAGACCAACATCCCGTACCTGGAAAATATTATTACCCACAAGGCATTCCGCAACGGGGATGTGACAGTCAATTTCGTTCAGACCCACAAAGAACTCTTTAAGTTCAGCCAGCGACTGGATCGGGCCACAAAAACAGTAACCTACCTGGCCGATGTTATTGTCAATGGCAACCCGGATGTCAAGATCATCGACCGGAAGCGGCAATTCCGCACGCCCGTTGTTCCCGACTACGATTCATACGCCCCCTTCCCTCCGGGCACCAAAGACCGACTGACGAAGATGGGGCCAGAAGCGTTTTGTGCCTGGCTGCGCAAAGAGAAGAAGATCCACTATACCGACACTACGCTGCGCGATGCCCACCAGTCGCTGCTTGCCACCCGGATGCGTACTGTCGATATGCTGCAGGCAGCGGAAAGTTTTGCGCGGGCGCATCCGCAAACGTTCAGCATGGAGGTATGGGGCGGTGCGACCTTTGACGTATGCCTGCGTTTCCTGCATGAAAATCCCTGGAGGCGTCTGGAAGAGTTGCGGGCAGCTGTTCCCAACATCCTCCTGCAAATGCTTATCCGCGGCTCAAATGGAGTCGGGTATACCGCTTATCCTGATAATCTCATCGAAGCCTTCGTTGAAAAATCGTGGGAAAGCGGCGTGGACGTCTTTCGGATTTTTGATTCGCTCAACTGGTTCAAGAATATGGAACCATGTATTAAGTTCGTCAGAAAACGCACGAAAGGGATTGCGCAGGCCTCCATTTGTTACACCGGCGATGTTCTTGATCCGAAACGCAGCAAATACAACATCCCCTACTACGTCGATCTCGCCAAACAGTTGGAAGATGCGGGGGCGCACATGCTCGCCATTAAAGACATGGCCGGGTTGTTGAAACCCTACGCCGCCTCGGAACTTGTCGCAGCCCTGCGCAAGGAAGTCTCCATACCCATCCACCTGCATACCCATGACACCTCGTCGCTTCAATCAGCCACGTACCTAAAAGCCATCGAGGCTGGCGTTGATGTGGTCGACGTTGCGCTTGGTGGTTTGTCCGGGCTTACCTCACAGCCAAATTTCAATGCCATTGTCGAAATGATGAAAGGACATGGACGTGAACAGCCCTTTGACATCCAATCCCTCAACGCATTTTCCAATTACTATGAAGTTGTCCGGGAATACTACTACCCCTTCGAATCAGGACTCAAGTCGGGAACAGCGGAAGTATTCCAGCATGAAATTCCCGGTGGCCAATACTCCAACCTGCGCCCTCAGGCTACAGCCCTGGGCCTACTTGATAAATTTGAATTGATCAAGCAGCGCTATGCCGATGTGAATGAACTCTTTGGAGACGTGGTGAAAGTGACGCCCAGCTCCAAAGTGGTGGGCGACATGGCCCTGTACATGGTGTCCGGCAATCTCACCAAGGAAGATATTTTCACCAAGGGTGAAACGTTGTCGTTTCCAGAGTCAGTGCAGGCTTTCTTCCGCGGAGACCTCGGCCAACCCGTCGGCGGTTTTGACAAGAAACTGCAAAAAATCATTTTGAAAGACAAAGTGCCGTATACAAACCGGCCAAACGCGCATCTCGCTCCCGTCGATCTGGAGGCGGAGTTTGCTGCATTCCAAAAACAGTTCCACTCCCGCTTTGACCGCGAATTACTTTTCACGGACTTTCTCTCGTGGAAGCTTTATCCCAAGGTATTTGAAGACTGGGCAAAGAAGCGGATGCTCTTTGGCGATGTATCCAAAATTCCTTCCAAGAACTTTTTCTACGGCATGGATATACAGGAAGAGACCATTGTTGAAATCGCCGAAGGCAAGCGGATCATTGTAAAACTCCTTTCGGTTGGGGAGGCCAATGAGGACGGGATGCGCACGGTGTTCTTCAAGGTGAACGGTGAGACGAGAAACATTGAAGTACAGGATCGTTCACTGAACATTATCAAAGTAGAAAACGTTAAGGCAGAAGCAGGTAATTCCAAACAGATTGGTGCTCCGCTCCAGGGCCTGCTTTCGAGGATATTTGTGAAGAAGGGACAGAAAGTGAAAAAGAATCAACCGCTGTTTGTCATCGAGGCCATGAAAATGGAAACTACCATAAGCGCACCGGCTGCTGCAGAAATAAAAGGCGTGGTCTTAAAAGAAGCCTCTCTGGTGAACAGCGAGGACCTGGTGTTGACGCTGACCTGAAAATGACTGAAAAGATCCGAGCGATAACAAAACTAACCCTCCTCCTGGCCGGCCTTCTCGTCGCATGCAGCGAAGATGAAAAACCAACGCCTGTTTTCTCAGACTTCAAAAATCCAACATCCATTTCGATTCTTGGATACACGGGAGGGGCCATGGAACCCTTTGTTTCCAACGATGGGCAATACCTCATTTTCAACAACCCAACTGAGGGCGCTGCGGACGCCAATATACATTATGCCACCTTTGTCGACGCCAATACCTTTGAATACAAAGGACTTGTGCAAGGAGTAAATACAAGCGCATTTGAAGGAGCGCCCAGTATGGACGCTTCCGGAAATTTATACTATACGTCGCTGACGAGCTATCCATCCAATCTCCTCTCTATATATAGAGGCGTATTCAGCCAGGGCGTCGTATCTGGCGCAAGTGCCGTAGACCAAAACCTCACCAAAAATCAGGTGGGGATGATTGACATGGACGCCGTCATTTCTGAGGATGGCGCGATGATGGTACTTGCCATTGCCAAATTTTCAGGGAAAACCTATCCGGATGAATCCAATTTCATAATTGCCAACAAGATCAACGGTCAATTCGTAAAAGATCCCAATTCCAACGCGCTGCTCGTAAACATTAACACGAATCTGCTTGAATACGCTGCCACACTGTCGCACGACGGATTAGAGCTGTTCTTTAACCGTACCGATCTTTCCGGAACACCGTTTGTGTTCCACATCATGGTTGCCACGCGGAAGACAAAAGCGGAGCCCTTTGGCGCACCGAAAAAAGTCGATGCCATAGCCGGCGAAATCATAGAGGGACCAACCTTGTCGGCGAACCGAAAAGATCTCTTCTACCATCAAAAAATAAATGGGGTATTCAAAATCTTCAAAGTCAGCCGTACCTACCAATAATCCTCACCACGGACCGTATCCCTTCGGGCGGATTTTTGGTTTCCTGGCACTCCTCTGCCTGTACTCCCTTGCCTCCTGCAGCCAGCAGCACCAGGCGCACGACGATGAAAAGCACAAATTCACTAACCAACTCATTAACGAAAGCAGCCCCTACCTCCTGCAGCATGCCCACAATCCGGTGAACTGGCAGCCGTGGGGTGAAGCAGCGCTGGAGCAAGCGCGGAAAGAGAACAAGTTGATTTTGGTCAGTATCGGCTATGCGGCCTGTCATTGGTGCCATGTGATGGAACGGGAAACGTTTGAAGACGAAGAGGTGGCCCGGTACATGAACGAGCACTTCGTCTCCATCAAAGTGGACCGCGAGGAACGACCCGACGTAGACCAGGTTTACATGACTGCCATTCAGCTACTCACCGGCAGCGGGGGCTGGCCACTCAACTGCGTCGCGCTGCCGGATGGAAGACCGCTCTACGGAGGTACCTATTTTCGAAAAGAGCAGTGGATGGATATGCTCAGCAAAGTTTTGGCTTTCGCCGAACAAAATCCGGAAAAGGCTGAAAGCCAGGCTCAGTCACTTACCCGCGGAGTGCAATCGAGCGAAACCATCCAGCTAAATCCCGAACCCGTTTCTTTCTCCAACGATGCGCTGCAACAGGTTTTCGGCCGCTGGAAAAATCAAATTGATTTTACGCAGGGCGGATTTAGCAGTTCTCCGAAATTCCCCCTGCCCATTGGCCTTCAGTTCTTACTTCACTACAACTATGTGACGAGTGATCCAAAAGCGCTGGAATTCGTTACACTGACGCTCGACAAGATGGCCGACGGTGGTATTTACGATCAGGTGGGAGGCGGCTTCGCGCGATATTCCACCGACGCGGTTTGGAAAGTTCCCCATTTTGAAAAAATGCTTTACGACAATGCCCAACTCGTCAGTTTATACGCCGCTGCGTTTCAGCAGTCGAAGACACCGAGGTACAAAACTGTTGTGGAAGAAACTCTGGAATTCATACGTCGGGAGCTGACCGCAGACGATGGCGGATTCTATTCTTCACTGGACGCTGACAGCGAAGGCGTTGAGGGTAAATACTATGTATGGAGCATAGAGGAACTTACAAATCTGCTTGGAGATCAGGCTGGGCTCGTGGCCGATTACTATAATGTTAGCAGGAAAGGAAACTGGGAAGAGGGAACCAACATTCTATACCGGTCCGGAAAAGACAAACAATTATCGGCGCGTTACAAAATCAGTGAGCAGGAGTTGCAGACCCGTATACAAAATGCCAACCGCCATCTCCTGACCGAACGATCCAAACGCATCCGTCCCGGTTTGGACAACAAAGTTCTCACGGCGTGGAATGCCCTGATGACAAAGGCCTACGTGGATGCCTATCGCGTCCTTGGCGATGATCGTTATCTTGCTTCAGCGCTGAAAAACGCCGCGCTGATCAAAAAGAAAGTGCGCACCTCCGAGAATCACTTGTACCGTACGTATAAGGGCGACAAGCCATCTATCAACGGCTTCCTTGACGACTATGCATTTACAATAGAGGCTTTCATCTCACTCTACCAGGCCACGTCTGATGAGCGATGGCTGACCGATGCCCGGGCGCTGACCGACTATGCGTTCGACCATTTCTTTGATACCCAGAGCGGCATGTTTTTTTACACCTCCAATCTTGATCCACCGTTGGTTGCCCGAAAGATGGGTGTCAGTGACCAGGTGATACCCTCATCGAATTCCACCATGGCAAAAAATCTTTTTATGCTCGGTCACTATTTCTACGACGATCAATATATCCAAACAGCGAAGCAGATGCTGCTCAATGTCCAGCAAGAGGCGCTGACTGGGGGCGTATACTTTGCAAACTGGAATATTCTCCAGGCCTGGTTTTCCAACGAACCGTACGAGGTTGCCATCGTCGGGCCCGATCACCAGGCAGTGCGGAAAGAATTTGACAAACACTATTTTCCAAATGTGTTCCTGTCCGGCGGGGCAACAGAAGGCCAGCTCACCTTGCTAGCGAATAAGCTGGTACCTGGGAAAACAATCCTTTACGTATGCAGGGATAAAGTCTGCAAACTGCCGACTACCGACCTACAGCAAGCATTAAAACAGATTAACAGGTAAACTAGCTTGTCACAATTAATACCGAATTAGTAGAATAAGCGGTCAGGCGTCGTAATTTTGCGCGCAGCAAATCAACTACCGCCCATGCAGGAATTTTTGGAACAGTCCTATTTTGATAACACCGTAGAGAAATACCTTACGGCTATCGGCATTGTTTTGGTAGGAATTATTGTCCTCCGGCTTTTCAGGAATGTGATATTAAAGCGCCTGCGCATCTGGGCAGAAAAAACAGAAACCAGCCTCGATGACCTCCTTGTTAACGGGATGGAGCGTTTCATGCTTCCGATCCTCAACTTCGTACTTCTCTACTACGCGCTCCATTATCTCACCCTTTCGGAATCCGTAGAGAAGAAAATTCAGTATGCGGTGGCCGTGGTGATGACCTACTATGCGGTGCGTATTGTGACGAGCACAATTCAAAGAATGTTGCAATCGTACGTACGCAAGCAGGAGAACGGTGAAGAAAAGCTCAAACAAATCCGGGGAATTACCATCGTCATGAATGTCGCCATTTGGGGCCTCGGACTTGTATTCCTTTTTGACAACCTGGGGTACAACGTCACGGCCATTGTCACGGGCCTAGGTATTGGAGGTATTGCCATCGCATTGGCCGCCCAGAATATTCTCGGCGATCTATTCAATTACTTCGTCATATTCTTTGACCGTCCCTTTGAAATCGGTGATTTCATTACCGTGGATGACAAGAAAGGCCATGTGGAATACATCGGAATCAAAACCACACGACTCAAGAGTCTGAGCGGTGAACAACTCGTGATTTCAAACAGCGATCTGACCAATTCACGCGTGCACAACTTCAAACGACTCCAACGGAGAAGGATATTGTTCTCGATCGGGATTGTTTATGAAACACCCATGGAAAAAGTAAAAGAAATACCCGGAATTCTAAAGAAGATAATTGATGACCAGGTCAATGCGACGTTTGATCGCGCGCACTTTGCTTCGTATGGAAATTTCAGTCTGAATTTTGAAATTGTATACTTCATTGAGGGCCCCGAATACCACACGTACATGGATATCCAACAGGCTGTCAACTTGAAAATATTTGAAGAATTCCAAAAACGAGGAATTGAGTTTGCCTATCCGACGCAAACTATTCTGTTAAACAAGAATGAGGTGGGGGTGTAAAATGTTTGTAACAAAAAAGTAGCTTTTTACAGGTAAATTCCTTATATTAATGATGTTTAAATTTTGTATCACTATTCGGTAATCACAAGGCATCATTAGCATTTAACAGAAGATTCGCATACCGTCACGAAAGCCGTTCGGCAGGGATTTTCGAATCACCCGGTTAATTTTCAGAACAAGCTAGCAGGTTTTTATGAAGTCGGTATAGACCCTCTTCCGGCCTAATCCAAGACGAAGATCCGAATGATGCCCGTGAACACGGGTGATGTGTTGCAACAGCAGAACCACCGGGATTGTTGTTGCATTGTTTTGTTCAAGGGTAATCTCATCCGGTCTTGAATTGTTTAGAAATTATATCAAAAACTAAAAGATAAATATGACTCCATTTTCCATCGGCGGTATCCAAATGCATGTTTCCGCAAGTCACAGCAACCTGGCTGTCATGAAGCACAAGATTGACGTAATGATGTCGGTGTACCCGTGGGTACAGATGATCGTGTTCAGCGAGTTGAGCGTGTATGGCCCCCTGACCATCCATGCGCGGGAGTTTCCCAATGAAGTTGAAAATGAATTTTGTGCCATCGCCAAACATTACGGCATTTGGCTCATCCCGGGGTCCATGTTCCGAAAGCAGGAGCACACCATTTACAACACGGCCACTGTGATCAATCCGCAGGGAGAAGTGGTAGGACGTTACAACAAGATGTTCCCGTTCTATCCCTACGAGGTGGGCGTTACGGGAGGTAATGAGTTTCTGATTTTTGATGTGCCTAAGGTTGGTCGCTTCGGGATTACAATCTGCTACGACATGTGGTTCCCCGAAACCTCCCGGACGCTGGCCGTCAACGGCGTGGAGGTAATTCTGCATCCCACCCTGACTGCAACCATCGACAGGGATATCGAATTGGCCCTGGTGCAGGCCACAGCGGCCACCAACCAGTGCTTCATTTTTGACATCAACGGCCTGGGCGACGGCGGAAGCGGAAGATCGCTCGTCTGCGGTCCGGACGGACGCGTGCTTCACCAGGCAAGCACCGGCGAAGAACTCATCCCTATTGAAGTCGATATGGAACGGGTGGCGCGCAGCCGGGAGATGGGCATTCTCCGTCTCGGTCAGCCGCTGAAGAGTTTTCGCGACCGGACCGTTCGCTTTGGAATCTATCAGGATGGCGCCCAACTCCCCTATCTCCAAACCCTGGGAAAGCTGAACAAGCCTACCCGGTTTGATCAGATCACCGAAGTACTTCAGACCGAAGCGGCTCCACCCGCTCCAGAGTTCCTCCCTCCATTAATTAAAAGCAACTAACTAATAATAATCAATACTCATGAAGACAAGCGTAAAGCATGCAAAAAAAGAAAAGCCACTAAACCTCAAAGACTATATTAATTGGTTTGAAATTCCGGCCTACAATTTTGACCGGGCTGTTTCCTTTTTCAACACGATTTATTCCATCAACATGGAAACCACGTCCATCAACAGCTACACGATGGCATTCTTTCCCGCCAAAAATGGAATCGGAGGCGCAGTTGTTACCGGAGAAGGGTGCTTCCCCAATACCACCGGCCCCCTGCTCTACCTCAACGGCGGAAAAGACCTCAACGTTGTACTTTCCAAAGTGGAAGCTGCGGGAGGACGAATCATCATGGAGAAGACCTTGATCAACGAAGCGGTTGGGTACTTCGCCTTATTTATGGACACGGAGGGCAACCGCCTTGCACTTCACTCCAAATCCTAAACCGACGCACATGAAAACCAACCATATAGCAATCGATAAGGACTACCGCAAGGCTGGTCACTACTATAACATTACCCAGCTTCGAACCGACCTCTGGACCGATTTGAAACTGGAAGCCTATCAGTTGGCCAAAAAGAAAGAGAAGCACGACCGGGATGCCGGCAAGCTTAAGATGGCGGAGTCCATGAAAACGCTCCGGGAGGTTGAACAATATTTTGCCTTCCCCGGAGGCGAGATTCTCGATACCCTTTCTGAATTCATCAAACACGATGAGTTTCAAATTCTCCGCAATTCCATAAAAGAAATTCTCCGCCTTCTTATCAGCGAAGATTACCGGCACGATCCCGGAATTCTTTCGTTTGCAACCTTGTTGAAGCGAAAGGAAAACAAGAACGACGCCGCACCTCGTGGCAAGAAAAGATACTTCGAAGTTCTTTTTGTTGATAATCTCTCTGCTAAAGATGAACAGGCCATATCTAAAAAAATAAATGACGTGCGTGATCCGCGGGAACACTTCGTCTATCAACTGGTTTTTGCAAAATCGTATCAGGACTCACTCATCGCCCTCATTGCCAATCCAAACATACAGGCCTGCATTGTACGCAACGAAATCCCATTTGCCTCCAAGAGCAGGCGCGGTGTTTTGCAGCCGCTCGTCACTGACTTGCTGAAAGAAAACCTGGAGGAAACGCCCGAGTACGAATTGGGTATTTCTCTGGGGAAGATGATCAGCCAGCTCCGTCCTGAAATTGACCTGTACTACATTACCGACACCGCGGTTCAGAGCTTGCCGAATGTCTCCCTGAAAATCTTCCAGCGCATTTTCTACCGGAAGGAGGATGCACAAGAACTTCACCTGAGCGTCATCCGCGGTATCAAAGACCGCTACGAAACACCCTTCTACACGGCGCTGAAAGAATACAGTCAAAAGCCTACCGGGGTATTCCACGCGATGCCCATTTCACGGGGTAACTCCATCTTCAAATCAAACTGGATCGATGACTTTGGAGAATTCTACGGACGAAACCTGTTTCTTGCCGAAACCTCCTCCACCACAGGTGGATTGGACTCACTCCTCCAGCCCACAGGACCGCTCAAAAAAGCGCAAGAACTTGCTTCCAGGGAATTTGGATCAAAGCGAACCTACTTCGCCACCAACGGCACGTCTACGTCCAATAAAATTGTGCTCCAGGCATTGGTGGAGCCGGATGATGTGGTGCTCATCGACAGGGATTGTCATAAGTCCCACCATTACGGAATGGTACTTTCCGGCGCTTATGTTACTTACCTCGATTCATACCCGCTCCAGAAATATTCCATGTATGGAGCTGTGCCGCTGCGTGAGATCGTCAACCGGCTGCTCGTACTTAGCGAAGCGGGCCGGCTTGATAAGGTAAAGATGTTGCTTCTTACCAACTGTACCTTTGACGGGCTGGTGTACAACGTAGAGCGGGTGATGGAGGCTGTACTGGCTATCAAACCCGACATGATATTTCTCTGGGATGAAGCATGGTTTGCTTTTGCAGCCTTCTCTCCTGCCTATCGCCAACGCACGGCGATGTTTGTCGCCAACAAACTTTCGAAGAAATACAAGTCAGAAGCCTACAAGGAACAGTACAAGAATCACGTGGCGGAAGTAAAGAAAAAAGGGGGCGATGCCCGGCCCACACTTCCAAATCCGGAATTGGTCATGATCCGGGTTTATGCCACGCAGTCAACCCACAAGACGCTTTCTTCGCTCCGGCAGGGCTCGATGATTCATATCTACGATGAGGAATTTGAACGCAAGGTAGAAACGTCTTTTCACGAAGCATACATGACGCACACGTCAACCTCCGCCAACTATCAGATTCTTGCATCCCTCGACATCGGCCGCAGGCAGGTTTCCTTTGAAGGGTATGAACTGGTGGAGAAGAGTATCGAAATGGCCATGCTGTTACGTGCCAAAATCAACGATCATCCCAAGCTCAGGAAGTATTTCAAAGTGCTCACCATTTCGGACCTGATCCCGGCCGAGTACCGACAGACCGGGCTCGCCGAGTATTATAATCCCGAAAACGGATGGCAGCGCCTGGACGAAGCATGGGCCAACGATGATTTTGTACTTGATCCCACCAAAATAAACCTACATATAGGCAATACGGGTGTTGACGGCGACACCTTCAAGAACAAGTACCTGATGGACCAGTTTCACATCCAGGTAAACAAGACGTCGCGCAACTCGGTGTTGTTTATGACCAACATCGGAACCACGCGCAGCTCGGTGAGCTACCTCATCAGCACCCTTCTCAAGATTGCCGATCAAATTGATTTGCAGTTCGATTCGCTCAACCCCGAGGAGAACCGGATCTTGCAAGACCGCCTCTACTCCCTGACCGAACAGGCCCCACCACTCCCCGACTTTAGCCACTTTCACGATTCATTCCGTGCCGTGGCGAGTATTCCGGGCGGGCGCATCCGCGAAGCGTACTTTCTGGCCTATCAGGAAGCAAAGTGTGAATACGCCCTTCTTGGCTCATGTAGACAGTTGATGGATGCCGGTCGGGAACTTGTCAGTGCTGCATTTGTTATCCCTTATCCACCGGGATTCCCGGTATTGGTTCCTGGTCAGGTAATGACCCATGAAATCCTGGAGTTCCTGCAGGCGCTGGACGTGAAAGAAATTCACGGATACCGGCCTGAGCTAGGGCTGCGCATTTTTACAGAAGGAGCGCTGAATCGTCGTCAATCGGGAACGGCACTGATGGGTGCTGGTGCCGCCATGAGTGGCATGGGAAACAGCCGGAAAACAAAAGTTGTAAGCACGAAAGCCTGACCATGAGTATCCCAACCCCGGCCAGGCGCGCCGAGCTCAAGAAGGAGATCGGCAAAGTTGGTTTTTTCTGTCTTGCCTTTGGTGCCATGATTGGTGTTGGATGGGTCACTGCGATGGGACCCTGGCTGAAATCGGCAGGCCCACTTGGTGCAAGCATTGCCTTCGCTATAGGCGGCACGCTCATGCTCTTTATTGGATTCTGCTATGCCGAAGTCACTGCCATGCTTCCGGTGTCCGGCGGTGAGGTGGCGTATGCATACAAGGCATTCGGCCCAGGGCATTCCTTTCTGGTTGGGTGGTTTCTTTCGTTTGGGTATTTGTCAGTGTCGGCTTTTGAAGCAATATCCGTTGGTAAGATCCTGAGCTATCTGTTTCCCAACATCGACCAATGGCCGCTTTATTCCATTGGCGGCGACACCATTTACGGAAGTCACTTGCTGCTCGCGTTGTTCTTTGTGTCAGTTATAACGTACATCAATTATGTAGGCGTTCAGAATTCCATGCGCTTCCAGATTTATCTGACGTTGATCTTTTTGGCGATCGTGGTGTGCGTCATAGCCGTTGGATTTATCAAGGGGCAGGTAAGCAACCTGCAGCCGTTGCTTGTCGGGAACTCACCCGCAGCAGTGGCTTCGGGCATCCTGGGTGTCTTTGCAACGGTTCCTTTCTGGCTGGTTGGGTTCGATACCATCCCGCAGGGAGCGGAGGAAGCCAAGGAGTCGGTCAGTTACCGCACAATTGGAATCCTGATCCTGGTTTCTATTCTGGCTGCCGTCATTTTCTATATGCTGCTCATCGTAAGCACATCGATGATTGCAAGCTGGCCGACCCTTACGGGTTCAGAACTATATACTGCCAGCGCATTTGAACAGGCCTTTTCTTCTCCAATCATGGTAAACGGGATTCTGGTTGCGATCCTCATCGGCCTGCTTACCAGCTGGAACGGATTCTTTCTCGCCGGCTCAAGGGTCTTGTTTGCAATGGGGAGAGGAAGGATCATTGCTCCGCCTCTGGGAGTTTCACATCCGAAACATTTCACGCCCTATCATGCCGTTCTTTTCAGCGGCCTGATCACCTTTTGCTCTGCCCTCTTGGGTCGGGGAGCAATGATCGCTTTCGTGAACGTTGGTTCGCTGTGTATCGCTGCAGCCTTTCTGGGTGTTTCCTTTTCATTTCTGAAACTTCGAAAGGATTTTCCCGACCAGCACCGGCCCTACCGTGCACCCGGTGGAAAAGTAACGGGATACATATCGATCGGAGGATCCCTGCTGATCCTTCTCGCCATTACACTGCCGTTCAGTCCGGCGGCCTTGCGATGGCCCCTGGAATGGGGTATCCTATTGGCACTGAGTGGGCTGGGTTTTCTTTTCTGGTTGCTGTCGCGCAAAAGCCGTGACAGCACACCGAAAGAAGAAAGAGACTATCTGATTCTTGAAAAATTTAAATAACCATAACTACTTCTATATGAAAACAACAAAAAAGAATAAGCTGCGCGCGCCAAAAAAGGCGGTTGCAAAAGTTGCAAAGCGCAGCACCAAAAAGCCGAAGGTCAATGTCCTGAATGGAATATCCGATATCCGGAGATTTTTCTTCAGAAATGAAACGCCGATTTATTTTATCAGTGCGACCAATTTCAACCTCCTTGGAGCAGATGAGTGGATCAAGGGATTCAAGTTTGTCTGTTACATCGAATGCTTTGACGGCCTCCACCCCAACGTATTTTCTCCGCACGAAGAAATGCCGCACGAAGAGTTCCAAAGCATTGAAGATATCAACAACTACCTGCTGGAGCACAAGGAGGTGGTCGATTATATCAAGGAGCGGGGTGGCAAGGGCAAAGTTCTTTTTCTCATGTTTGATGAAAAAACCGAGCGCCTTGCAAAGCAACTGGGCCTTGAAGTCTGCTTCCCTTCTGCCAAAATGAGGAACTTCATGGACAACAAGGTGAACACCAACCGCATCGCAGAAAAAGCCAAAGTTCCCTGTGTGCCGTACATCCTTTCCCGCGTGAAAGGATATGATCACCTGAATACACTCACACAAAAGAAATTGGGGACAGACCTCGTGATTCAAACGCCTTTCGGCGACTCCGGTCACACGACCTTCTTCATTTCAAACCGGGCGGAGTACGCCAAGCATGCAGAAGACATTGAAAAGGAGAAGGAGGTAAAAATCATGAAGCGGATCAACTGTAAAGGATCTGCCATTGAGGCCTGTGTGACACAGCACGGAACAATCGTCGCTCCGCTCATGACAGAGTTGGTCGGCTTCAAGGAGCTTACTCCCTACAAAGGAGGATGGTGCGGCAATGAAATCTTTGCCGATGCCTTTACTCCCGCAATCCGCAAGAAAGCAAAGAAGTACACAGAGCAGTTTGGTAATCAATTGCGCAAGGAAGGATACAAGGGTTACTTCGAGCTTGACTTCCTCATCGACCAGGACACCCAGGAACTATACCTCGGTGAACTGAATCCCCGGATCACCGGAGCTAGTTCCATTACCAACCATGCCGTCTTTGCCTTGTCAGACGTTTCCCTTTTCCTTTTTCATATGTTGGAATGGATGAACCAACCTTATAAGATCAGTGTTAACGCCGTTAACAGCAGGTGGTTTAAGGCCGAGAACATCGATTCCTGGGGACAATTGGTTATCAAGTACACGGACAGCAAGGTGCAGTTGATTACAGATGCCCCGCGCTCCGGCATTTACAAAATGAAAGACGACGGCACCATTGAGTTTTCACGGATGGACACCCACCGGAGGGCCGTTGAATCAGAAAAAGAAGCATTCTTCCTTCGCATTAGCCGCAGTGGAGACTATTTTTACGAAGGTGCCGACATGGGAATCCTCGTTATGCGGGGCCGCCTGATGACGGATGAATTCAAGTTAAGGCCGCGCGCTTCGCAATGGATCAGTGCTATCAAAGGACTGTACAAAGCGGAAGATTATGTGGCGCGCACAAAACAAGTGGAAATGGCCGAGATCGGCGGATTTAAGATGATGTAATCTCGAATGAATATATCGTTCCAAGCTGTCCATGAAGAAAAACCGGGCGTAAAGTGGAAAGGGCTGTTTGACCGTACCTGGCCTCATTACAAGAGATGGTTTTTGTCGGAAGGGTACTTGGCCAGAAAAGGGTACCTCACTTCGGCCAGCCAACTGCAAACTCACATGCCGGAGCTCTTTCCGGTGTATGAAACGTTGGTGGCGCTCGTCGGCGGCGGCGATGTTGAAGCCCGGTTCCTAAGCATGTATTCTCCGCCTGCCTACATGTCGGCCTGCTCACAGATTGCCTGGACGCGCGACAGCCCTTCCCTGATCCGGAACTATGACTACAGCTTTCGGATGTTTGAGGGCACCATGCTGTACTCACATTGGCTTCAACCTGTGATTGGAGTCAGCGACTGTACGTGGGGACTCCTTGACGGAATGAATGCTTCCGGCCTCGCGGCATCGCTTACATTTGGGGGCCGGAAAGTAGCTGGCGAAGGCTTTGGCATTCCGCTCATCATCCGGTACATCCTGGAGACGGCGACCACGGTAAGGCAGGCGCTGGATATTCTGCACCGTGTCCCGGTCCACATGGCGTACAATGTCACACTGGTCCATTCATCAGGGGAGCATGCAACCGTTTATCTTTCTCCCGACCGGCTTCCTGTCGTTGTTGCGACGGCCGTGGCGACCAACCACCAGGTCGAGGTGGAATGGACCGACTATGCATCACTCACCGGAACCATAGAGCGAAAGCGTTTATTGGAAGACCTGATTCTCTTGCCTGGCGAAACGGAGGCTTCCATGATCAACCACTTTCTCCAACCTCCGCTGCACAACACCAATTTTGAAAAGTTATTCGGAACACTGTACACCATCATTTATCGCCTGGAAAAGGGGGAAGTCGCCGTCCATTGGCCCTCCCAGGTGATGACGCAGTCCTTTCCCCACTTTGTGGAACAGCACCTGGTGGCCAACCCAATCAACGTCCAGCATGGCCAGGTCATTTAGGAAGCAAACCCGTAATCACCACCCAAAAATGCCATTATGGGCCAAAAAACAATGCAAGTTGCAAATTGATAGGAATACTATCATATTTGCGATCAATACTAATATTTGATGTTCAGAACCTCCATAATCTGTTTGCTTTCCCTCGCCTATGGAACGTCGTGTGTTGTTCCTTCCCTTCTATTCAATCAAAAGAAGGGCCTGGCCGGGCAGGAGGTTATGATTTACGAGTTGAACGAAACAAGCCTGGTTTTCTCCCTTCCTCCGCTTGCCGGCGAACAGGAAACCACGGATAGCGAAGATGATTCATCGGAAGAGGACAAGGATTTTGGCTACCTGCCGCATTTTGAATCCTTCCTGAAGAAAAATGTTGTATCCGTAATTCAGCACAACCCGTTGTTGCTGCAAGGTTCCCGCCAGGTTCCTTACTCTCCCCCCGAGCACGTCCTGTCATAGACCGCCGTCAAGGCAGGCTTAGCCATCCGATCACGCATTGCAGTGATCGGCCGCTTAAACTCAGTAACTCTTTAATTCTCTAAATAATTGATTTCATAATGAAAGCATATTTCAAATCCATTCGGCACGACCTACCTGCCAGCATGGTTGTCTTTTTTGTCGCTGTCCCACTCTGTCTGGGCATCGCGCTGGCATCCGGGGCTCCGCTGTTTGCCGGAATCATTGCAGGAATTGTGGGTGGTATCATCGTGGGAGCTGCAAGCGGTTCACCACTGGGAGTAAGCGGCCCGGCTGCGGGCCTGGCGGTGATTGTCTTCAGCGCAATTGCAGCCCTGGATGGAAATTGGGAAGCGTTCCTTGTTGCCGTGGTATTGGCCGGTGTCATTCAACTCATCATGGGGTACGCCAAGGCCGGCTTTATTGCCTATTTCTTTCCTTCCTCTGTCATTAAAGGAATGCTCACCGGCATCGGCTTGCTGATCATCCTGAAACAGATTCCACACGCGCTTGGGTGGGACAAGGATGTGGAAGGCGATGACGCTTTTTTCCAGGCCGACGGCCAGAATACGTTCTCCGAGATTATTACAGCGTTTGAGTTTTTCACACCGGGTGCGGTTTTCATTGCTGTACTCTCGCTAGCCATCCTGATCTTTTGGGACACTGTTTTGAGCAAGTCACACCGGATCTTCCAATTGATCCAGGGACCCCTTGTCGTTGTCGTCACCGGGATCTTGCTCAACTACGCCTACCAATCAGGATGGATGAATTTTTCCCTCGCTGCTGATCAGTTGGTGAGAATTCCCGTTCCTGAAAACTTGCTGGGATTTGCAGGGCAATTCACCCTTCCGGATTTCTCCGCTTTGGCCAACCCGGAAGTATACAAGATTGCCGTCGTTCTCGCCATAGTAGCCAGCCTTGAAACGCTGCTGTGCGTCGAGGCAACTGATAAGATGGATCCTGACAAACGGATTACACCAACCAACCGGGAGTTGAAGGCACAAGGACTTGGGAACGTTGTATCCGGACTCCTTGGTGGATTGCCTGTCACGCAGGTAATCGTGCGCAGTTCAGCAAACATTGCCTTTGGTGGAAAGACCAAAATGTCTGCCATCCTTCACGGTATTTTCCTGTTGCTTAGCGCGCTAACCATCGCGCACGTGCTGAACATGATTCCCCTTGCCAGCCTGGCAGCTATCCTGATAATCGTCGGTTATAAACTGGCCAAGCCAGCTCTCTTCAAGCAAATGTATAAACTGGGATGGGAGCAATTTGTCCCTTTCACAGCCACCATTGTTGCCATTCTGGCTACCGACTTGCTGAAAGGAATTACCGTGGGCCTGATGTTTGGCATTTTCTACACGCTTCGTCATAGCTTCCGAAATTCGCACCATATGAAAGAAGTGATTTCAACTGATGACGGACGAAAAGTGCATCACCTGGTACTTGCTGAAGAAGTCTCCTTCTTCAATAAGGCCAGTGTTATCAAGGTCCTTGAAAGTATACCAGCCGACTCAAAAGTGATCATCGACTGTACCAAATCCAAATCCATTGCGTTCGATGTAGTCGAACTCATTAACAACTTTGAAACCAACGCGAAAACCAAAAACATCATCGTCGAAAAAATAAATTTTATTCAACCGAAACTAGCATAACCAATTACAACCAAATACCATGAGAACACTAACAAAAGAACTTCGTGATGCCATTACCCCTTTACAGGCCATCGAAATCCTGAAAAAAGGAAATGAGCGCTTTGTCAATAACCTTAAGGTTAACCGCAATCTGCTTCAGCAGGTGAACGAAACGTCCGACGGACAACATCCGATGGCCGTCATTCTGAGCTGTATCGACTCTCGCACATCGGCCGAATTGATCTTCGACCAGGGGCTCGGCGACGTTTTCAGCGTGCGCATCGCCGGTAACATCCAGAATCCAGACATCCTTGGAAGCATGGAATTTGCGTGCAAGGTTGCCGGATCTAAGATTGTTGTTGTGCTTGGTCACAGCAAGTGCGGCGCCATCAAAGGGGCCTGCGACAACGTTGAAATGGGAAACCTCACCACCCTTCTGGAAAAGATGAAGCCTGCCGTCGCAGCCGAAAAAACGGTGTCAAAGGGACGCAATGCTGCCAATTCAGAATTCGTCGAAAAAGTGGCCTCCCTAAACGTTCGGCTTACGAAGAAGCAAATTCTGAAAAACAGTCCGATCCTGAAAGAGATGATTTCCAAAAACGAGATCGCACTGATTGGCGCTATGTACGATGTAGAGACCGGGATCGTTGATTTCTATGACGATGAGGTAGTGACTGCAGCTAATCTCAAGGAAGCAGAAGCCGTTTTGAGCTAATCGGAGTTTGAACTGAAGAAAAGTCTGCCGCGGGTGATGCCTCGGCGGACTTTTTGTTTTTATAGTGCTGCCGGATTCGCGCTTTCTTTTCGTTGCGTATCCAGCACCCGCTCCGTACCTTTTGCTCACAATACAAAAATACATGGCTGAACCAAAAACAAAAGTCAACGACGCGAGCGTTCTGGATTTCATCGACGCCATCGGGGACGAGAGGCAGCGGGACGATGCACAAGTCATTCATGCCCTCATGCAATCCGTTTCGGGGAAAAAGGCGAAAATGTTCGGCAGCTCCATTGTGGGTTTTGACTCCTATCACTATGTCTATGCCAGCGGTCGTGAAGGCGATTGGCCGATCCTGGCCTTTTCTCCGCGCAAGCAGAGCATGACCGTTTACACCATGGATGGATTCAAAGACAAGAAAGTGCTGCTCAAAAAGCTTGGCAAACACAAGACGAGTGTATCATGCCTTTATTTTAAGAAACTTGCTGATTTGCATCTACCTACCTTTAAAGCGTTGTTGAAAAAGTCGTACGCGTCCATGTCGAAGAAATATAAGAAGTAGAAGGGACATCAGTAACAAAAAAGCCGGGGATTGTTATGGAATTTGATAGGATCACTCATCCTGTCAATAAAAACCATTATGAAAACTGTCAAGATTGCTGGGGTTGCCCTGGCCACGGCCAGCCTGCTCCTCTCGCTCGCATTTACCTTTTCCCATCAAGAAAGACGACTTGAAAAGAAAAAGACAACCTATCGCTCCATTCCAAAGGGTTGCGTTTTCCGAACTGTTATGGGCGAAGAGCCTTCGCTGAAGAACGCAATTTATTTCACCCCTGCAAATGCACTCCGTGCCATCGACGGAGGCCTTGCCTGGGTTGTGAACGCACAGAATCCAAACGGCGGCTGGGGCGCCGGCACGCACCACCGTCAGGATGTCATGGATCCACACGCGGTAGAAGCTGATCCCGCCACCACATCCATGGTTGCCATGGCTTTACTCCGAAGTGGAAATTCGCTTACCAACGGTGCGTATAGTCAGTCGCTGCGCAAGGCACTCACCTACTTACTCGGGGCTGTGGAGTCTTCCGATGCGCAACGGTCCAACATCACAAATCAAACGGGTACCCAGATACAAGTGAAACTTGGATCCAACATCGACGTCATCCTAACTTCCCAATTCTTATCCAACCTGCTCGACGGCTACCTCGACCACGACCCGGTCTTAAAGAAGCGTGTAAGAACTGCTAACGATCAATGCGTCTCGAAGATTCAACGGACTCTCGGTGGCGATGGAAGCGTTCAGGGATCAGGATGGGCCGGTGTGCTGCAATCCTCTTTTGCCACCAATGCACTGGAAGCCGCGCAGGCACAAGGCGCTCAGGTGGATGAAAAGAAACTGGATCAGGCGCGCAACTTTCAGAAAAGCAACTATGATTCCAAAACGGGCAGGTAAA
>JAWXBL010000040.1:0-34701 GCA_034440075.1 Cytophagales bacterium
ATAAAAGGACTCACACCCACTGGATATGAAAGGAAGATTAAGTCACAATTAATGTATAACTAACCCTGGAAAACGGTCAATCTTATTCAGGACTCTACAGTAGTTGAACCTGAAACCTTGAACCTTGAACTTTGAACTTGGAACCCGGAACCGATTCCCGCGTTCACCATTCAATTTCACTAAGCCCTTTGCGCTTTAGATAATCGTTGGTTTTACTGAAATGTTTGTTGCCAAAGAATCCCCGATCTGCAGAAAAGGGCGACGGGTGTGCCGACATCAGCACGCAGTGTTTGGACTTGTCAATTATCTCCCCCTTCTTCTGAGCGTAAGCTCCCCAGAGCAGAAAAACCACACCCTCTTTGCTGTCAGAAATCTGGCGGATGACCTGATCGGTAAATGTTTCCCATCCCTTGTTTTGATGTGAACCCGGAGTGCCGGCGCGCACCGTAAGGGTGGCATTGAGCAAGAGCACTCCCTGTTGTGCCCACCGATCCAGATTTCCCGACGTCGGGATGGGCTTGCCCAGATCTATTTTGATCTCCTTGAAGATGTTCATCAGGCTGGGAGGAATCCGCACCCCGTCGCGGACGGAAAAGCACAATCCGTTGGCTTGCCCGGGGCCGTGATACGGATCCTGCCCGATGACAACCACCTTGGTGCGCTCAAAAGGGCATCTGTCAAAGGCGTGGAAAATCTCCTTTCCGGGAGGATATACCGTATTGGTCTGGTATTCCAGTTTTACAAACGCAATTAGCGCTTTGAAATCAGGAGTATCAAACTCGGCCAGCAGCCTGCTTTTCCATGATTCACCAATTCTGACATCCATATTATTCGTTGACCAATTCACCCCCCACAACGGTGAAAATAGAAAAAAATGATATTTTTGACTGGAATGGTCACTGAAGTCACGAAAGGAATTAAAGTAACGGTTGAAACGGAGTACCAACCCTCCTACTCAAGCCCGAGTCAATATCACTATGTGTTTACGTACCGGATTACCATTGAAAACAATGGGGACTTCACCATTCAGCTCAAACGCAGAAAATGGAACATTTTCGATGCCGGGTTCCTTTCCCGCGAGGTAGAGGGGGATGGCGTGGTAGGTCAACAACCGGTGTTGGAGCCTGGTCAGACGCATCAATACGTTTCCGGATGCAACCTGAAATCAGGCATTGGAAAGATGGTAGGTACGTACATGATGGAACGTGTGGTGGACGGTACGACGTTCCCGGTTAACATCCCTGAATTCAGCATGGTCGCTCCCATGCGGTTGAATTAGTCTGGTACTAAACGATTTTCTGTGGCCACTTTTCATCAGGTAAAGTCTTTTATCCGTCATTGGCTTTTCGAAGTGGACGATCACTCCGTGCACTCTCCTTATTTTTATGATTTGTATACAAAGGTTGTTGCAAAACGGAATCGTTCCGACCATCCTGTTCTCGAAGACCTCCGCCGCGATCTTGAAGCAAACAAAACGATGCTTTCTATCGAAGAGCTTGGTTCCGGAAGCAGGCAGGAATCACCAAGGAAACGGACCATAGGCGAGATTGCTCGCACCAGCCTTTCTCCTTTTCCAGTGGCGATGTTCTACCTCGACCTGTTGTACTTCATGGAGGCTACACGGGTGGTCGAGTTGGGCACTTCCCTGGGTCTCACCACCTTGTTCCTGGCGCAGAAAAAGGATGCCATGATCTACACATTTGAAGGTTCTCACGACCTGGCCAACGTAGCACTCACGAATTTTGAATGGTCCGGCAAGAAGAACATCCAACTTATCGAAGGCAATATCGACAAGACCCTGCATCAATTCCTGGAGCCAACTGACAAGGTAGACTTCGTGCTGGTAGACGCGAACCACCGCTATGTTCCCACGCTGGATTACTATCACCAGCTTTCCAGGCGCCTGAAGGCCAACAGCCTGATGATCATCGACGACATCCACAGGTCGGAAGAAATGGAGAAGGCATGGCATGAAATCCGGCACGATACGCTCGTTTACGGCAGCGTAGACCTGTTCCGGTGCGGCCTCTTGTGTTTTGACCCTGCCCTCAACAAACAACACTATACCTGGTCCTTGAAATAAGGTGTACGCGGATTAACTTGCGCACAAAAAAAATCCATGGAGTCAAAAGAAGGAACAGAGCCGAAGAAAACCAGCAAGGCAGGCATCCTTATCGCGGTGCTGTTCATCCTTGTACTTATCCAGAGTGTAAAGATCTATTTTGACTATCAGGACAAGGCGGAGATAACCGAGCAAAAGGCGGACGTGGAGGAGGATTTGGCCGGCACCATGCAGCGGCTTAAGGAAATCCAGACGGAGCTCGATCTCAAGATTGAAGAGATCAAGAAACTAGGAGGTGATTTCAGTGACTTGCAAAAAGCAAAGGGAGAAGTTGATGCCCAGCTCAAGCGGAGCGTCACCCGGAGTTCCAAGGCCATCAAGGAGTTGAAAGACCGTGTCGAAGGCTATGAAGAATTGCTTAAGATCAAGGACGACGAGATCGAAACACTGAAGGCGACCAACAAGTCCCTGTTCAGCGAAAACCGTCAGCTCAAGACGCAGAAGAATGTCCTGAATGATTCCATCACCCGCCTGGCCACCACCAAGGACGAGCTCGCCGGGAAGGTTGCTCTCGCCAGCCAACTGAAGGCGGAGAATGTGACCATTGTATCGGTCAATTCACGTGGGAAGGAGCGTGATTCCCCATTCCGGGCACGGCAGCTGGAGAAGCTGAAGGTGGAGTTCAACCTGGCCGATAACAAAGTTGCCCCCATTGAAGGGAAGAAGATCATGATCCGCGTGGTGGACGAAAACGGGCAGGTCATTTTCGATGTGGCGAAAGGCTCCGGGACCTTCATGATCAATAACAAAGAGGTGTTTTATACCTCCGGTCAGGAGATTCTGTTCGACAATACCCGCCAAAAACTGAGCTTTATCTACGACAAGGGGTCGGAGTATGCTTCCGGCACATACACGATCGAAATCTATGCGCAGGATTACCTCATAGGAAGCGCCCCATTCACGGTGAAATAGGACGTTTGATGCCCCGGGGGGCAATTTCACGTGGAAACGGGGATTCATCGCGATTCAGGATAAATTCAGGTCATTTCCATCAGAAATGGCTAAAAATCCCAAAAAACCCGTTAGTTTTGCACCCTTATTTTAAAACCAAATAATACATGAACAACTACGAGACGGTATTCATTTTAAATCCCGTTTTGTCTGAGGACCAGGCAAAGGATGCTGTCGATAAGTTCGTGAAGGTGTTATCCGGAAACAAGGCCAACGTTATCAATGTTGAGCAGTGGGGACTGAAGAAGATGGCGTATCCCATCCAGAAAAAGTCCACCGGATTTTACAACCTCGTCGAATTTACGGCACCTCCCGAAACCATTGCAACCCTTGAGACAGAATTCAGAAGGGATGAGTCAGTCATGCGCTTTCTGACCATCAGCCTCGACAAGTTTGCGGTAGCGTACAACACGCGCCGCCGCAAGGGTGAGTTTAACAGGAACAAAGACAAAAAAGCAGCACAACCTAAGAGAGAAAGAGAGGAGGCACGCGCATGACACTAGTAAACGAACCCATCAAGCGGGCTGAGATGAAGCCCAAGTATTGCCGCTTCAAGAAGAACGGCATTCGCTACATTGACTACAAGGACCCTGATTTCCTCATGAAGTTTGTCAATGAGCAGGGAAAGATCCTGCCCAGCAGACTCTCCGGAAACAGCTGGAAGTATCAGAAAAAAGTTGCTCAGGCTATCAAGCGTGCACGCCACATCGCGTTGCTGCCGTACCTGGGTGATGCATTGAAATAACCTTTAAGACAGATACCCATGGAAGTAATATTGAAGGAAGACGTTACGGGTCTTGGATATAAGAACGACGTCGTAAAGGTCAAGGCGGGTTACGGAAGGAATTACCTGATCCCAACCGGCGTTGCCCTCATTGCCAACGAAGGAAACAAGCGGATGACCGCGGAGAACGTGCGCCAGATGGCTCACAAGGCCGCCAAAATCAAGGATGAAGCTTCGGCGCTCGCAGAGAAGATTGGAGACATGGTCATTGAACTGAAGACTAAAGCCGGCGAGACCGGTAAAATCTTTGGAGCCATTACCTCACTCCAGGTCTCGGATGCGCTGAAGGCCAAAGGATTTGAGGTTGAACGCAGAAAAATTTCTTTTAAGGAGCAACCCAAGCAACTTGGTACGTACATCGCACACCTCGATCTTCACAAAGAGGTGCAGCACGATGTTACGGTAACCGTTGAAGCCGAGTAATTCATCAGACCAGAAACAGAAAGCCACCTTCGGGTGGCTTTTTTTTGCCCCTGCCCTATTTCTCCTCAATCTGGTTAACCAATTGGGCATACCAGGCCTCCCCATATTTCCTGATCAGCGGGTCCTTCAGGAACTTGTACAAGGGCACCTGCAGCGAGCGTCCGAGTTTGCATGCTTCGGAACAGACGGTCCACTTGTGATAATTGACAGCCTCAAAATCCTTCTTCTTGGTAATTCGTATTGGGTACAGGTGACACGACATCGGCTTCCGGAAGGTCGTCTTCCCATCGAGGTACGCTTGTTCAATACCACACTTCAGAATCCCTTTCGCGTCGTAGTGGGAGTACGCGCATTCCTTCCCTCCGATCGTAGGTGTTGAAAAATCCCCGTCCTCATCAAGGATATACGGCCCCTGGTCCGCAATGGACTGCTTCCCCTCCGTTGTGAGGTACGGCCCGACGGCCTCCTGGATCTGGTGCATCACGGCCAACTCATCTTCTTCCAGCGGCGCTCCCAACTCCCCCTCTACGCAGCACGCCCCCTTGCATTTTTCCAAGTGGCACACAAACTCCACCGTTTTGATATCATCCGAGACCAGCACCTCGCCAACCTGCATCATCTTCTTTCCGGGTTTTGATTTCTTTTCCTTGTGGATCACGCCTGCGCCATTTTTCTTGAAGAATTGCCGCAATATAATCCTTTCTCCGGGTCGTCGAATGCTCCCATCGTACGGATTTCGCCCAGCTAGAAAATGCCTGTTGATGGCGCATCCCGTTGAGCATAAGACCTGTATGTGCAGGGGGTTTAAGTCGAATTATCCTGGCATCCTCAGAAATGGAGTCATCGGTGAGGCACACCGCATCGCGCACAGCCCATGCAATCCTTCATCGGTCGCAGCGAACAGAAATCCGGACAAATTTTAAATTAATAGCGGCCAACTTTCAGTTCAATCCCACACACGGGTTAACTTTGTTGCGAATTTTTTGATGGAATATCTAGACAATCTCAATCCCCCGCAACGTGAAGGGGTCATAAACACGGAAGGGCCCTGCATGATCATCGCCGGTGCCGGTTCAGGAAAGACCCGTGTACTGACGTACCGCATCGCCCACCTGATTAAAAGCCAGGGTGTTGATCCGTTCAACATCATGGCCCTCACGTTTACCAACAAAGCCTCCCGTGAAATGCGCGCACGCGTCGAACGGGTGGTGGGCCAGGATGCCCGCAACCTCTGGATGGGCACGTTCCATTCTGTCTTTGCGCGGATTCTGCGGGCGGAAGCACACCACCTGGGGTACCCCAACAGTTTCACCATTTACGACACCGATGATTCCAAATCGCTGATCAAGCAAGTGGTTCGGGAAATGAAACTGGACGAAACACAATACAAAGCGAGTACCGTCTTTAACCGTATCTCCTCTGTCAAAAACCGGCTTGTCTCCTGGCAGGAATACAACAGCAATGCGATGCTGATGGGCGATGACGCTGCCAACATGCGGCCCGCCATCGGAACCATCTTTAAGAATTATGCCCTCCGCTGCTACAAGTCGGGCGCCATGGATTTTGACGACCTGCTTTTCAATACCGACAAGCTCTTCAAAGAACACCTGGAAGTTCTCAATAAATACCAGCACCGCATCCGCTACATCCTCGTCGACGAGTTCCAGGATACCAACCTTTGCCAATATTTTATCATCCGAAAGCTTTCCTCGGTCGCTCAGAATATTGCGGTAGTGGGTGACGACGCCCAGAGCATCTATGCGTTTCGCGGCGCCGACATCAGCAACATTCTAAATTTTGAGAAAGATTACCCGGACCTGCGCATCATTAAGCTGGAGCAGAATTACCGCTCCACCAAAAACATTGTGCATGCGGCCAACTCGGTCATTGCCAAAAACAAGGCACAGCTCCCAAAAGATATCTGGACGTCCAATGAGGAAGGCAACCTGATCGAACTCATCAAGGCCGTCTCCGACAACGAAGAAGGAAAACTCATTGCCACTTCCATTTTCGAAGAGAAGATGCAGCATCAACTGAAGTTCAGCGACTTCGTGATCCTGTATCGGACAAACAGCCAGAGCCGGGCCATTGAAGAAGCCTTGCGGCGGATGAACATCAAGTACAAGGTGGTGGGCGGCCTTTCATTTTATCAGCGAAAGGAAATCAAGGACCTCCTCGCCTACCTGCGGTTCTCCGTCAACCAACAGGACGAGGCTTCGTTCCGGCGAATCATCAACCTGCCGAAGCGGGGAATCGGAGACTCTACGGTTGATAAAATTATCGTAGGGGCTAATGATCATGCCATTTCCATCTGGGAGGTCCTACAGAATGCACCGTCCTTCGTGGGCGCGCGCGCAGCAAATCCCATCGAGGATTTCGTCGCCATGATCAAGCGGTTTCAGGTAGAAATAGAGCGGACCGATGCCTATGAGGCTGCCGCGGAAATTGCGAAGAGCTCAGGGCTCCTCCGCGAGTTGTACACCGACAAGACCGTCGAGGGTCTGAGCCGGTATGAAAACGTGCAGGAATTGCTTAATGCGATCAAAGAGTTTACCGACGACCCGGAGCGTGAAGACAAGGGGCTGGGGGCGTTCCTTCAGGAAGTGTCACTCCTCACCGGACAGGACGAAGACAAAGACAAGGACCCGGAGAAAGTGACGTTGATGACTATCCACATGGCCAAAGGGTTGGAATTCCGTTACGTGTACGTGGCAGGGATGGAGGAAGACCTGTTCCCTTCCCAAATGATGCTTAGCAGCAGGGCGGAACTGGAAGAGGAAAGACGGCTGTTTTACGTGGCTATAACCCGTGCCCAAAAGCGATTATTCCTTTCTTATGCACTTACACGGTATCGATTCGGAAGGCTAAAAAACTGCGAGCCAAGCCGCTTTCTGGATGATGTGGATGCGCAGTACATCAAGGTCAGCACCAAATATGCCGGGATCCATTCCGAGCCGGCGAGCAACGCACAGTTTGCGAAGAGTTTTGTTTCGGGAATGAAAAAGACGATTCGGTCACAACCCGTCGCCAAGGTGAGCAATTACAAAGCGCCGTCGGACTTTGCGCCCAGCGATACCTCCGGACTCCAGGAAGGGATGCGGGTGGAACACCCAAAATTTGGCTTCGGACAGGTAACAAAACTCGACGAAACAGGCGCTGACCGGAAGGCCAGGATCCAGTTTGAAGATTTTGGAGAGAAGACCTTATTGCTTAGTTTTGCCAAGCTAAAAATACACGAGAACTAGCTTTCCACTGCGGAAAGACACATATCCTCCAATCAAAAAGATGAATTTAGAATACAACTCACAGCGGCAGCATATTATCCTGAAAGAGTACGGCAGAAACGTTCAAAACCTCGTAGCCTATATCCGCACCATCGAGGATAAGGAAAAGCGTACAGAACTGGCCTACACGCTGATAGAGCTTATTAAGCAGCTTAACCCCACGGTACGTGAATCCGTAGAGAACCCCCAGCGGCTTTGGGACGATTTACTCATCATTGCAGATTTTGACCTTGACGTGAACAATCCTTTCAGCCCTCCGGATAAAGACATCCTGAGCAAGCGTCCAATGACAGTCCCTTATCCGCAAACCGATGTTCGCTACAAGCATTACGGAAAAAACATTGAGCGGCTCGTTAAAGAAGCAATGAAGAAAGAGGATCCTCAGGAACGGGAAGATCTGGTGATCTACCTGGGTAAGCTGATGAAAACCTTTTACGGCAACTGGAACAAAGAAGTACTCGATGATTCCGTCATTCTCAGGGACATTCAATTGATGTCGGGCGGGAAGTTGACTATGAGCCTCGACAAAGTGCGTGAAGACAACCTCTTCGAAAAACTATACCGCGAAACTAAAAAGCCCAGACCGCAGGGCAGCCACTCCAATCAGCGCCAGGGCGGCGGCGGCGGGCGATCCTTCAAAAAGCGATTCAACCCCCACCGCAGAAGAGACCAATGAGTTCATTTCGGATTCAGGGCGGCAAGCGCCTGTCGGGAGAAATTGTTCCGCAAGGAGCAAAAAACGAAGCGCTCCAGATTCTCTGCGCCACCCTCCTGACTTCCGATCCCGTTACTATTCACAACATCCCTGACATCCTCGATGTCAACAAGCTCATCGAACTGCTTGGCGATCTCGGCTGTAAGGTCGAGAAGCTGGAGAATCAGTCTTGGCGATTCACAGCGTCATCCATCCAGACAAAGCATCTTGAAACAGAGTCGTATCGGCAGAAGGCAGCATCCCTTCGCGGATCCGTCATGTTGCTGGGCCCCATTCTCGCACGGTTTGGCAAAGCCAGCATTCCAAAACCGGGTGGGGATAAGATCGGGCGCCGTCGGCTAGACACGCACTTCCTCGGATTTCAGAACCTCGGCGCAAAATTCAACTTCGACGCTGCCGGAAATTTGTTTCATATCGACGCTTCCGAGTTAAAGGGAAGTTACATGTTGCTGGACGAGGCCTCCGTAACCGGAACGGCTAATATTCTGATGGCCGCTGTCCTCGCCAAAGGGACCACGACAATTTATTATGCGGCGTGCGAGCCTTACCTCCAGCAGCTCTGTGCGATGCTTAACCGCATGGGTGCAAAGATTACCGGCATCGGTTCCAACATGCTCACCATTGAAGGCGTCTCCAAACTCCAGGGGACCGAACACACACTGCTTCCTGACATGATCGAGATCGGCAGTTTTATCGGACTTGCCGCCATGACTCAATCTGCTATCACCATCAAGAACTGCAGGCTGGATATGCTCGGCATTATCCCTGATACGTTCAAGCGCCTCGGCATCGCCATGGAATTCCGGGGCGACGACATCCATGTACCAGCTCAGGATCATATTGAAATTGAGAGTTTTATTGACGGATCCATTCTCACCATCTCCGATGCGCCCTGGCCGGGCTTTACCCCAGACCTGATCAGCGTGGCGCTAGTCGTAGCAACTCAGGCCAAGGGAACGGTTCTGATCCATCAGAAAATGTTTGAAAGCCGTTTGTTCTTCGTGGATAAACTCATTGATATGGGCGCCCAAATCATCCTGTGCGACCCGCACCGGGCCACCGTCAACGGCCTCGACCGCAAGTACCCCTTACGGGGAATCAAAATGGCATCACCGGATATCCGGGCAGGAGTTGCCCTATTAATTGCTGCCTTGTCTGCGCAGGGAGAAAGTGAGATTTCCAATGCGGAGCAAATTGACAGAGGCTACCAGAATATTGAAGGCAGACTAAAAAAACTCGGCGCAGAAATCGTGCGGGTTAGCTAGCAGATCATCCGCCGAATCCCCGGCTCCTTCCTTTCTACAAATCAATTTTTATTGCCACCGGGCAATGGTCTGACCCATGGTGCTCGTTGTAGATCATCGCGTCTTTCACCGCCACCGTCATCCGGTTGTCCACCAGGAAATGATCAATCCTCCATCCTACGTTTTTGTCACGCCCAAACGTAACATAGTTCCAGTAGGAATACTTCACCTCTTTTGGATAGAAGTGTCGGTAGGTATCCACCAACCCGCTTTCCAGCAGCCGGCTGAATCCGTCGATCTCGCGCTGGGTGTACCCCGCCGACTTGTCATAGTTGTCCTTCGGCCGGGCCAGGTCAATGGCGTCGTGCGCTACGTTGAAGTCGCCGCATGCAATCACCGGCTTCCTCTTTCTTAACCAGGCCAGGTAGGAACAAAACTCTGCATCCCACCGCTCGCGGAAATCAAGACGTGACAGCCCATCTCCTGAATTCGGTGTATAGACCGTCACCACGAAATAATTCATGAATTCCGCTGTCACGATCCGCCCTTCCTGATCGAATTCTTCGATACCGATATCGTATGTCACATGGAGCGGCTTCTCGCGGGAGATGATTGCAGTGCCGGAATATCCTTTCCGTGCTTTGGAAGAGTTCACATACACGTGGTACCCCTTCATCGCGCGCAACGCATCCATGGCCTCCTCTTCCCCTGCTTTTGTTTCCTGGAGGCACAATATGTCGGGACCCATTTCCGAAACCGCATCGAGAAATCCCTTTTTTACGATGGCACGTATGCCATTCACATTCCACGAAACAAAATGAAGTTGGGCCATTGGCTAGAATTTATGTCTGACAAATGCCTCAATCGCTTCGTACTCCGCCAGGCCAAGCTGGTTGTACGCAATGGCCGTAGCGTGGTTGCGGTCCTCCGCGCGAACCCAGAATTCCCGCTGGTCGTTTCCAGGAAACAACGCGCTGTCCTTTTGTGACTGGTGCTTGAATACCGCCTTTCGCTTTCGCAATAGTTCGTCCGGGCTGAGCGGGACGGCCATTTCAATCTGATCGATGTCCCATTCCTGCCAGGCACCGCGGTAAAGCCACAAGTAGCAGTCCTTCATCCAGGTTCTTTTTTTCAGTTGCCCCACTGCTTCGAAGATGGCTGAAAGGCAAACCCGGTGTGTCCCGTGCGGGTCTGACAGGTCTCCGGCAGCATAGATCTGGTGCGGCTTAATCTCCTCCAGGAGGTCCACAATTATCTGAATGTCTTCTTTTCCAAGTGGCCGCTTCTTCACTTTCCCGGTCTCATAAAACGGCATGTCTAGGAAGTGCGCTTGTGAATCAGGGATCCCGGTGTACCGGCAACCTGCTTTTGCTTCCCCCCGCCGAATCAGCCCTTTTATGGTAAGGACTTCCGGGCTGTCCACATCTCCCGGTTTCTTTCCCTTGATAGACGCCACTATTTTCTTGTAGAACTTTTCACCATCCGATTTCTTCAGGCCGAAGGCATCGTTAAAGTCCCTGACAAAATCAGCAAGTCGGATCGCATCATCATCAAATACAGCAATGTTCCCTGACGTCTGGTACGCCACGTGCACTTCATGGCCCTGGTCTACCAACCGGATGAATGTGCCGCCCATCGAAATCACATCGTCATCGGGGTGCGGGCTGAATATGACGATTCGCTTGGGGAATGGTTTCGCCCGCTCGGGCCGGTTTGTGTCGTCTGCCTTGGGCTTTCCACCCGGCCATCCCGTGATGGTATGTTGTAAGTGGTTAAACACTTTGATATTAACACGATACGATGATCCAAACTCGGTGACAATGTCGCCCATGCCATGCTCCATGTAGTCATGATTGGTCAGCTTAAGAATGGGCTTGTTTAGCGTTTGACACAGCCAAACCACCGCCTTGCGGATCAGCTTCTCGTTCCAGGTGCACTCCGTCAGCAACCACGGAGTCTTTATGCGTGTCAGCTGCGAAGAGGCTGCTTCGTCCAGGACAACCAGTGCATCCGCGTGCCGTTGCAGATAGGTGGATGGCACCTGGTCGGTCACAGGCCCCTCTACGGCACGCTGTACAATCCATGCCTTTCCTTCTCCCCAAGCCATCATGATCGTGCGTCGGGCCTTGAGGATAGTTCCAACACCCATGGTCAGGGCGCGCTGGGGCACATTTTCTTCACCATAGAAATCACTCGCAGCATCGATCCGCGTTACCTGATCGAGCGTGATCATCCGCGTGCCGGACCGTTCGGAAGAACCGGGCTCGTTGAAGCCGATATGACCGGTTCGTCCGACTCCAAGGATCTGAATATCAATTCCACCAGCGGCCTCAATCTTCCTGTCGTAGGCCTTACAAAAAGCGGCTGTCTTCTCTTTCGGAAGCATGCCGTCTGGTATGTGGATATTCTTCTTCTCAATGTTTACATGGTCGAATAAATGTTCGTGCATGAATCGGACATAACTCTGCAGGGAATCAGGCCGAATGGGATAATACTCATCCAGGTTGAATGTGATAACGTTCTCAAAGCTGAGCCCTTTCCGGTGCATCGCAGCCAGTTCGGCATAAACCCGCGTCGGTGTGGATCCGGTCGCGAGACCAAGCACACACATCTTCTTTTCCCGTTGCCGTTGTCGGATGAGGGAAGCGATTTCCTTTGCGACGAAAACAGAGCCTTCCTCGGAGGTGATGAATACGCTTGTGGGGATTTTTTCTACCGAAGCATCCAGGATCATGGTGTCATATTGAATTTGGTAAATTTACTTTTTCCCACCATTGTTCTGAATAAAATCACCATAACTTTAAGGCATGAACCTCCGCACTGAACTCAATGTCCGACCATCGGCCTGGAGCATCGGACTGCGCGACCCGGTTCTTACGGCTGGTTCCTGCTTTGCAGACATAATCGGACGACGCCTGGTTGCCAATAAGTTTAAATCGATGGTTAACCCCTTCGGAACAACCTACCACCCCCTGGCTATTCATAAACTTCTCTCCTACGCCATCTATCAGGAAGCTCCGGCGCCCCATACGTATCTTGAGAATCAGGACATTGCCTACAACTATGATTTTCACTCCTCGTTGTCGGCATTGGGTCGGCCAACGCTGCAAAAAACAATACAGGAACTAATCGGCATCACGCACTATTTTATAAAGGACTGCCGATTTCTTCTCCTCACTTACGGTACCGCATGGGTTTATGAACGCGTCGACACCGGGGAGGTCGTGGCCAACTGCCACAAGATGAATGCCTCGCTGTTCACCCAACGCCTGGCAACCGTAGAAGAGATAACGTCCTCCGCGGTGGAGGTAGTGAACGCTATCAGGAGCATCAACCCTTCCGTAAGAGTCATTCTCACGGTGAGCCCGGTTCGGCACGTAAGAGATACACTGCCGCTCAATAGTTTGAGTAAATCCACACTGCGGGTTGCGTGCCATGAAATCTCGCAGGCAATCGCAGACACGGAGTATTTCCCGGCTTATGAAATACTGATGGATGACCTGCGCGACTACCGCTTCTATCGTGATGATCTCATTCACCCGACCGAATTGGCTGAAGATATTATCTGGCTGAAGTTTGGAGATGCATTCTTTGACAAAGACACAAAGGCCTTCATCAAGCAGTGGGAACATGTGCTGGAAAATCTCGCACATAAACCTTTTCACCCGGGTCGCCCATCTCACAGACAATTTCTTGTCAAAACCCTCGATGAACTCAACCAGCTGAGTGCCCACGTTAACGTCGCCCATGAGATTGAACAAGTAAAATCCATGCTTATGGAATCTCCAATTGATCCGTAATGGAAGCGTCTAAAGAGAACCAATCGCCTAACCGGCTGGTCAAGGCAACGAGTCCCTATCTTCAACAGCATGCGTACAACCCGGTTGACTGGCATGAATGGGGTGAGGAAGCGCTTCAGAAAGCGAAGAACGAAGACAAACCCATTCTGGTAAGCATCGGGTACTCTTCCTGCCACTGGTGCCATGTCATGGAGCGCGAGTCCTTCGAAAACCCCGACGTTGCTTCGATCATGAATGAACACCTGGTTTGCATCAAGGTGGATCGTGAGGAGCGGCCCGACATCGACCAGGTGTATATGGATGCCGTTCAGGCCATGGGGCTAAACGGCGGATGGCCGCTGAATGTTTTTTTGACGCCGGAGCAAAAACCATTCTTTGGCGGAACGTATTTCCCTCCCAAAAACTGGGTCCAGCTTATCCTCCAGCTCGCAAAAGCCTTCCAACAGCGAAGAGAGGAAATCGACCGATCAGCAGAAGACCTCACCGTGCACCTGGCATCCAGCGACTTGTCACGTTTTGCATCCGAAGAAGGACCCTTTGAGCGCCAAGACTTTGATGCCACTTTCTCTATTCTGACGTCAAGATTCGACACAGTCTTCGGCGGCCTTGACAAGGCACCCAAATTCGTCATGCCTTCCATCTGGATGTGGCTCCTTCGGTACCATCACCTGAGCCAAACCAAGGGCGCACTGGACATGGTCTTGCTTACGCTTCGGCAACTGGCAATGGGTGGAATATATGACCAGCTCGGGGGCGGCTTCGCCCGGTACTCCGTAGACGGACGATGGTTTGCACCCCATTTTGAAAAAATGCTCTATGACAACGCGCAGTTGATGAGCCTGTACGCCGAGGCATACCGGGTTTCTCCTGACCCCTTGTTCCGCGATACGGTGGTTGAAATCAATCAGTGGCTGAACACAGAAATGACCCATCCCGACGGGGGATTCTATTCGGCTCTGGATGCCGACTCGGAAGGGGAAGAAGGGAAATTCTACACCTGGACGGAAGCGGAGCTGGACAAGATCCTGGGCGATGAATCCGGGCAGTTCAAGTCAATCTACCAGGTAACATCCGGAGGAAACTGGGAGAAAGGCTGGAATATTCTTTTCCGAAAAAACACAGAGCCAGAGGGAGAATGGCTGGAGGATTGCAAGAAGAAATTGCTCCGCGAACGCAGCAAGCGCATCAGACCGGGACTGGATGACAAAGTGATTGCGGGATGGAATGCCATGATGATTCAGGGCCTGCTGGATGCATACGATAGCTTTGGCGACAACCAGTTCCTGGAGCAGGCAGAGAATGCCATCGCTTTTCTGGAAAACAATATGATGGATGGCCCTCGGTGCCAGCGGACATTCAAGGCAAAAGCAAGTGAAACCGAAGGATTCCTTGAAGACTATGCCTACCTGACCCAGGCATACCTTTCCCTCTATCAATCAACATTCAATGACGCGTGGCTCCACAAAGCAGCACGAGAATGCGACTATATCCTTGCAAACTTCTGGGACGAGAAAGAAGGATTCTTCTTCTACGCCGGGGGCCAATCGGAACAGCTGATTGCCCGCAAAAAGGAAGTTTTTGATAATGTCATCCCATCATCCAATTCGGTCATGGCCCGCAACCTGTTACGCCTCGGCCAGTTGCTCGACCGCGACGACTGGACTCAAAAGGCGGTACGCATGGGTTCTTCTCTGAAGAAATTGATATTGACAGAGCCGTCATACATGTCACACTGGGGGATTCTCGCATTGGAAATCACACAGTCCTTTCATGAGGTAGTCATCGCGGGACCTTCCGCTATGCAGATGCGGGCTGAACTCGCTGCAAGTAACTTGCCCTTCAGCCTGATTCTTGGAACAACCGGGGCGAGTAATCTTCCCTTGGTGCAGAACAAAACCGTGGAAGGAAAAACGCTTATCTACGTATGCGTAAACAAGACATGCAAGCAACCCGTTGCCACTGTCCATGAAGCACTGGTCTTACTAAAAGCAATTGCTTGAGCTTATCCCGTCATAAGAATCAGCCCGCAGACAATCCCGCCAAGGGTGAGACGTTTTTTGCAGACCTTATTATTCCGGTGCCCATCCCAAAGCTTTTTACCTACCGCGTTCCTGCCCTCTGGAATGACCAGCTACGGGTTGGGCAGCGCGTCATTGTTCCGTTTGGTTCGCGCAAGATTCTGACCGGTATAGTTGCAAAACTGCATCATCAGCCGCCGGTTGGGTATGAAGCGAAGTACCTGCTGGAAATCCTCGACGAAAACGAGGTCATCACCCCGCTTCAGTTCAAACTGTTCGAGTGGATGGCCGGATACTATATGTGCACGCCCGGAGAAATCATGAATGCAGCAATTCCGGCTGGTCTCAGGTTGTCCAGTGAATCCATGCTTCAATTGAATCCTGCGTTCAACCTGGAGGAGTCTCCCTTTGATTTCTCCGAGAAGGAACGGATGCTCATCAACCACCTGAACTCCACTGAATCCCTCACCTACACCGAAGCCGCCAAGATTCTGGATGCCCGGTCCATTTACAGCATCCTCAAGTCGCTCACCTCCAAGGAGGCCGTCATTCTCTTTGAGAAGGTGAAAGAGAAGTTCAAACCGAAAACAGAAAAACGAATCCGGCTGACAGAAACCTACCGCGAAAAGGAAAACCTGGAGAAGCTATTCGAAAACCTGGGCTCCAAACCCAAGCAGGAAGCAGTCATACTGAAATACCTCCAGCACATCCCGGTATTCCAACAGCCCGATCTGAACGCGAATGGTATTTCCAGATCGCAATTGTTGGCCGACGACGCTTCTGAGTCGTCGTTGCGAACCCTGGTGAAGCACAAGGTCCTGGAAGAATTTGAAAGAGTTGTCCCCCGGTTTGGATTTGATGATCCCGTTGGGAATCCGCCGATCCTCCTCAGTGAGTCGCAGGAGCTGGCCCGCAATCAGATTCTGGAAAGCTTTGAAACCCACGGCGCGGCGCTGCTCCATGGAGTCACCGGCAGCGGCAAGACTGAAATTTACATCGACCTGATCCGTCGCGCCCTCGACGGCGGGACGCAGGTGTTGTACCTCCTCCCCGAAATAGCGCTTACCACACAGATCGTGCAGCGGTTGAAGAAAATCTTTGGATCTGCGATGGGTGTTTACCACTCCAAATTTTCTGATAATGAGCGCGTCGAAGTGTGGAACGGTGTCCTGAGCGGAAAGTTCAGGTTTGTCGTCGGGGTGCGCTCAGCGGTATTTCTTCCTTTTGACAACCTCGGACTAATCATTACCGATGAAGAGCACGATCCTTCGTTCAAGCAGCACGATCCGGCTCCCCGATATCATGCCCGCGACGTTGCCCTCGTCATGGCTCAACAGCACCACGCAAAGGTGTTGATGGGGACCGCCACCCCGTCGTGCGAAACCTACTACCAAACGAAGATCAATAAATTCGGACTCGTAAGTCTAACCGAACGGTTTGGTGAATCAAGACTCCCCGACATTCAATTTGCCAACGTCTCCAAAGAAAGGAAGCAAAAGACGATCAAAGGAGAATTCACGTCCTATTTACTAAAGGAAATAAAGGCAACCACGGATCAGAAGGGCCAGGTCATACTCTTTCAAAACCGGCGGGGACACTCTCCGCTCGTACAATGCGAAGATTGTTCCTGGGTTCCGAAATGCATTCACTGCTCCGTGAGTCTTACCTATCATCAATTTCGTCATGCGCTCGTTTGCCATTATTGCGGATACCGTGAAGCCTTGCCGAGCCAATGTCCCACGTGTTCATCGAAACGCATCCTTACACTGGGCTACGGTACCCAAAAGATGGAGGAAGAATTAAAACTTCATTTTCCGGATGTACGGATCAGCCGCATGGATCTTGACACCACGCGATCCAAATCAGGATATGAAACAATTCTCCGGGAGTTTGAAAAAGGCGACACCGATATTCTGGTGGGCACACAAATGGTGACGAAGGGCCTTGATTTTGATCACGTCAGGCTGGTAGGTGTCTTTGATGCCGACCGGATGATGCATTTTCCGGATTTCCGGTCATACGAACGCGCCTTCCAACTGATCATGCAGGTGAGTGGACGGGCCGGACGGCGGGCCGAGCCTGGCAAGGTAATTATCCAAACAGCCCATCCGCAGCACCCCCTCTTTTCCTTTGTCACCGGAAATCAGGTGCTCCCCTTTCTCGACGAACAGCTTTCCGACCGCGAGCTGCATCACTACCCGCCGTTTACCCGGTTAATTGAGATTACGCTGAAGCATACAGACCGCGGCACCGCGACCAAATCGGCAACCTGGTTTGCCCATCAGGTCCGCGAGCATGTGCGGGGCATCCGCATGATGGGTCCGGGGGAGCCCATGATTTCGAAAATCCGGAATGAGTTTCTCCATACGCTGCTGATCAAGATCCCGCGGAATCAGGGAAAGCTGGACCTGATCAAGCATGACCTGCTTGCCATTGCCGGTCGGCTCGGAGAGGATAAATCCTTCCGCAGTGTAAAAGTGGTCTTTGACGTTGATCCGGTGTAGTATCAGCTACCTCAGGATATCCCAGTCGTCGTTCAGGACGGGTATGGCGTGGTGCGCCGTCAGGTCAAACTGGCTTGGCACCACCGAGACGTAGTTGTTGGCGATAGCCCATTCGTCGTTGTCTTCCCCTTTATCAAAGTTGACAAAGTTACCGGTCATCCAGAAGTATTTTCTTCCGTTGGGATCGCGGCGCTCATCGAAATCTTCGACCCATTTTGCATTAGCCTGCCGGCAGATCCGGATGCCCTTGACAGGTTCATTACGCTTGGGTGGAATATTCACATTCAGGGCCACCCCTTTGGGCAATCCCTTTTTCAACACTTGTAAGGTAATCTTCTTTACAAATTCGTGCGTGTGCGAAAAGTCCGCCTCGCCGCTGTAGTCACACAGGGAAAACCCGATGGAGGGTGTCCCTTCAATGGCTCCTTCAATGGCTGCCGACATCGTCCCGGAATACAACACACTAATAGACGTGTTGCTGCCGTGATTGATGCCGCTCACGACCACGTCAGGCTGGCGCTTGTCTTTCAGCACATAGTGCCTTGCCATCTTCACACAATCAGCAGGCGTGCCTGAACATTCAAAGGCTCTAACGCCGTCGAAAATGGGGGACTCCTTGAGCCGCAGCGTATCCCCTACCGTGATGGCATGCCCCATACCTGATTGCGGACTGTTGGGTGCGACGACCAGCACGTCGCCAATTTCCTTCATAACAGTAACGAGGTGCCTGATGCCGGGTGCAGTAATCCCATCATCATTGCTTACGAGAATCAATGGTTTGCTCATGAATTGCTAAAGTGAATTGTAATAAGAAATAATCTGGGTGAAATCGTTCCGATCGGTGATATCCAGTTTGTTGGCCTTGATATACTTCTGGACCATGCTCCCATTGTTACCCATCATGGCCACAAGGTCGGAACGTTTGCCTACAAAGGGCTGGATAGTGCCATTTTCCTTTAATAGAAAGAAATGGTACACGAGCACGAGCCGAGTGGCTGTCCCGTAACTGTAAAAAGTGTTGGAATAACTCCGATACTCAATAGACTCCCGGCACAGCAGCGTGAACTTTCCCTCCACCAGCAGTTCAAAGAAGACGGGCGCTTTGTACGCGGCAGACGTGGTGTAGGGAATGGAGTAGAACTGGCGGTATCGTTTCGTCGTTTGATCAAAGATTTCGAATGAAAGCACCTTTCTGGCCGTGTACGATTCCAACCTGCCTGCGTAGGCAAACTGCAGGAGATCATTCTGCAGGTCGTACTTGATGCTGCCTTTCAATGTATCCCCTCGCTCGAGCACTATCTTTCCATCGTGCCAGTATTCAAAAGCGAACTGCTGGGAGAATCCGGCAGAACCTATGAGCACGAACACAAGAAAAGACAGGAACCTCATAAATGTTTCAGGATCGTATGGCCGAGTTTGTCGCGCTTGGTGGCCAAATACTTTTCATTGTGCTTGTTGGGAACCGTTTCAATAGGCACGTTCTCGACAATCTCCAGGCCATATCCCATCAGTCCCACCCGCTTTTTCGGATTGTTTGTCATCAATCTCAATTTTGAGATTCCCAACTCATGAAGGATTTGCGCGCCAATCCCATAATCGCGGTTATCCATATCAAATCCCAACTGCAGGTTTGCCTCCACGGTATCCAGACCATCCTCCTGCAGTTTGTACGCTTTCAATTTATTCAGGAGCCCGATGCCGCGGCCTTCCTGTTTCATATACAGCACCACCCCGGCGCCTTCCTTTTCCACCATCCGCAACGCATCATGAAGTTGCGTCCCGCAGTCACACCGGCAGGAGCCAAAAATGTCGCCTGTTACACAGGAGGAGTGCACACGCACCAAAACCGGCTGACCCTTTTCCCAGGACCCCTTAACGAGCGCCAGGTGAAGTTCTCCGGTGTCAATTTGTTCAAAGGCAGCCAGTTTGAAATCGCCAAATGTCGTAGGCAAGTCTACATCCACGCGCCGCCGAACCTGACACTCGGTTTTCATCCGGTAAGCAATAAGATCCTTGATTGATGCAAGCTTCAGTTCAAACCGGCTCGCTACCTTCCGAAGATCTGGAAGCCGCGCCATCGTCCCGTCCTCGTTCATGATCTCCACCAGCACCCCCGCGGGTCGGAACCCAGCCAGCCTGGCAAAATCAATGGCAGCCTCCGTATGACCCGACCGTCTCAATACTCCTTCCCGCTTTGCCTTGAGTGGAAAAATATGTCCAGGCCTGCCCAACTCGCCTGGTTTTGTTTCAGGATCCGCGAGCGCCTTGATGGTCTTGAAACGGTCGTGAGCCGAAATGCCGGTCGTGCACCCGTGACCAATGAGATCGACGGAAACAGTAAACGGCGTTTCATACGCCGCAGTATTCTTCCCCACCATCAGTTCCAGTCCCAATTCCTCGCATCGGTCTTCCACCAGTGGAACGCAAATCAGACCCCGCCCCTCACGGGCCATGAAGTTGACAATCTCAGGGGTGACCGACTCGGCGGCGCAGATGAAATCACCTTCATTCTCGCGGTCTTCATCATCCACCACAATAATTAGCTTACCGTTCTTGACGGCCTCGATGGCCTCTTCGATTGTGTCCAGTTTTATAGTATTCTCCATTTTGTCTTATATCAATCAAACAACATCTACCTGCTCCTTGTTCCTACCGTGCGACGACAATCCCCAGGATAGCGGCAAGATCCCGTTCCGCCTGCTTTAACCCCTCCTGTTTTTCCAGGTATCCCTCCACGCCGGCCACATCCGCCTTTTGCTCCGCCTCACGAATGCGCCCCAGGTTGTCTTCCATCATCTTTTGCACGACCCTGAATTTGAGCCGGAGCACATTTTTGTAAGCCAAATCCTGAAGGATCTCCCCTTCACTGGGAAAATAGATGTGGTATTTCTCTTTCCAGTGGGGACTGATTTCGTGACGGGATGTGATGAGCTCCGTAACGATGCGTTTCGAATCGGAACTCCCATGGTCCAAAAAATGCTTGCTGTCAGGAATTTTTCCAACCTGAATCATCTTTTGAAACTCATCATGAATTTCGCGAAAGGTTGCGTTGGTAAACGTAACATCTTCCAACTCATGGAGCAGGTAGTCACCCAGCTTCTGATCCTCCACGACACGATCAGCATAGTTCAAAAGCAGACGAATGGTCTCCCGTTCCTGGAAATAAACCATGTCTCCGGTATCCACCGGTGCCTGCGTTAAATCTGCAATCCGTTCGCCGAGCGAATCATAGTCTAGAGGTGGCGGCTCCTGAAACCGCTCCTTCTCTTTCTTTCTTCGTTCCTGAACGAGCAGCTTGTTGAGCTCTGTGAGAAGTACCTGCTCACCGATCTTCAACTGGTTGCTGGTCTCCTGGAGGTACACGGAGCGCTTCACCGGATCCGGAATCAGGGCTATGCTTCCAACAATCTCCTTGATAGACTCCGCCTTCCGAATCGGGTCGTTGCCGGCCTCCCGCGCAAAGATCCCTGACTTGAAGGAGATGAAATCCTGGGAATGCTCTTTAAGATAGGCATGGAAAGCGGAGGTGCCCACTTTCCGGGAATAACTGTCCGGGTCTTCGGCGTCCGGCAATGGCACTACCCGCACATTCAACCCGCCCTTCAGAATCAGGTCGATCCCGCGCAACGCCGCCTTGATTCCGGCCTGGTCTCCGTCAAAAAGGACGGTCACATTCTCTGTGAACCGGCGGATCAGTCTTATCTGCTCGTCTGTCAGGGCTGTGCCCGATGAAGACACCACATTTTCAACATCTGCCTGGTGCATCGACAGCACATCGGTATAGCCCTCCACGAGGTAACAATTGTCGTGCTGTCTGATTTCGTTCTTTCCCTGGTTCAGGCCATACAGCACGCTGCCCTTGTGATAGATATCTGTCTCCGGCGAGTTGATGTACTTGGGTTGATTCTGTTTGCCTGACGCCTGCTTTTCCTTTCCCATCATACGCGCCCCAAAGGCGATGACCTTACCAGAGAGGTTATGCACCGGAAAAATCACGCGTCCCCGGAAACGATCGTATATTCTCCCTTGCTCGTTCTTAACAACCAGCCCCGTTTTCTCCAGCAGTTCCTTGTTGTAGTTCTTCTCAATAGCGGTATCCATGAGGTGGGTCCAGCCATCCAGTGCGTAACCCAGTTCAAATTTCTGAATAGTGCGGTCGTTGAATCCGCGCTCCCGGAAATAACTGAGTCCAATACCCTTTCCCTCCTCGTTGTTGAATAAGATGTCTTTGTAGTAGTCTTTCGCAAAGTTCATCAGGATGTAAAGCCCTTCCCGTTCGCTCTGCTGCTCCCGGGCCTGGTCAGAGAGGATGTCATCCTTGATTTCTACACCATATTTCTTTGCCAGGAAGCGTATGGCCTCGGTATAGGTCATCCCTTCATGCTCCATGACAAACGTGATGGCGTCCCCGCCCTTTCCACTGCTGAAATCTTTGAATATGCCCTTGCCTGGAACGACAAAGAAGGAGGCTGTTTTCTCGTTATTGAAAGGACTCAGCGCCTTGTAATTCTGGCCTGATTTCTTCAGTGAAACAAAGTCGCTGATGACGTCGACGATATCGATGCGGCTTTTTACTTCGTCGATGGTATCCTTGCTTATCAATCCGGAACAATTAAACTTTTAGGCTTCAAAGATAGTTATTCAAGAGCCAAGGAATACGGATATCGCTGCCCAAAAAAATATACTGAAAAAAGCGGGCTGCACCTCAAATGGCCGTTCCGGAAGCGCTAAATTCGCCCCCTGAACCCTATGAAAATCACTCAAGAAGACATACTGAAAGCCCTTTCCACCGTCAACGATCCGGACCTTAAGAAAGATCTGGTGACGCTCAACATGATAAAGGATGTTGCTGTTGACGAGGGGCGTATCGCATTCACGGTAGTCCTCACCACCCCGGCCTGCCCGTTGAAAGAAATAATCCGCAAAGACTGTGAACAGGCTGTCCGCAAGGTCGCTGGTGCGGAGGCAACGCTCCAGATAAACATGACGTCGTCGGTGACCAGTGCGCGGGATAATGCAGCATTACTTACAGGAGTAAAGAATATTATTGCCATTGCCTCGGGTAAAGGCGGTGTTGGCAAATCGACGGTGACCACCAACCTCGCGGTGGCTTTGGCAAAGACTGGGGCCAAGGTCGGCCTGATCGATGCCGATATCTTCGGCCCCTCCATTCCGGTCATGTTTAATTGTGAACGGGAACAGCCGGAGGTACGCATGGTGAATGGAAAAAATCTCATCGTGCCGCTGGAGCATTACGGCGTAAAGCTCATGTCCATCGGATTCCTTTCTCCGCCCGAGAATGCTGTCGTATGGCGGGGACCCATGGCAAGCTCGGCACTGAAACAATTTATCAGTGATGCCGTCTGGGGCGAGCTCGACTATTTGTTTATCGATCTTCCTCCCGGAACAAGTGATATTCATCTCACCCTGGTTCAAACGGTCCCGGTGACCGGGGCCGTCATAGTAACAACTCCGCAAAAGGTGGCGCTAGCAGACGCTACCAAAGGACTGGCTATGTTCCGCCAGCCGCAAATCAATGTCCCCATCCTGGGAGTTGTTGAGAACATGGCATATTTCTCTCCTGCTGAGCTCCCGGAAAACAAGTACCACATCTTTGGTAAAGACGGCGGCAAGAATCTCGCGGAGAAATTCGGTGTACCCCTACTGGGCCAGATCCCTTTGGTTCAGAGCATCCGCGAAAGCGGCGACAGCGGGCTCCCGGCAGTGATGAAAGACGGGCCAACGGCTAGCGCCTTTACATCGTTGGCCGAATCTCTTGCCCGGCAAATTGCCATCAGAAATGCTACCTTTGCTTTTACCAAGAAGGTTGAAATCACCCCATGACGAGCGCTTTCCCAACGTCTGAAGAATTTATCCGTCGAGTTGAATCGTCACTCGACACGATCCGCCCCTACCTCGAAGCCGACGGAGGAAACGTCCGCGTAGTGGAAATCACTTCCGACATGGTTGTAAAACTGGAATTTGTTGGTAACTGCGGAAGCTGCCCCATGTCTTCCATGACCTTCAAAGCAGGCGTCGAGGAAGCCATCCGGAAGCACGTTCCGGAAGTTCGCGCTGTTGAGGTGGTAAACCTCACCATCGTTTAAAAAGCACCTGGTCCTCTACGCGGTTACTCTGCCACACCTTCGGCGCATCTATAATAGATTTGGTGTGTTTTCGTTAAACCAGAAGGCAAAAGATGGGTCCAAAAGGGCAGGAACGAGGGTAAAATGACAGGTAAGATCACGTTGACATTCTTGGTTGCATGCGGGTTGATTTTGTCTTCCACGACTGCCTATTCTCAAGACCGATGCGCTACCGTCGCCTACGAACAACAACGGCATTCTCCAAAATCCAAACGGGAGACATCTCAGCAATTTGAGCAGTGGATGAAGAACCGCCTTTCACAGGGCGGCCTGAAGGGGTTTGGAACCCAATCGTTTACCTATACCATCCCGGTGGTGGTGCACGTCATCCACAACGGGCCCGGCGATCCAACCTACATAAGCACTGCGCACGTACAGTCGCAGATAGATGTACTAAATAAAGACTTCCGACGGCTCAACCTGGATGCGGCTAATACACCTTCTCCATTTAATCTTGTTGCCGGCAGCCTTGACGTGCAGTTTGTGCTTGCCAAGCAGGACCCGGAAGGCCTTGCCACTAATGGAATAACCTATACGCAGGGAACCAAATCCCAATGGACACTCGCCGACCAGGCTGAATTTAAGGCGTTGCGTTACTGGGCTGCCGAAAACTACCTCAACATCTGGGTCGTAAGTTTTTCTACCAGTGATATCGGGTTTGCGCAATTGCCCGTTTCCACTACCCTTCCCGGTCTTGAAGAAGCATCCCAGGACCGGCTGACAGACGGTATCGTCGTCGATTACAGGGCGTTTGGATCTACCGATGCCGGCGCTTTTCCCTTGTTCCCCCGGTTTAGCAAAGGCCGGACTGCGACACACGAAATCGGACATTTCTTTGGCCTTCGGCATATCTGGGGTGATAACTCCGGCTGCGCAACGGATTATGTCAACGATACCCCTCCGCAATCATCGCCTACAAATTTCTGCCCGACCCATCCGCAAGTGTCCTGCAGCGGGAACAAAATGTTCATGAACTACATGGACTACACCGACGACCTGTGCATGAATCTCTTCACACAAGGTCAGGTGGCACGAATGACAGTGGTGTTGGCTGAAAGTCCAAGACGAGCAAGCCTGACTATATCCCCGGGAGCGAATGACCCGGTGCCTGTTGCCAACGACCTGGGCATTCGCACCATTAAAGCACCGGGCACAAGTGCATGCGCCAATCCACTTACGCCACAAGTTGAAGTTCGCAATTATGGCAGCAATCCCATTTCAAGTGGACGGCTGGAGATCGCCATCAACAGCGTTCCCGCTGAAACGATCACTTTTCCACTCGCTCTTTCACCGGGTCAATCGACCGTCCTGTCGTTTACACCGTTGAACTTTTCTGCCGGGTCGGTGCAGCAAGTCTCCTTCCAGGTTTTACAAACAAACGGCGGTACGGATGGAAATGCCGGCAACAACCAGCTTTCAGTGACGGTGACTGCACCGAACACCACGACGCTCCCACTCAGTGAACCCTTTGCTTCCGTCCCTCCCGGATGGACCGTGTACAATCCGGATGGTCAGGCTACCTGGGTCAACATGATTGCTGCAGACAATTCACCCTCTAATCGCGCGATGTCGGTACAGTTCTATAATTATTCAAACGAAGGTTCCCTTGACTGGCTGTCGACACCTGCATTTTCCCTGACCGACCCGCCTAATTCCCAATTGCGGTTTGATGTCGCCTATGCCCAATATCCCGGACAGACAGCAGATGGACTTCGTGTGTACGCATTGTCCGGTTGCAATCCGGATCTGTCCCAGGCCCTCTTGTTGTACGACAAATCGGGATCCGCTCTTGCCACGACACCGAGCACCAGCAACGCCTTCGTACCCAACGGGGCATCACAATGGCGGAAGCCGGAAATCATTTCACTCAGTTCGCTCACGGGACCTTCCTTGTGGCAGCTTGCCTTTGTCGCCAGGAATGGGTACGGCAATAACCTGTACCTTGATAATATCATCATCACGGAAAACGAAATCAACGACATCGTCCTGGAAGGTATTGCCAGCCCGGGGATCGTCCACTGCCAGTCAAAGCCGGTAATTTCGTTTTACGTAAGCAACCATGGCACAAGTCCCATCATAAGTTTTACGGCTACCTACACCCTTGACGGCGCCAGTCCCGGCTCAAAGCAGTTTACGAACATCAACATTCCTGTCGGAGAGCAGCAGGTATTCGACCTGGGCACAGTTCCACTTTCAAATGGTCCGAATGAACTGGCGCTCACCCTTCTAAACCCTAACGGAATTCCGGACCTTGTCAACAACAACAGCCTCACGTATACCACGATTGTCGACAAAGTGAAGGATAGTCCGCCCTTGCGCATGACCTTCGACAATCCAACAGAGACCCCCTGGCAAATCGCCAGTCCTACGAACGCGCAGAATTGGGAACCTATAGCAACAGGCAAAGAGCATTCGGTAACGTATCGTTCCTTCTCCAACTCCAACCTGGGTGCCGAGTCGTGGCTGGTGAGTCCCGTGCTTGATCTTTCAAAAGACCCTGCCAGCCTGTTCTTTGAAATAAGCTATGCACAAAAAATCCCTGCCGATGACCGCCTGCGCATTGTTGCCTCCAAAGACTGCGGGCTGACGTACAACCAGGTCCTCATCGACCGTCCTGCCAGTACCTACAGCAAAGCGCCATCGCTCACGGAATGGTTTCCCGGCTCCAATGCTGATTGGAAAAAAGAATATGTCAGCCTGAGCGCGCTGGCCGGAGAAAAAAACGTGCGGATCGCGGTGGTCGCCCACAACAATAACGGGAACAATATTTTCATCGACAACATTGAGTTGTTCGCAACGGATGATCCAAACCCTCCGTTGACGACGGTCCCCTATCAATTGTATCCTTCCAGCCGCAATGCCAACGCTGACCTTGCCATCACCTTCAATCTTTCTACCAAGCAGGACGTCCGCATTCAGATTTACACCATGCAGGGAAATGTGATTACTGATAAAGTGCTGCCCGAAACGCTGAACCAAACGTATTACTATGATTTCAGCGCGCAGTCGCCAGGGATCTATTTGTTCCGGGTGCAAATCGACAACCAACTGACTGCAACGAAAGTTTTCATCGGCCATTAGCAGGAATTTCTATCTTTGAATGATTTAACAAGATGGAAAAAACACGTGTTGCAATCCTGTATGGCGGCCGCTCTGTCGAGCACGGCGTTTCCGTGAATTCGGCGAAAAATATCGCCGAGTACATCGATCACAAAAAATACACCGTGATTCCCATTGGGATTACCGAAGAAGGAAAGTGGTACCAGACCAAGTCGGTCAGTAAGGATATCCAGGACGGAACGCCGCTGAGCATCCAGCTCGATCCCAAGAAGCCGGCGCTTGTCAGCGGCACGAAGAAAGTTCAGGCCGATATTGTTTTCCCGCTGCTCCACGGTACCGATGGGGAAGATGGAAGCATCCAGGGATTATTCAAAAGCCTTGATCTGCCCATCGTCGGCACGGGCGTCCTGGGCTCTGCCCTCTCCATGAACAAGATTGTCGCCAAACGACTGTTGAAAGAAGCGGGAATCCCCACGACACCCTTCATACCCCTCGGATTCTTTGACGCCACTAAACCAACGTTTGAGCAGGTGGAGAAGATCCTCGGCCTTCCCTTCATGGTGAAGTCTGCCAACCTGGGATCGTCCGTGGGTGTAACAAAAGTAAAATCGAAGTCAGAATTCACCAAGGCGGTCCGTGAGGCGTTCCGCTATGATCAGGAGTTGCTTTTTGAAAAATACGTGGAGGGCCGAGAAATTGAATGCGCCATCCTGGGCAACCAGCCTCCCAACGCATCGCTTCCCGGTGAGATCGTGATCAGCAAAGACTATGAGTTTTACACCTTTGATGCAAAGTACGTAAACAGCGATGCGGTCAAAATTGAGGTGCCGGCAAAACTAACGAAAGACCAAACTGAAAAAATCAGAAGCTTGTCGGTGCGCGCCTTCCAGGCGCTGCGATGTGAAGATTATGCGCGTGTGGACCTCTTCCTCGCAAAAAATGGAGACATCTTCATCAATGAAATTAATACCATTCCAGGGTTTACAAATTCAAGCATGTTCCCGATGATGTGGCGGGAAAGAGGTATCTCTTTCACAGAATTGATTACGAACCTTATCACGCTTGCGTTGGACAGGCACAAGACCAACAGCCGCATCCAGCACCAGTTTACATCATCACTCAACTATTGAAAGGCCTCGTGAAACTGAAATCATACTTCCAGTCAAATACCCTCGGATTGCTCCTGTTCAACATCCTGATGGCAGCATCGGTGCTCTTCCTCGTACTCATCAGTTATTTCTATGTGTTCCTTCCAAATACCACCAATCATGGGCTGGAAGTTCAGGTTCCGAATCTGGTTGGTAAAGACATCTATTATGTAAGCAAGGAGTTGATGCCCCTGAAGCTTCGATACGAAGTTGGAGACTCCTCCTATTCCAGCGACCACCCGCCCCTTACCGTCCTTGCTCAGGTGCCCAAGGCTGGAAGCAGCGTAAAGGAAAACAGAAAAATCTTTCTCACAGTAAACCGCCGGCTGCCGCCCACGCTCCCACTACCTAATTTGTTTGGAGAAGGAGGAGCCGGGTCACTTGAAAACGCCGAGGTTGTTCTGCGAAGCGCTGAACTTGTCAAAGGCCGGGTGATTTATCGAAGAAGCCCCAATTACCACCTGATCATGGAGATTCGTATGGACGGAAATCCAATCACTCCCGGAACACGCGTGCCGAAAGGATCCGTCATAGACCTCGTGGTAGGAGACGGCGCCGGTCCGCGTGACTTTGTGATCGGAAATTTGGTGGGCCTTCCCTATAAGAGTGTGCTGTTACGGCTTGGAAACCTAAGCCTGCACCTGGGCGAAGTCCATATTCCTGAAGCGATTGATACCACCGGAGTTGTTAACTACGTTATTAAGCAACTACCGGCCGTCGGGGATTCAGTAAGTATCGGTGATCCCATTGATTTGTGGATTGGCCCGAAGGGTTACCAGGTCAAAAACCCCGGTAATAACTGACATGAACCTGCGAAAAAGCTTGAAATCCTTCGTTGTACAGGCCTTTCTATTTCTATATGCGCTTCCAGCAAGTTCCCAGCTTGTGGAGGTTCCTATCGCTACGAATGTCAACACACCCAAACCAAGATCGATGGCGCGTACTCAGGCCGGTACACCCGTGCTGCTCCCTTTCTGGGATGATTTTGCCAGCTCCGAAGTCCTCCTTCAACAGACCCTGTGGTTTGCAGGTAACTCCGTGTCCCTTAATAACGGCATTGGCATCCGCCCCCCTTCGAAGAATGTGGTCTCCTTCGACGGCGCCGACTCCCTGGGCAAGCCCTACAATGTGAATGACGTGCTGGCAAAAGGATATGCCGACCGCCTTATTTCTCAACCCATCCGCATGGACCTGGTCGACCCGGCGCTGCGCAGTTCGGTGTACATCAGTTTCTTCTTTCAGGTACAGGGCCGCGGCGAACCCCCCGACAACGGTGACCAGCTTATTCTTTCCATCAAAGATCAAAACGGAGTATGGAACAACATCCACGTGCAAGAACCCGGTCCTTCCCTGCAGCCAACCTTGTTCTATCAGGTAATACTCCCCATTTCTGATCCAAAGTATTTTCATAATAACTTTCAATTCAGGTTCTCAAACTTCGCCCGCCTTTCAGGGCCGTACGATACCTGGAATGTGGACTATATCTACCTGAACAGCGGCCGGTCGCCTTCTGATATTTACTATCCAGATAGGACCGTCTCCACCTCCCTCACTTCTCTGTTCCAGGTTTATTTCTCGATGCCTGTCAAGCATTTTCTGGAGGATCCCGCAGGGAATTTAAAGAAGCCCAAAGTAGACCTCTTCAACCTCAAGCGCTTTGATATCCCTTCTGGCGCACCCCACGCCCAGCCCATCAACTATACAACAACAGCGAAAATCACCAAGAAAGTTGGAACAACAGTAACCACCGCGCTGGTAAAACTAGATTCCGCAGCTGATCCCGGAGATGTTTTGCGTGGTCTTGAATACCTCACGGTAACCCTTAACAAAGTGCCGACCGTGGCCTCCTTCGATCCGTTGTCTGATTCCATCCACATCCGGCTGAAATACGGAATGGCAACCAAAGACAACGACTTTTCGGTAACCGGTGATTACGACCCGGCCAAGTACAGCCCCATCGATTTCCGCTACAGCGATACGCTAGTCGCCAACTACACCCTGTCCTCCTACTATGCGTACGACGACGGCACCGCTGAATACGGTGCAGGACTTAACCAGGCGGGCTCGTTCCTGGCTTTCCTGTTCAACATGCGAACCAATAACCCCGACACCATTTCGTACGTAGACATTTACTTCCCCGAATTCGGTGACAATACCAGCCAATCCCTTCAACTGCAGATCCGGACAAATCTCACTGACAACATTTCCGCGCTTTTGTTTGAACAGAACATCGTTGTGGAGCGAAAAACAAAAAACCGTTTCAAGCGCTACCCCTTGTTCCGGGCCGTTCCCGTGAATGGACCTTTCTACATTGGATGGAAGCAGTTAACCAATGCCTCCATTCCCGTCGGGCTTGACAAAAATACTGACAACGGCGATAAAATTTTTTACAACACGAACGGCCTATGGATACAGAACACCACGGTCAAGGGGAGCATCATGGTGCGTCCCGGATTTGGTAAAGGACTTGGTGGCGTAATCACCGGTGCTGAACACAAGCCGCTCGCACGCATATATCCCAACCCGTCACGCGGTATTTGTTACCTCCAGTCCATTCCCGAGTCGCTGATCATTTACGACATGACCGGGAGGATCCTGGATGCCGACGTACAACAAACTGGAAATGAAACACGGATTACTTTTCCAGCCGCTGTATCCGGGCTGGTGATCCTTCAGTATATTGATCAGGGGCGCCGGGTGACGCAAAAAGTTATGGTACGGCAGGAGTAACAACGATGACTTCGAGCGGCGCCGGGGCAAAACTCACAACGAACACAGCCAGGGCAAACCATCCCAACAACTTTCGTTCCGTACTCAAGGATTCTTCCAACTCGCAAGGGGGATGCTCGATACCAATAAACCGGCCAATCAGAAATGCAAACAGGAGCCAACCCGGGTATCCCTTGATGCCTGGAATAATCCATGCCAGCAGAAACTGCACGGAGAAGAGAATCATAGCAATCATCAGCGTGTCCTGCCGGGAGCGCCTCATTCCCAGGAGACTGAGGTAGAGAAATCCCACATACAGCGGAATGTACCAAAGTGGATCCTTTGCAGGGCCGAAGTAGGTCAGTGCTCCTAACCCCGCATAAAACAAAAACAACACAAAAACTCCGGAAGCAATCATCCGGTGACGTTGATATCCCACCAGGCCGTAAAGCACATGGCCTCCGTCTAGCTGGCCGATGGGCAGCAGGTTGATGCTTGTAAATACCAGCGCCAGGAATCCGGAGAACAAATAGGGATAATGAATGATCTCATGGACATTGGGAATGCGGCTGGCATCGCCCACAAATTGTTCAAAGAAAACGTACAGCAAATTCTTCCCGATTACCACATCAACCGTCCCTTCAGAAAGGAACGAGGAGGCATACACATACTTTCCGTACTCCAATCCAAATTGCTGATACTCCGGATGGAACTGAAAAATATACTCGGGCGGCGGCAGCGTTGCGAATCCGTACCACAGCACTCCCAGCGTGCCTACAAACCCGGCAAGCGGCCCGGCGATTCCAATATCAAAATTCTGGAGCTTGCTCGATACCCGGCTCTTCAACCGGATCAGTGCGCCCAGCGTACCGAACATGAACGGAAGCGGCGGCAGCGGAATGTAATACGGCAATGTTGTGCGGACCTTGTAGTGGATTGCGGTAAAATAATGACCGAACTCATGGAGCGAAAGGATCAGTAGGAAGGGAACGGAATACGGCATGCCGCTGAGAAAATCGGCCCAGCTGTAATCGGGCATAAAGACTGACCTGCCGTGGGTCCATTCCGCACCGGCAAGTGTGGTTGTTGCGAAAGTCGCCAGGAACAGGCCGAGATGAAGGAGTATTTTCCTGGGAGTTAATTCCATTTGGAAGGTTCAAATAATAACGCGTGTGCCATCCCGGTTGTTCAGAATGGCACATTAAAGGTTCTGGCAGCCACTGCCGCATGGCACGATTTCATGTGGGCCCTGTTGGATTTGAACCAACGACCACCTGATTATGAGTCAGGTGCTCTAACCGTCTGAGCTAAGGGCCCAAAAAAGAACGCAAGTTTAAGCAAATCCGTGCGATGTTGGCAGGTTGGCGTCCAAGATATGGACAAAAGTATCCAAATTGCTGTCCTACGATCCCGCTTCAAACCGAAGTTGAGTTCCCCTGGTAAAATATACTCCAGTGGTGTTCGCTGGTTGGGAAAAATGTGCTAAAATTGGAGGCCTTAAACGCACCCTGGGCCGGCCCAGCCAGCACGTGGGACCGCCTAAAGCAAAGAAGCAAGCAGTTGAAAATTAATACTATCCCTATGAAATTGAAATTGAGCACGTTAATCATTTGCCTTTTTAGCCTGGTCGTCCTGATGTCCTGTGGATCCTCAGGAAGCGGGGAAGGCGATTCTGATTCTACCAGCGTCGACAAATTTGGTGAAGCTCAGCGATCACTGAAGGAAGGGATCAAGGACATTACTAGCAACATACCCCCCCCATCCGAAATTCCATATAAGATTATGCAGACCGGGGCGGAATACAACCAGAGCCTGATCAACGACCGGTCCAGGGTGATGGATTACAGCGCGCAGCCCGACAAGGCAGTACTCAACCTGGGCGTATACGCAGCCGACATCGGCTACCTGTGCTCCTATGACAAGACCCAGGAGTCGATTGACTATATGAACGCCTGCAAGCGGCTGGCCGACAACCTGGGAATCACAGGCTCGTTTGACCCGGAATACATCAAAGAGTTTGAACGCAATATCGGGAACAAGGACAAGCTCACGGCCCTCCTCGATAAAGCCATTAAAGAAACGCGTGAAAAATTGGGCGACAGCCAGCGGAAGTTGGGCGCGCTTCTGGTGACCGGAAGTTTCATGGAGAGTCTGTACATCGCCACCGGGCTTGTCAAGAGCTACCCGAAAGATGCTTTCAATAATCCCAAACAACGCATGAGCGTGTTGACCGACCTCATCAATACGGTGCTGAAGCAACGTGCCTCCGTCAGCGATGTTACCAACATGCTCGGAGAAGTGGAACAAACCGAGTTGATCAAATTACTGGTTGCGGACCTCAAGGAATTGGAAAAAAGCTACGCTGCAGTAGCTTCCGAAGAACAGAAAAAGAGCAACGATCCTTCCAGAACCTACAATGATCAAACCCTCGCCCGCATTACACCCCTGGTGGAGAAAATACGAGCCAACATTGTAAAGTAAGAAGTTAGGACAAAAGAAAAGGGATTGGGAATAACCAATCCCTTTTTTATTTTAGGTCTTTAGCCATCTGGTAATAAGCCGGAAAACCCTTTGCAATTATGAGTGAACCCGTTCTGAAAGCCATCCTCAGGCTTTTCGCAATTGTCGCCAAGGAAGACGAGGTCACCCAGCAGGAACGGGACTATGTGCTGGCCTTTCTCCACGACCACCTCGGACGCAAATCGGTCATGGAGAAAATGGCCTACTTTGACGATTATGCAAGGGAGTTGTCCCCCGACCAGGAGTCCAACGTCAAGGCGCTTTGCCATGAAATAAACCAGGAGGTCACCCAGAAGCAAAAGGCAGTGATCCTGCTGGAACTGCTGAGCGTCGTCCTTGCTGACGGGATCATCTCCGACAAGGAGCGTGAATACGTGCAACAGATTGGGTCTTCCCTGAATGTGAGCCGTTCGGAGATTGAACTCATGACGCACTACATCCTGGGCAATCACCGGAACGCGTTTGATTCCGACAGCATCCTCACCATCGATTCCATCCTCGAGAAGCCGGCACACTGCAAACACATCTATCGCGAAAAACTAAATGGAATCATCGCCATTCTGCACCTGGTCACAGGCGATCTCTATTTCTTCAAGTACATCGGCCAGGAAGATGTTTACCTGAACGGCATTCCTCAAAAGTCTAGTAATATAAGCCCGCTGGCGCGCGGCAGCAGCATCCGGTGGGAAGGCACCAACATCCGCTGGGAGGGTGCCGATCCCGTTTACTTTGGAGAGATCCTCGGGAAATTCAAGAAGAAGACCACGGAGGCAAGGACGACCTTTGAAGCAAAAAATATATCCTTCCATTTTAAGAATGGAAAGATCGGGTTGCGGAACATCTCCCTCTCCGAAGAATCCGGAAACCTCATTGCCCTTATGGGCGCCAGTGGATCCGGGAAGTCAACGCTCCTGCAAGTGCTCAATGGGTCAGAGAAACCATCCGATGGCCAGGTCCTGATCAACTCGATAGATATTCATAGGAATCCCGACAAGGTCGAGGGAGTTTTCGGCTTTGTGCCGCAGGATGACTTGCTCATGGAGGACCTTACAGTCTACCAAAACCTTTACTTCGCTGCCAAACTCTGCTTTGATCATCTTCGGGAAAGCCAGATCAACGACCTCGTTATCAAGACCCTCTCCGACCTCGGACTCGATGAAATCCGGGACCTCAAAGTCGGCTCGCCCCTGAGAAAGACCATCAGCGGAGGACAGCGCAAACGGGTGAACATCGGCCTTGAACTGCTCCGCGAACCTGCCGTGCTGTTTGTCGA
>JAWXBL010000041.1:0-39083 GCA_034440075.1 Cytophagales bacterium
CTCGCGCTTTGCCAAACTTTCCACTTGAATTGACTCGTCTATAACCTCTATCGATTATAAACGGGTCCGCTATCAATCTTCATCCATTCAATGAACGTTTACCTAAAACACGCCCGGAAGGCAGTTCCGAAGAACAACCCAACCCAAACGTGACTGGTACTGAAGTTTGTCGTTACAAACTTGACTCCGATCCGCTTTGAAAGGCCTGATCCCGACTGAATTGGCCCTATTTGTTCAAAAACGGACTGCAAAGATAGGAGACCGTGCGATCTATACCAAATACCCCCTCACTATTTCCTCGTACCCGGCGCATTACCGCCCGAATTCTTCTTTTGGAAATAGAAAAATCCTATTCATATTTGCACCCCTTAATTTTTAGCGATCATGAAACGTACGTATCAACCTTCAAGGCGAAAAAGAAAGAACAAGCACGGATTCCGTGAGCGGATGGCAACTGCCAACGGGCGCAGGGTATTGGCCGCACGCCGTAAGAAAGGACGCAAGAAACTTACCGTTTCTGACGAAAAGACCTTCAAACGCAAATAACCTTTTGCATCCTGGCGAAAGCTACCTTTACGCCATGGGAGACTTCCGCTTCCAAAAAGAAGAAAAACTTACAAAAAAGAAGGCCATCGAGGAGCTCTTTGAAAAAGGGACCTCCTTTTCCTCTTTTCCCCTACGGGTAATCTTCACCCCCCGGACAGAACCGGCATCGCAAACCCAGGTTCTTATTTCTGTTCCTGTGAAAAATTTCAAAAAGGCCGTTGACCGGAACACCCTCAAGCGCCGAATCCGCGAAGGGTACAGGCTCAACAAGGCGACGCTGAACTCAACCTCAAAATTCAGTTTGGCGTATATTTACATAGCCAAAGAAATACTGTCTTCATCAACGATCCACCAGGCCATCCAAACTTCACTTGCGCGTTTGAACCGGTATGAAAAAAAGAACTAGTCTTTATATCCTGGTTATCTCACTCGCTTCCCTGGCCCTGGCGGTCCCGGTGGAGAAGTACTTTGACATTGCCAAGAACCTGGACATCTTCGCCACCCTCTTCCGGGAAGTCAACGCGTATTACGTCGATGAGATTGAACCCACCCAACTCATACAGACCGGAATCCAGGGGATGCTTTCTTCCCTCGATCCGTACACCGACTACATTCCGGAAGAAGACCTCGAAGCCTTCAGCATTCTTACGACCGGTCAGTACGCAGGGATCGGAGCACTGATCACCTCTCTCAATGAGAAGAACATCATCACTCATCCGTATGAAAATTTTCCCGCATTCCGTGCCGGCGTGCGCGTCGGTGATGAAATTGTTTCCGTCAACGGAAATAATATGCGGGGGAAGACCCCGCAGGAGGTCAGTACACTCCTCAAAGGCAATCCCGATTCAGAAGTCACACTGGTCGTCATTCGCTCGGGCCGGGAGTTTACGTTCCGGCTAACACGCGAAAGGATCAAGATCTCCAATGTATCCTACCAGGACATGGTCGAACCGGGCGTGGGGTACATCAAACTCGATGATTTCACTCCCGACGCTTCCAGGGAAGTGCAGGAGGCTGTTATTTCTTTAAAGCAGAAAGGGGCTTCGAAAATTATCCTTGATCTGCGTGACAATCCGGGCGGGTTACTCCATGAGGCCGTGAACATCGTCAACCTCTTCATCCCAAAAGGCAGAGAAGTGGTGGCCACCAAGGGAAGGGTGAAGGATTGGAATAAAACCTACACCACGCTTAACCCGCCGCTGGATTTGAAAATCCCTCTGGTGGTCATTACCAACGGGAGCAGTGCTTCTGCATCAGAAATCGTTGCCGGGGCCCTGCAGGATTACGACCGGGCCGTTATCGTAGGACAAAAGACATTTGGAAAAGGGCTGGTCCAGATGACCCGGCCGTTGGCCTTCAATGCTCAATTGAAGGTGACAACTGCGAAATACTACATCCCCAGTGGGCGATGCATCCAGGCCCTGGATTATACGCACCGTAAACAGGACGGATCCGTGGAAAAAATTGTCGATTCACTTCGAAACGCCTTCCAAACGAAGAGCGGCCGAACCGTTTACGATGGGAGCGGCCTGGATCCCGATCTCCCCGTTGCGCGGGAGCCCTACGGCTCAGCAGTGCTCGAGCTGGTGCAGTCAGGATTGATCTTTGACTACGCTACCCGTTATTGCGACAACCATACCAGTCCAACTGATTTCAGGAAATTTCAATTGAGCGACTCTGAGTACAAGGAATTTGAGGGGTGGCTGAGCGACAAGAAATTTGAGTACACCACCGCCCTGGAAAAACAGGTGGATGATCTAATGGTTGAAGCAAAACTCGCAAGGAATTACGATGACCTGCAGGAAAATCTGCAGACCGTGAAAAGTAAAATCACACTTAACCACTCCGGCTACCTCCGTCGTTTCCGCGACGAAATCCAACCCATCCTCGAGGCAGAAATAGGCTTTCACACACAGTTGAACAAAGGCCGTACAGAAGCGAGCATGCACCACGATCCGGAACTTCTGGAGGCCGGAAAAATCCTGGGTGATGGTGCCGCATACCAGAAACTCCTGATGCCTCATTGAATGGCACTCATACTCAGTATTGAAACATCCTCAACGATATGTTCTGCCGCACTGCATGAGAAAGGCAGGCTTGTGGCTTCGCGGGAAATCCTTGTACCGTTTTCAGCAGCCTCCCAACTCACGCCGATGATTGACGAACTGTTTACGTCTGCACAGGTAAGGAAGGAAACCCTGCAGGCGGTGGCCATTTCTGGCGGACCCGGTTCCTACACCGGTCTGCGCATTGGCATTTCCACAGCAAAAGGAATCTGTTACGCGCTTGGACTTCCGCTGGTGGCGCTGGACTCATTGCATTCCCTTGCTTGTTCTGTAGAAACCTCTCCCGATGATAGCCTGCTATGTCCCATGATTGATGCCCGGCGGATGGAAGTGTATTGCACACTGCTTACACCTGCCTTCAACGTGCTGGAAGAAACCCAGGCGAAGGTCATCGATGCGGAAAGTTTTTCGGGATGGCTGGAGAAACAACGCATCTTCTTTTTCGGTAACGGGGCCGCCAAATGCAGCACCGTGATCCATCATCCCCATGCGGTATTTTTGGATTCCATAGATGCGCGTGCCGCAGACATGGGGGGACTCGCCTACAGGAAATACGAAGCCGGGACTTTCGCCGAGCTGAGTTCTTTTGAGCCTGCCTACCTGAAAGAGTTCGTCGCCAAAACTAAAAAGACCTGAAAAGAGTTGTAATGGGTAACTTTATCCCTCTTTATGGACGAACATGAAATAATCAACCGCGTTGCCAAAAGTCCCCTGGTGACACTTGACCTGGAGGCACTGTTTCCAGCGGCAGCGATCGTTGAATTTGATATAAAGGATCTTCTTTACCAGGAACTTGTCCTGCGCGAAAAAGAACTTCGGGAATTTGTAAAAACACACCCCTGGTCTAACTACCAGGGCAAGTACGTGGCTCTCTTTTGCTCTGCAGATGCCATTGTTCCAACCTGGGCCTACATGCTCATTGCCATTGCACTCCAACCCTATGCACAGCGTACGGTGTTTGGAACCCGGGGGATGTTGATTGAAGCCCATTTTCACGAAGCGCTGCAACGGCTTGACTGGGAGTCATACCGGGATGCGAAGGTCGTCATCAAAGGCTGCGGCGATGTGCACGTCCCGGAATCGGTGTTTGTGGAGGCCGCCACCCGATTGCGCGCAGTCGCCGCGAGCATCCTGTACGGAGAGCCATGCAGTACGGTCCCTCTCTTCAAGAGGCAGAAACAGAATGGCTGAACAATCCATCATTCTCTTTGATGGGGTGTGCAACCTTTGTAACGGTTTTGTGAGATTTGTCCTGCCAAGAGACCGAAAGGAGGCATTTCTTTTTGGCTCCTTGCAGTCCGTGCGAGTCCGTGAAATGCTTCGAAACTATTCCTATTCCTCAGACAGTCTTTCCACCGTGGTGCTGCTGGAACAGAACCAATTGTATACCCGATCAACGGCTGTCCTCCGGATAGCGCGTAAGCTGGGTGGCGGATGGCCCCTCTTCTATGGCTTCATTATCATACCCCGGTTTTTAAGAGATGGCTTGTACGACCTGCTTGCAAGGAACCGGTATCGCCTCTTTGGGCAAAGGGAAATTTGCATGGTTCCCACCCCGGAATGGAAAGCCCGGTTTATTTGATTAGGCACCGACCCAACTAAAATCGGGACCCCTCATGCATTTATCCTTTCGCTCTGACTACTTTTAAATTTTCGTCCCTGTATGAAGTTTACACGAAGGAAATACACCAATAATGTGCTGTTGCACCTCTACAAGGAACTGCTCCGGCCGCGCCTGATTGAGGAGAAGATGCTCATCCTGCTTCGGCAGAACAGGATCAGCAAATGGTTCAGCGGCATCGGCCAGGAGGCCATCGCCGTTGGAATTACCCAGGCGCTTGAATCCGACGAATACATCCTTCCCATGCACCGCAACCTGGGTGTTTTCACCGGCCGGAAGCTTCCCTTCGAGCGGCTTTTCGCGCAGTGGCAGGGGACAACAACGGGCTACACGAAAGGAAGGGACCGCTCCTTTCATTTTGGAACAAACGAACATCACATCGTTGGAATGATTTCCCATCTCGGCCCGCAAAATGGGGTGGCCGACGGCATCGCCCTGGGATCGCTTCTGCAGAAGGAAAAAAAGATAACGGTTGTATTTAATGGAGATGGAGGCACCAGTGAGGGAGATTTTCACGAGGCAATCAATGTGGCGGCCGTGTGGGATCTGCCCGTTCTCTTCGTAATTGAAAACAACGGGTATGGGCTATCCACTCCCAGCAGCGAACAATTCCGGTGCAAGCAGTTTATTGACAAGGCGATTGGATATGGCATCGAAGGCGTGCAGGTAGACGGCAATAACATTCTGGATGTCTATCATACTGTCAGCGGCATCGCCGAAAAAATGCGCAAAGAGCCAAGGCCCATCCTGCTGGAATGCATGACCTTCCGAATGCGCGGTCATGAGGAAGCGTCGGGAACCAAATACGTACCCAAAAAGCTCATGGAGGAATGGGCCAAAAAGGATCCTTTGATGAATTATGAAAACTTTCTCGTGAAAGAGAAGGTGTTGGACACGAAGGCAGTGGATAAACTACGCAAACAGATCAAGAAGGAAATTGAGGAAGGGCTTGAGGTGGCCTTTCGTGACACACCACCCGTCGCGGAGACTGATCTGGAAGTAAAGGACCTCTTCGCAGCCTACACGCAAGACGTCGTTGAGCCGGCTTCTGAGAAGACATCCGAGAAGCGATTTATCGACGCCATTCGTGATGGCTTATACCAAAGCATGGAGCGTCATGACAACCTCATTCTGATGGGTCAGGATATTGCCGAATACGGCGGCGTGTTTAAGATCACCGATGGATTTGTCACGCAATTTGGTAAAGGTCGTGTGCGCAACACGCCGCTCTGTGAGTCAGCCATTGTTGGGGCGGGGCTTGGGCTTTCCATCAAAGGCATGAAGTCCATGGTGGAAATGCAATTTGCCGACTTCGTTACCGAAGGATTCAACCAAATTATTAACAACCTGGCCAAGACACATTGGCGCTGGGGACAACGGGCAGATGTCGTCGTGCGGATGCCTACTGGTGCGGGGACGGCAGCAGGCCCGTTTCATTCACAAAGCAATGAAGCGTGGTTTTTTCACACACCGGGATTGAAGATCGTCTATCCTTCCAACCCGTACGATGCAAAGGGACTGCTCTGCGCGGCGATCGATGATCCCAATCCGTACCTTTATTTTGAGCACAAACTCCTGTATCGATCGATCCGCGATCAGATTCCTGATGATTATTACCAGGTTGAAGTCGGGAAGGCAAAACTGGTTGCCGAAGGGAACGCACTTACTATCATCACCTACGGCATGGGCGTATACTGGGCTACCGAAACCGTGGCTTCCATGCCCGATCTGGAGGCGGATATTTTGGATCTGCGCACGCTCCTCCCGTGGGACAAGGAAGCAGTCTCCAATTCCGTACGGAAGACGAATCGCGTACTGATCCTCCACGAAGCCACCTTAACCGGCGGGATCGGCGGAGAAATCAGCGCGTGGATCTGCGAACACCTCTTCGAACATCTGGAAGCACCCATCGTGCGTGTGGCCGGCCTGGATACCCCCATCCCCTTTTCACCGGTACTCGAAAACAACTTCTTGCCAAAAAACAGGCTGCAAGGAAAGATCGAAGCGCTCGTTAGTTACTAGGCGGGGCCATTCCCGGGCCAAATTGGCCTTTTTTCGTACCTTAGTCTGTTCAAAACTGATTTGAATCAACACGGGAACCATAGCGAACGAGTATTTTCCTTGACAGCCAAATTCATTGGCTTGTTCAGCCTGTTGCTCTGTTTGTCTTTTGCTGCCTATTCTCAGAATACAAAGGGTGACCGACCGATAAAAAATCAACGCCAGGTCCGGGAGACGCGTGGTAAATCTGTGAAAAGAAAAGAGCGGGGCACCACCCGCGACATTGCCGGTCGACGCCTCCGTACCAAGGGCCAATCATCAGCCAACCGGGCGAATCGCGGCTATCGTCAACCCCGGTCTGTATCAAGTCGTGCCAAGGGAGCGCCTGATCGGGCGGCGGGCCCTCGCGGAAGAGTATTCTCTCAGTCACCACGTCCCTCGAGAACGAGAGCCTGGAAAGGAGACATTTCCGGTTATCCTATAAAGCGGGTAAAACCCTCCGGAGCCGATGCCGCACGGCATAATGTATACCCTCAGAAAGGGCCTTACGTCCGTTACGCACGCAAGCAGCCCAAGAAAAAACCGCCGGTTTATGCGCGGACGATCAAAGGAAACCGCTTTGTTGAACACCGCCCGCGAACCCAGGAGCGTGCGTGGAAAGGGGGTGTCGACAAGGGGCCGATAAAGAATCAAAGCGCCACAGGCACAGTTCGTAATATCTATTCGCAGAAAGGACCCTATGTAAGGTATTACAAGAAACGCGCAGGGCGTAAGGAGCGTTCTGTTTCCAACAGGACCGAGATATCCCAGGTAAGAAGGTACTCCAGAAAACCCAAGACAGGCGGCTCACAACCCCGGGTCTATCTTCCTTCTTCCAGCGGACCATATGTTCAACGGGGAAGGAAGAATGTGTACTGGGGGAAGTTTCAAAAGAAAGAACGGCCTGTAACCACGGACATCACGGGTGGTCCCCTGCGCACCCGGAACTACCGGTCGCCAGTCGCCGGGCTGGTAGGACGGGATACGCTGCAATTCTTCGGCCGCAAGCCGCAAGGTGATCGGTCTCGCAGAGCAAGCGCCGGAGGGTATGTGACTGCCACTGGAAAAGGTCAGCGAGGATGGAAAGGAGACATTGCAGGGTGGAAAATCCGTCAATCAAAAGGCAGAAAAACAATTGCCGGTATCCCGCTCCCGGGAACAGGCCAACGAACCAGGTCGAAGCACGGAGAGCAGGCGCACTTAAATTCAATCATGGCCATTGTATATGCTCGTGATCTGAGCGGGCGTGTAAAAAAAGGGAAAAGACCGCCGGCCAAGGGAGGAGGAAGCATCCGGGCTCAGTGGAATAACAAGGGTAATCCGATCAGCGGAAGAGCCCCCGGGCCTGGGTATCTGGGTGCTGCCCGCTTCTCCGGCACGTTCAAACAAGGGCAATTGCGGCCGGGGTTTTCGCGCGAAAGCGCGGGATATTCAGGGAACATGAAGCGTGGAGCGGCGGCAGGGTTTTCGCGCAGCGGCGCAAACTATTCAGGAAATATGAAGCGGGGCGGCCGCGGATTTTCACAGCAGGGATTTGGTTATTCGGGTAACATGAACCGAAGTCAGGTACGCGGATTTTCGAGACAGGGTGTAGAATATAGTGGAAATGTTCCCAGGAGCATTTTGAGTGAATTCAGCGGCACGGGCCTTGGCTACTCCGGTTTTATCAAGCGCAGCCGCACACGCGGGTTTTCATCGGAGGGGGCCAACTATTCCGGAAGCCAAAAGGGACGCAAAGGGTTTAGCGGTGAATACATCGGGTATTCGGGAACATTGAAGCGGGGCCAAATCCCCGCGTTCTCCAGGGCCGGGGCCAATTACGCCGGCAACCAAAAGAGTCGTAAAGGCTTCGGCGGCGAATACATCGGATATTCGGGAACGTTGAAACAATCCAGGTCCCCCAAGGGAGGAGGAAGCATCAGCGGCATTTTGTGGAACAACAAAAATCAATCTGTTTCAAGATCTTCGCTTACTCCCATGGGCTCATATATGGCACGGTACCCGGGTAACATTGAGCGGGTCGGAGCTGTCAAACAGTTTGGTGAAAATGGAGTTAGCTACTCCGGCTTTGTGCGTCGGGGGGCGTTGGTAAAGGAGTATGGTGAACAAGGCGTGCGGTATTCCGGAAACATGAAGCGTTCATCCGTTGCAGGATTTGAACGGTCAAGTGCCGGGTTTTCCGGAAGAACCAAATACAAGAAACCCGAAAAAGGCGGAGGGAGTATCAGCGGCATCCTTTGGAACAACAAGGAAACTGCCCTTTCAAAATACATTCCGATCGATGCGGCACCCACCAATTATAGCGGCCGCATCGCCCAATCAAGAATCTGGAAATCCCACATTCAGAATCCAAATGCAGCACCCGAAGCATTGCTGAAACACCGGCCAGGTCAAAGCGTTTACCTGGTAGGCGGACTTCAGGTCGGCGTCAAAGAGCAGAAATATTCGAAAAATTCCAAAGCAAGTAAGTATGCCCTTCCCGGAATCGCGCCGCGCCGGTCAAGCGTGAAAGCCAGCGAGTATACCAGCAACATGAAACAATATTGGAATTACAAGCGCAACCCGAACAGTTCCAGTGGAGCCTTAAAGACCATTGCTCCGGGAAAGGCGCAAGCCCGAATCAGGGATTTCCAGGGGAATGTGAAGATGCATAAGTTCTCATTAAGCGGCCTTCACCCAGATGCTCAATTCGCTCATGGAGAAGATGACAATGTGAAAGGCGAGCGCAGCATTTTCACCAACGTCAAACTATTTTGGTCGAGAATGTTCAGAAAGAACGATACACAGCCTGATAATTTAAAAGACAAGATCAAGAAGCCGCAGTATGACAAGCGGGAAAAGGGACTGTGGGCGTATTGAAAAATACTAGAAGTTAAATTCAACCGTCTGTTTCACGGCCTCCGACAGGCTCAATGCCACCGGGCAGGTTCGCGCCGCGTGCATTAGTTTTTTCTTTTGTTCGACGGTGGCCTTGAGGTTATGACAAGAAAAAATAATTTGTATCTCCGCTATCTTTCGTGGATTGCTGGCCATGGTTTTGGTTATTTCTGACGTCATGCCGCTGAGATCAATTCCCTCGCGCTCGGCAACGATGCCCATCAGCGTCATCATGCAGCTGCTTAGCGCCGCGCAGACGAGATCGGTTGGGCTGAAGGCTTCTCCGCGCCCGTTATTATCTGTTGGGGCATCGGTCAGTATCTTATTGCCTGATTTTTGGTGGGTGTCTTCCGTTCGCAGTCCACCCAGATACACTCCACGCATCATCGCTGCCATATATAAAATTCCGTTAGTTTTACGTTCTCTAATTATCGGCTAAATTAGCGTAAAGGTCCCAGCATGCGTATTCAAACATTTCGACGGGTCTTTCTCACCCTGCTTGGAGCAGCTTTTATTTTGTCCTCATACGGACAGACGCAAGATACATATGATTACGATTCAGAGTTCATCTGGGGCATAAACAAGAACTCTTCGGGGGGTTTGATAGGAGGATTTGTATTTAAGAAGTCCAGGAAGCTCAGTGATCGGCTGTTTGAAACATTCGGGCTGGAGATCATGAATGTAAAGCATTCACAGGAAGTGAGAAAGAGCGCCCGGGCAACCGGTAATTTTTTCATTTATGGAAAAAGTAACTACCTCTATTCCTTCCGGTTTCAATACGGGCGCGACTTTATTCTTTTCGATAAAGCCCCGCAGCAGGGGGTTGAGATCAAGGCAGTGGGAGCTATCGGGCCATCGGTGGGAATTATTGCCCCCTATTACATTGAACGCATGGTAGACAATAGTTTCTTTGTTACGGTACATGAACAATATAGTCCAACCAACCCGGAGCATAGTTTCAACAACATTCTGGGAACGGGTAACCTCTTTGAAGGGCTCGGCGAGTCAAGTCTTCAACTCGGCGTAAACCTGAAGGCAGGGCTGAGCTTTGAGTTGGGCACAGTAAAAAGCTCGGTTACGGGATTTGAGGTGGGCTTTCTCCTGGACACCTATTTTAACAAGGTCATCCTGATGCCTACGGCCCAGAATGGCAGTGTTTTTCCCACTGTCTACTTTACCCTGTTCTACGGAAGCAGAAAGTAAAAACTACCTTTTTTTGAAAACTTCGCATTTTGTGTGACTTAATCGCTAATACTTGATTCTGTTATTATATTTGGACCTCTAAAACCGCACCTATGGAAGCGAAAAAGACCGAAAGCGCCGATTTAACCAAGAAATCTGGTTTTTACTTGAGTATCGGCCTGACTGTTACGATGATTTTGGTGGTTACAGCTTTCGAATGGAGGCAGTACGACGACAGCCTGGTTGATCTGGCAGGAAAGAACATTAACACCTTCGATGAGACGATGGAGGTGCCGCCAACAGACATTCCGCCGCCGCCGCCACCGGTTGTTCAGCAGCCCCAGGTTGTAGAAGTCCCCGATGAAGAAGAAATCAAGGAAGATATCAAGGTTAATCTGGATGTTGAGGTTACCGATCAAACAAAGATCGAGCAAATCGTGATCCAAGCTGAGGAGCCAAAAGAGGAAACCGATGAGATCTTCAATATCGTTGAAGAGTCAGCCACTCCCAAGGGAGGCATGGCCGCATTCTACAAGTTTGTGGGTGAGAAAATCAAGTATCCTCCGCAGGCACGCCGAATGGGAATCGAAGGGCGCGTGTTCGTGTCATTCGTTATCCTGAAGGATGGAACACTTTCAGAAGTGCGGGCTATCAAGGGAATTGGCGCCGGTTGCGACGAGGAAGCCGAACGGATCATCAAATCATCTCCTCCCTGGAACCCAGGAAAACAGCGTGGAAAGCCGGTGAAACAGCGCTACACATTACCTATCATCTTCAAACTGGGATAGAAACCGACAAAAAACTTTACACAAACCCCTGGCCAGCGCGTCGGGGGTTTTTTGTTGGTACGGAATTCCTTATAGTATTAATCCAAGCAACAGTCCGGCTACAATGATCAATCCGGCCGGCATGCGTGTGAAGTTGAGAAGAACAAATGTACCGATGGTGAACGCATATGTTTCAAACGTGTTGTCCAGCGGCTGAAATAGAAACACCGCGGCGGCGGCGACGAGGCCAGCGCTAGCTGCCGTTATCCCCTCAAGCGACGCCCGGACGGCCCTGAATTTTTTCAGGCTCTCCCAAAATCGAACAACAAAGAAAATAAGAAAAGTACCCGGCAGGAAAATGGCCGCTGCAGAAACGAAGGCACCGGCGATTTGCCCACCCAGTCCGCCATGCTTCATCGACAACGCGCCAATAAAGGCACTGAATGAGAAGACAGGGCCCGGCAGGGATTGCGCAATCGCGTAGCCGGAAAGAAATTCCCGCGCGTCGAGGTAGTGTTTAAGTTCCACAAACTCTGTATACAGAAACGGGGTCAACACCTGACCGCCACCAAAGATCAAACTGCCGTTTCGATAGAAGTTCTCGAAAAGAAGAACAAGCGGATGGCGCGTAAAATGCCCAAGGGTTGCTGCCCCGATCAACACACCTGCCCACAGAATAAAGTTTGCCCACTTGATGTCCATGGGAATTTTCTCTTCGTGGGGGTGTGATTTATACTTGAATGCCGTGATCATGCCCGCTACGGTGAGGGAGATAGGATAGAAAAATGGAGACCGGATAAAATAGGAAAGAACGGAGGCAAGGACCAGAACCACCATGCCGGTTCGCGTGTGCACACTCTTAACACTCATGGTGTATGCCGCGTAGCTGACAAACCCAACGGCCATGGCCGGAACAAACCGTGTAAACTCCAGAGAAAGGTGCCGATCCTGAAACACGTGAATGAGGATGGCGGCTATCGTCATCATCGTCACGGCCGGGAGAATCCAAATCAACAAGGCAAGATAGGCCAGGTTAGGTCCCCCGATCTTGTATCCAATAGCTGTCAATGTTTGCGTCGAGGTGGGGCCGGGCAGCACCTGGCAAAGGGAATTAACTTCAATCAGGTCTGCCTCCGAGAGGTACTTTCGTTTCTGCACCAACAACCGGAGAAAGAGGGCAAAATGCGCCTGAGGACCACCAAACGTGCTGATGGAAAGCGTCAGTACATCCTTTAGGAAGACACCGTATCGTACGCGTTGATACAATTCCTTTTCTTATTTTTTGAGCCCAATCTCCTTCAGACGCTGGTTTAGAAACTCACCAGCCGTGATGTCGTCCCAAAGTTTTGGTTGATCCGTGGAAACGCAGCCGGAGAGGGCGGCAAGGCTCATCTCGCTCCGTGGATGCATGAAAAACGGAATGGAATAGCGCGGCGTATTCATCAACTCCCGGGGAGGGTTGACGACTCGGTGAATCGTTGACTTGAGTTTCTTGTTTGTCAGCCGCTCAAGCATATCTCCGACATTGACGACCAACTGATCGGGAAGCGCCGTGATGGCAATCCACTTCCCGTCGCGGCGGAGAACCTGCAAGCCGTCGGCGCTGGCACCCATCAGCAGAGTAATCAGGTTGATGTCTCCGTGCTCGGCAGCCCGCACTGCATCCGCCGGAACAGCATCCGGATTCTCTATGGGAAAATAGTGGATGGGGCGAAGGATGCTGTTCCCGTGCCTGATTTTCGGGTCAAAGTAGCTTTCCGGCAATTCGAGGTAAAGAGCAATAGCGCGAAGCATCTCCACACCCGTTTTTTCCAAACTTCGGAAGACACGCAAACTGACATCACTGAAATCAGGTATCTCCTCCGGCCAGATGTTGTTGGGATACTCCGCTTTGATTGGATCGTCGTCGTCTACCTGTTGACCCACATGAAAAAATTCTTTCAAGTCTCCGGTATTCCTACCCTTGGCGTGCTCTTTTCCTTTTCCAATGTATCCGCGCTGCCCGGCCAACTCCGGTATTTCATATTTCTTCTTCGCGTCCTCCGGCAAACCGAAGAACTTCTTTATAACAGCATACAACTTTGTCGAGAGCTCATCTTTCAAAAAATGATTCCGGATGGCAACGAACCCGATCGTGTTGTAGGCGGCGCCCAGATCCGCCACAAACTTTTTCTTCTTTACGGGATTTCCTCCCGTAAAATCAGCCAGATCGAGGGAAGGAATCTGGTCGTGCAATGTGTCCGTCATTTTTGTCGTTGTCTTTTGTTCAATAAAGCTAAATATTTTTGGGTAACTTTCCTGTCTCAGATACAGACTGGGCTCCCTTTCCCGATTCTTGAAGGTGCGGCCCGGAATTTGCTCAACTTTAAAATAAATGCAACGTATGAACTTATTAAATCGCAGAAAGTTTGTTAAAGATTCGCTGAAAGCTACAGCGGCGGCCATCGGTTCAGGAGTACTCATGCAACCAGGCGTACTGCATGCTGCCCCGCAAGCAGTCACGTTTTCCCAGTTGACCCTTCCCTATTCCTTTGGATCACTGGAACCTTCTATTGATAGTCTGACTATGGAAATTCATTACACGCGCCATCATGCGGCGTATGTAAAGAATGTCAATGATGCGATCGCCGCGGAGAAAATCTCCTATGCTTCCGAAAAGGAATTCTTTACCAATGCCTCCAAATTATCGGCCAAAGCTAGAAACAATGGAGGAGGAGCATGGAATCACAATTTCTTCTGGCAGGTCATGAAGCCGGGTGGAGGATCTCCCGACGGAAAAGTTGCTGAGGCCCTGGGACAGACGTTCGGATCGATAGATAAATTCAAAGAGCAGTTTACTTCCGCCGCTACAGGCCGCTTCGGCTCCGGGTGGGCCTGGCTGGTGAAAGAAGGCGGCAAACTAAAAATCGGATCAACCGCAAACCAGGATAATCCCATGATGGATACCAGCGAACTCAAGGGCACTCCACTCCTGGCACTGGATGTATGGGAACATGCGTACTACCTGAAGTATCAAAACAAGCGGGGAGACTATGTGGCCAACTGGTGGTCCATCGTCAATTGGGATGAGGTAGCCAGAAGACTTACCTAAAGTATGCGGCTATTTTTTCTGGCAGGGACGATGGTCTTTGCAAGTTGCATGGCAAGGTCCCAGCAACTAACGATGTATCATACCTTTGGCGGCGCCCATTTTGAATATCAAAAAGATACGTCCCTGTTCCAGGTGAGCCCGAGACAGGTGAGCCAAATCTTGTTTGACGATCCGATGGCCTATCAGGAGTTTAAAAAAGCGAAGCTGCACAGTACCCTTTCGGGAATTCTTGGGTTTCTGGGGGCTGGCATTGCTATTATTCCCGTGGCGACGGCCATCGTGGGAGGCGATCCGGAATGGCCTTTTGCGGTAGGTGGCGGCGCCCTGATACTCGCGTCAATACCGCTCGGCATCAGCTACAAGAACAAAGCGCAGAATGCAGTTGACATATACAACAGCAAGCATTCCGCATTGGGCCCCAGGCCGCAATTGTTTTTCTCTGCAACCGGCTTTCGCCTGGTGATCAGGTTATAGACCGCGCGGGGTTTATCATGACAATCAGTCGGTCATCTTCGATGCGCTCTTCACGCAGGTGCTGGCCATGAATGGCCGGCGAATGGATGCCTTCCCCAAAGGTTTGGACGGAGCGAAAAATCCTGGCTTCGTGCCATAACCCTTCCTGAATAAACGCATGCAGCGTTTGTGCTCCTCCTTCCACCATCACCGACCGGATGTTCCTCCGGGTAAGATCCAGAAGCAGGGACATCAAGAAACTGTCTTTTTCCAGTTTGATATAGGTCAGGTTGCTTTTTTCTTCCTGCTTCTTCAGGTTGTAACACAGGGTAGGTTGTGACTGATCAAACAGGTTCAGGCTTTCATCCAGACGCAACGACCGGTCAATGACCACCCGAACCGGATTTCTTCCAGACCAATCGCGGACATTCAGCCGTGGGTTATCCACCTGGGCCGTCCGGGTTCCAACCAGCACCGCGTCTTCTTCGGCACGCCACTGATGGGCCCGCTGACGCGAGGTGACATTGCTGATCCATTTTGACGTACTGTTCTGACTCCCGACAAATCCATCCGCTGTTTCAGCCCACTTGAGAATGATGTAAGGGATATGCTGCTCGATGGATGTGAAGAACCGTCGATTTATCCGCCGTCCCTCACTCTTTAAAACACCGGTTGTCACGTCAATTCCTGCATCTCGCAATCGTTGAATTCCCTGTCCGGCGACCAACGGATTCGTGTCGACAGTTGAAATCACCACATGCTTCACGCCTGCTTTTATGAGGGCATCTGCACAGGGTGGCGTTTTCCCAATGTGGGAACATGGCTCCAGGGAGACGTATGCAGTACATCCTGCTATCGAATGCTTTTCAACGACGGAATCCATGGCCATGATTTCGGCATGCCGCTCTCCATACTTTCTGTGCCAACCTTCCCCGATAATCAGATCTCCTTCTACCAACACGCAACCCACAAGCGGGTTTGGGCTCACCGCCCCCTGACCCAACCTGGCTAGTTCTAACGCCCGCAGCATGTACTCCTCCTGATGCTCCACAGAACGAAAGATGGGCAATTGCAAAAACCAAAGCAAATGGGAGATGTTCTGCAAAATCATTACTACACTTGCGTTCCTCATGAACGCGGTCGATCTTTTTAATCAGCTGAAGCGCGCACTCACCCTTGCAGTCAGTGAAGCAGAAAAAGAGGCCATGATTTATTGGCTTCTCGAACACCGGCTGCAAGTGGGCCCAACGGTGGTGCGATCCGGAAAAGACGTCGCGGTCAAGCCCGCTGATTTCACTGACACTATTAACCGACTCAACGCCGCCGAGCCCTTGCAATACATTCTTGGCGTTGCAGAATTTTACGGAAGAACATTTGAAGTCAATCCCTCCGTGCTGATCCCCCGTCCGGAAACTGAACTAATCATATCAAAAACATTGGAGCTGATGGGCCGTGAACACATTCACAGGGTGCTGGATATTGGAACCGGGAGCGGTTGCATTGCCACCATTCTCGCCATAGAACTTCCGCACGCTGAAATTATCGCTACGGACGTCAGCGAGAACGCGCTGCAGGTTGCCCGGGCGAATGCAACGAACAATCATGTGTCGATACAATTCCTGAAACACGACATCCTCCGCGAGGACCTCCTATTTGAAAACCTGGATGTCATCGTAAGCAACCCTCCTTACATTCCGGAGCGCGACAAAAAAAACATGGAACGAAATGTCACAGCGTATGAGCCGCATCGGGCCTTGTTTGTGCCGGATGCTGACCCCCTTATCTTTCATCGTGCACTTGCAACAAAATCCATCCGCGTGCTCCGGCCCGGTGGGTTATTGATTTGTGAAATCAACGCTTCGCTTGGAAAAGAAAGTAAGGAAGTTTTCAATCTTGCTGGCTTTCCCAACACCGCGATCATCCAAGACCTTGATCAAAAAGATCGGTTTGTAACTGGGTTTACGCCCTCGTGAGGACTAAAACCGCAACGCCATCATGGTCATAAAATTCCTCCCGGCCTGGGGAAAATAGTAGGGCACCCCGCCGTAACTGTAGCCATTGGATGCGTATGCTACATCCAGTAAATTGTTGACAAGGAGGCTGCAGCTAAGGGTGGTTTTGTTGATGCCTTTGGGACGAACGATCGTGTAGCTCAACCGCAGGTCATTAACCCAGTAGTCATTCATCCGCACGCTTTCGCTTTCTGTATTATCCAGGTACTGCTTCCCAACATATTTGGACAACCACATGGCCTCAACGCCTTCCCATGGACTCCATGCCAGCTGGCTTCCGGCAATTACATCAGGTGACAGAATAATTTTTGTGTCTCTCACGACAGGCACACCACTTTCGAAAACAGTGAAGTCCCTGTTTTGATTTGCACTCCAGGTAGCATTAGCCGTCCAAACCCAGCTTTTTGCAAACCGGATAGAACCCGAAACCTCAACGCCCGTTCGATAGCTGTTGCCTACATTTGTGCGGATCGGATACCCGGCGTTATCCAGCGCACCTGTCTGCACGAGTTGGTCCGTGTATTGCATCAGAAAATAGTTAATATTCATGCCGTACCAACCCGCGTTTCGGCGTACCCCAAGTTCGAGATTATTCAACCGCTCGGGACGGGGCATTGTCGAGCCCTCGAGGTAATCCGATCTGTTGGGCTCACGGTGCGCGATGGCGTAAGAGACGTAGGCCATGTAGTCGTCGCGTAACGAGTAACTAATTCCCACTTTCGGATTGAAGAAATCAAAAAATCGATTCTCGACAACATAACCAGACAGATCGTCGCGTGTGCCGGATGTTGCATAGGTTACGCCGCGGTATTGTATGTCCGCATAGGAACTTATCCGATCAGTAAGCCGGTAATTCCATTTGATAAACATATTCCTGTCTCCTTTTTCAGAATTGCCGGAATAGTAGCGATACCCTGCCGGAACAGAACCAGGTAACTGGGTCCAGGTAATTTCACCAAAATGTCTCGCAGGGCTGTACTGATGAACTGCTCCCCCGATCGTCAGCGTTGACTTCTTACCCGTATACTCAACCCCATACGTGAAGCCGTAAAACCGATTGTCCAGCCACTTGCGAACCACCATATCACTGGCGGAATAGGTTGAATCGGGTTGTATGAAATCAGGAAGGCCCACGCTGGCATAGGTTCGTCCCTGCTGATACTCCTCATAGAACCCGCGCCCCAAAGTGTAATGCAATGCGCCCGTCACACTCCATCGGGAGGATACCTGATGGGACGCATGCAGCTGATAATGATCCTGCCGGTAATCATCCACCTGGTTCCCGTAATAATTTGTGATGTTACCGGACGCATCATACAGCGCTCCGGCAAAGTTCATTCGCCGGTTATTCCGCATGGTCTGTTCGTCGACGCCATACCACGACTGGTACGTCTTCTCCAATCCGCCAAAAGAAATTGCTTTGAGCATGGTCTTTTTTCCGTGGTAGCCTGCGCTGACATAGTAGGAAGTCAAATCAGAACTCGCGCGTTCCACATAGCCGTCCGATGTGATGCGCGAAGCCTTCACATCAAGCGACCATCGGTCCTTCATGAGTCCGGTTCCGGCACGTAAGGTATACCGCTGCGTCCTGAAGGACCCTCCGGCTGCAATTAATTCCGCATAGGGATCGGCATCGGTTCCTTTCGTTTCCAGGTTGACACTAGCCCCAAAGGCGCCGGCACCGTTGGTTGATGTTCCCACGCCACGCTGAACCTGAATGCTCTTCGTGGAGGACGCGATGTCTGGTATATCTACCCAAAAGGTTGACTGTGACTCACTGTCGTTGTAGGGAATCCCGTTGATAGTTACGTTCACCCGGGTGGCATCGCTGCCGCGAATGCGGATTCCAGTATACCCTACACCGGCGCCGGCGTCAGAGGTGGTCACCACAGAAGGTGTCCAATTCAGCAGCAAGGGAAGATCCTGACCAAAATTCTGCTGCTTCAGCGTTTCCCCGCTCACATTTACAAAGGTGGTTGGCGTGGAGTCAACGGCCCGCGTGGCGCGCACGATCACTTCATCCGTGAGAACAACAGCCTTCTCTATCAATTGATAGTCCAGCTCGACATCTGCCTGCAGACTAATTGTGTCCTTACGATCCACATAACCAACGAAACGCACCCACAGCGTATGTGCCCCCGGGGATACATCCGAAAAGTGAAATCTGCCTGCTGCATCCGTTACCGTACCCACCTTGCGGTCAAGTTGCACGGTCGCTCCCGGCACCAGATTTTTTTCTTTCACATCCCGGATGGTTCCTAAAATCGTGTATTGAGCGTGACAACCAAAACCTGTGAAGGCCAGGACTGCCCATAAAATCAAATGACGCATACTACTTTATCCAAGTATTCGCTAGATCAGGGGACTACATCGCGAATGGTTTAACCTTGCCTCCCTTCGTCCGCATTACCGGCATCAGGTTCAGTGGGTATAATCTCAGCCCGTATTTTTAAGGCACCCCTTGTGACAACAAATATACGCGTTACCGAGAATAATCAGATACGCTTCAGCAGCGATACCATGGAACAATGTTCAGATAGCTTGGACTTCACTTCCCCGATAGGTATCCGCTCCTGCTTCATCGTATCGCGGTACCGGAGCGTAACGGTGTCGTCCTGCATCGTCTGGTGATCGATTGTGATACAGAAAGGCGTGCCGATGGCGTCCATGCGTCGGTACCGTTTGCCAATCGTATCCTTGTCCTCATAGTAGCAAGGAAAGTCGTATTTCAGGTCGTTCAGGATCAATTCCGCTTTCTCCGGCAGTCCGTCTTTCTTAACCAACGGAAGGATGGCTGCTTTGTGTGGAGCCAATGGCGGAGGAAGCGCAAGAACCACCCGATCGCTTCCGTCTTCCAGCTTTTCTTCCTTGTAGGAATTGGAAAGGGTGGCCAGAAACAATCGATCCAGACCGATGGATGTTTCCACTACAAACGGGATATAACTCTGGTTGCCTTCGGTATCAAAATACTGCAATTTCTTTCCGGAGAATTTTTCATGGCTCTTCAGGTCGAAATCCGTGCGGGAGTGAATGCCTTCGAGCTCTTTGAACCCCATCGGGAAATTAAACTGGATATCACAGGCAGCATTGGCATAATGCGCGAGGTTTAAATGATCATGGAACCGATAATTGGCGTCCCCCAGCCCGAGGGCATGATGCCATTTCATCCGGGTCTCTTTCCAGTATGCATACCACTTCATCTCCTCCCCGGGCTTTACAAAGAACTGCATTTCCATCTGCTCAAATTCGCGCATGCGGAAGATAAACTGACGGGCCACGATTTCATTCCGGAAGGCTTTTCCGATTTGCGCTATGCCGAATGGAATTTTCATGCGGCCTGTTTTCTGCACATTGAGAAAATTCACAAATATCCCCTGCGCAGTTTCCGGACGGAGATAGATCTTGTTCGCATCCTCCGCGATGGATCCCATCTCTGTGGAAAACATCAGATTAAACTGCCTCACGTCCGTCCAGTTCTTCGTGCCCGAAACCGGATCACTGATCTCCAGATCGGTCATCAACTGTTTCATCGCCTCCATGTCGCCACCGGTCATCGCATTTTTCAACCGGTCATTGGACGATTCCATTTTCTTTGTGTATTCCAGCACGCGGGGATTCGTCTTCCGGAACATCTCTTCATCAAAGGCATCCCCAAAGCGTTTCTTTGCCTTTTCTACTTCCTTCTCAGCTTTCTCGCTCATCTTTTCGATAGCGTCCTCTACCAGCACATCGGCACGGTAGCGCTTCTTGGAATCCTTGTTATCGACCATCGGATCGTTGAAGGCATCGACATGGCCCGAGGCCTTCCAGATCATAGGGTGCATGAAAATGGCAGAATCAATGCCGACAATATTATCCTGAACCTGCGTCATGAAACGCCACCAGTATTCCTTCAGGTTGTTCTTGAGCTCTACGCCGTTTTGTCCGTAGTCGTAGACCGCCCCAAGGCCGTCGTAAATCTCGCTGGAAGGGAAAATAAACCCGTACTCCTTTGCATGGGAGACCACTTTTTTGAGGAGATTTTCGTCTTGCTGTGCCATAGGGGCGCAAAGATAACCGAGTATTTCGAAGGATTGAATGGGGGAACGGCCTGATGTCCAGAGAACGCGTCAAAAACACCATTATCCATTAGCGGCCGGTCCCGTAATTTTTCACGTAATTCGATGGACGTTATGAATCCTACCAAGAACCCGGAAGTGACAATCAGGAAGGCCGGTCTGGCCGATACCCGGGTGATCCGTTCGCTGCTGAGTCAACTGGGATATTCCGACTTGTCAGAAGAAGAAGTTTCGAAAAATATCCGGAACCATAGCCATGGAGCGTATTGCATTCTTGTGATTGAAGAGAAGGGGCAAGTCATTGCGTTTGCCTCCCTGCATTGGTTTGATCTTCTTCACTGGAAGGAGAAAATGGGTCGGATTTCGTCCTTCTGCGTTGACGAGGCGTATCGCTCCAAAGGGATTGGCAAAGTATTGCTCCTGGCCGCCGAAGAAATATTTGTCAGGGAAGGGTGCGCCAAGATTGAAGTAACCAGCAACGCAAAGCGGACCGGAGCCCATCGGTTCTATCAGAGCCACGGCTACCTGGAGGACTCCAAGAGGTTTGTCAAGTACCTCTGAGCGGGTTGCGCCCGGAGTTTTACCTACAATTTCCCCCCGTTCACCGATGCCGACCGGAAATCCGCCTATGAAGCCTGTCTTAATAACCGGGAGGAGCGTTACTTTGATAAAAAAACAGATCACATGGAAACAAATGACACAAGCAGAAGCGAGGAGCCCGGAAACCGCCTTCAAAATAATTCCGGTCGTGTGCTAGGCGGAATCGTGCTGGTAGTGGTGGGGCTTGCATTTTTCGCCAGGCAATCGGGGATGGATCTTCCGTATTGGCTGTTCTCCTGGCCGATGATCCTGATTGTAATCGGTTTGTACATCGGCGGACGGCGCGCCTTTCGATTGGGCGGATGGGTTGTGCTGCTGGTTATCGGAGGCGTATTTCTTGCTGAGGACGTGTTGTATGACTTTGATATGCGGCACTATCTGTTCCCGACTATTATTGTTTGTGTTGGGTTGTACATGATCCTGAAGCCCAGGAGAGGACGAAAGCGCAGTTGGGATGCTGCCACTTCTTCTACGGAGGATGCAGTCGAGGCTACCTCAATTTTTGGCTCCACCCGGAAAAACATCATTTCCAAAGACTTCAAAGGAGGCGAGATAACTACCCTTTTTGGCGGCACTGATTTGAATTTTACACAGGCAGACATTCAGGGGACTGCTGTTATCGACATCACGACTGCTTTTGGCGGAACCAAACTTATAGTCCCTTCGCATTGGAATCTGAAATCAGAAGTCGTTTGCATCTTCGGAGGCATTGACGACAAGCGGCAGGTAATGAAAGAGGGTGTTGACAACGGGAAGACGCTCGTCCTGAAAGGAACGTGCATTTTCGGGGGCATCGACATAAAGAGTTTTTGATCACTACCCTGTAACTGAATGACCATGAACTGGTACGTTGCCAAAATTATCTTCAGAATTACGACGGACAACGTGAACGCCTCGCAATTTGACGAACACCTGCGGCTCATCGAAGCCGCCAGTTTTGAAGAGGCACTGCTTAAGGCCCGGATACTCGGCATTACCGAAGAAGATCAGCACATCCACGATCAGCCGAAGACCGCCAGGTGGGAGTTTGTCAACGTCGCAGAGGTTATTCCCATCCGGGAAATCAGGGACGGCATGGAGTTGTATTCGCAAATCCACGAAACGGCAGAGGCAAAATCGTACATCCATCGCGTCCACCAAAAGGCATTGGCGCTCCAATTGAATCCCACCGAACGTTGAATCCCGTGGCTTCACCTTTGGTTTCCCCTTTCCGCATAGCCGTCGGTTACGGTGTGTGGTGGATTGGATGGACTGTCATCCAGACATTTGTCCTGTACCGGAATGGCTTTGCCTGGGACATTGCTTTGACAGATGCGCTTGTTGCGAACACCATATTTGCACTGGCTGGTTACACCATCAACACGTCCATGAATTCTTACCATCCCAGCCCCAGAAATTCATTGTACGTTCTCAGCTGGAGCATTGCGCTAACGGCCCTTTGCGTTATTCTGCAACGCGAATCATTGCTCCTGCTTCTTGCCGATGAGCCTGGTTACCCCGCCTTCCTTAGCAACACCTTGTTGTTGCGGGGGGCGATCGGATGGTTGATGATCATGCTGATTGCTGTCCTTACGTGGTTTTGGGTCTACGTGAAGGATCACCGGGAAAGCGAAAGACGAAAAGACGACGCGCTGCGCCTTGCCCGCGAGGCGGAACTTGCAACTCTCCGGCAGCAACTCCAGCCCCACTTTCTTTTCAACAGCCTCAATTCCATCAGCGCGCTCGTCGCCACCAGTCCAGCGGAGGCCCGGAAAATGGTACAACAACTCTCTGATTTCCTTCGCGGAACGGTGAAGAAAGATGACCAACACATGGTAACGCTCGAAGAGGAACTCCAGCATCTTGAACTTTACCTGGCCATTGAAAAGGTTCGGTTCGGACATCGCTTGAAAACAGACATGCAATGCGACGAGACGGTCCGCTCGTTGAAGCTCCCCTCCCTGCTGCTACAACCGCTGGTTGAAAATGCCATCAAGTTTGGGTTGTATGACACCATAGGCGAAATAACCATCGGAATTCATGCCCGTTCTGAAAAAGAATCCCTGGTCATACAAATAACCAATCCGTTTGATCCAGACACCGCAGCTCCCAAATCGGGAACCGGCTTTGGGCTATCGGCTGTGAAGCGAAGACTTGACCTGCTTTTTCATCGCAACGACCTTCTCCAAACGACACAACACGGAACGATGTATGTAACTTCCCTGCGAATCCCCCAGCGTGCATGATTAAAGCTGTACTCATTGACGACGAACCCCTGGCGCGCAGCGTTGTCAGGGAATACCTGCAGACCCATGGCGATATTGAAGTCGTAGCCGAGTGCGGAGACGGGTTTGAAGGAGTCAAGGCCATCGCCGAACATCAGCCCGATCTTATTTTCCTCGACATCCAAATGCCGAAAATCAACGGCTTTGAAATGCTAGAGCTGATCGAAGAACCGCCGGCCGTGATCTTTACAACTGCCTTTGACAATTACGCCATGCAGGCTTTTGAGCGTCACGCCATTGACTACTTATTAAAGCCGTTTAGCCAGGAGCGGTTTGACAAAGCGCTGGAGAAATGGAGAGGCCGCTCCGAGGTGGATCCAAAACAAAACGTCGAGTTCCTGGCTTCCCTTTCGCAGCCGGAAGAGCAGCAGCGGATCGTTGTTAAGAAAGGCAATAACCTTGTAATACTTCCGGTTCATACGGTTCACTATCTCGAAGCGTTTGACGACTATGTGAAAGTGCATACCAAAGATGGTTTCTACCTGAAGAAAAAGACGATGGCGCACTATGAGAAAGCACTGGAGCCGGCGCAATTCGTCCGCGTTCACCGATCCTATATCCTCAACCTGCAGGAGCTGACCCGGATTGAGCCGCTTGAAAAGGACAGCCATGTGGCTTTATTGAAAAGCGGTGTGAGGGTACCACTTAGTCAAAGCGGGTATACCAGGCTACGAGAGGTTTTAGGGCTTTAGAAAACCTCCCCCGTTCCACCATTTGGCACGATCAGTCGATGGCGTCTTTCAGAAACTCATTGAATGGTTTCATCGCCTTGCCCCCCTCCGTTAATTTTTTCAGGAACTTCTTGTCCTTCACTTCAGCGTCTGTAAAGGCGTGCGAAACAATCAGTGATTTGTGCTGAAGCCAATCCAGGCGCGGATGGTCCTTGGGGTAGCCTTTGGGTGCCGTTTTCAGTTTATCAAACGTGTCAAACCCCTTGAACCACTTCTTGAAATTTTTTTCTTTGATAATCTTATCAAGCCGATCCCCGTTGTAATCTATTTCCTGCCGGATCTTGGAAAGGTTTCCCGGATCGGGCATGTACATGCCTCCTGCCAGAAAAGATTTTCCCGGCTCAATGTGGATATAATAGCCCGGCTCCTGAATCATCTTTCCACTCGGCGAAAACCCAGCACCCATGTTTATTTTATACGGGCTCTTGTCTTTGCTGAACCGCACATCGCGGTAGATCCGAAAGGGGAGCTTTTTCGGATTGAGGCCGGCCAGGCGCGGGTTAAAGGCAATCAGTTCCTGGAGGTAAACACCAACGAAAGCTTCAAAATTCTCCTTGGCAATCAGGTATTGGTCTTTGTTTTTCTCAAACCAATCCCGATTATTATTCTTTGCCAGGGCTCTGAGAAATTTTAGAATCTGTGAAAAATCCATGGCTTACCATTTTAGTTTTTTTCCAAAACATGAATGACTTCTTCCATCTTCATCCCCCGGGATCCCTTCACCAGGATCGTTGCGTTGGTGACGTTCGCCTTCCGAAGAGCTTCCAACAACTCTGCCTTCGATAAAAACCACCAGACTTCCGGATAGCTTTCCGCGGCTGACTTCATCAAGGCTCCACACAAAAAAACTTCCCCGATTCCCTTTTCTTTCAGCACCGCCCCCAGTTTGCGATGCTCCTCCTCAGCCAGATCTTCCAACTCAAACATATCCCCCAGGATGGCCACCTTTCGCTCAGCCCGCAATCCGGCCAGGTTTTCAATGGCTGATTCCATCGAACTTGGGTTTGCGTTGTAGGCATCCATAATGATCGTGTTGCTCCCTTGCGTTATGACCTGAGAGCGCATATTTCCCGGCACGTAATCGGCAACGGCCCGGTTCGCCAACACATCCTCCACGCCGAAATATTTTCCGATGGCGAGCGCCACGGCAACGTTTTCAAAATTGTATGTACCTGTCAGTTGGGTCACGATCCGATCACCGCTTTCGGCTCTGATCGTGAGGAAATTTCCGTTCTCCATTTTTTCGCAATGGTAATAATCCCCTTTTGCCGGATAGAACACGGGTGCCGGGAACCGCTTTGCCATGTTGGAAAGAATCGGATTGAGGGAATTGATAAATACAGTCCCCTTGTTATCGATCAGGTGTTGGTATAGTTCGGTTTTCCCCCGGATAATATTTTCAAAACCCCCAAACGTTCCGATGTGCGCCTTACCGATGTTGGTGATAAACCCGTGCGTAGGATTACAAAAGGCCGAAAGAGCCGCGATTTCACCGACGTGGTTTGCTCCCATCTCCACAATGGCCACTTCACAGGCGCGGCCAATGGAAAGAATCGTCAGGGGAACGCCGATGTGATTGTTCAGGTTCCCTTTCGTTGCGACAACGTTGAACTTGGTCGAAAGTACAGCTTGCAGCAGTTCCTTGCTTGTTGTTTTTCCGTTGGATCCGGTCAACCCAATCACCGGAATGCGCAGCTGCTGCCGGTGGTGACGTGAAAGGTTCTGCAGGGCTTTCAGGCTGTCGGGCACCAGGATACACCGGTCGTTGATTACAAACTGCGGGTCATCCACCACCGCATAGCTGGCACCCAACGATAGCGCCTGACTGGCAAATTCGTTGGCATTGAACGTGGGGCCTCGCAGCGCGAAGAATGCCGAACCGGGCGTGATCTGACGCGTATCGGTAGATACTTTACCCGTTTCTAAATACTTTTGGTACAATTCAGCGGTTTCCATACAGATTCAACGTGAAAGATAACAGGCAAACTATTTTCCCGGGACATGCGGCCTAAATTATTTGGCCTTGGTTTCCTGCCGCTTTTCGTATTCCCCCAAGCGCTCGAACCCCTGTTCACCTATATGCTAGACCATTCGGTTCCTGTGAAGACAAGCTCCTGAAAAATGCCTGGGCCGGCTTGGTTGGCAACAATGCCGGCGGCCTGCACCTGTTGGTGAATGACAACAGTAACCCGCTAAGCGATACCAATGTGATCGTCTTCTATCCGAACCCCATACAGGCAGGTCAAACGCTTTCCATATAGGCTGACCGGGCCGTTCTGACGGAGGTTTTTACCCTGCTTGGAACCAGGATCGGAGTCCCACAGCAGATTCCTGGTAATCAGGTGGTGAACTACCCGCTTCAGGGAATCGCCTCCGGATTTTACATAGCGGCTTTTCCTCGAGTAGAGGGCGGGTTTCACACCGGTTGGTGGTGCGCTAGCGGAGGTTTTTCCCATTATTTTGGATCGGCTTGGATAATTAGGGGGCTTTTCCCGATATTTGCAGTCCTTTTTAGGAAAAGGTTAAAAACCAATGAGTTATGGCAAGGGTTTGTGAAATAACAGGCAAGCACACACGGGTGGGAAATAAGGTTTCTCATGCGAATAACAAGACAAAACGCAAGTTCTACCCGAACCTGCAGACCAAGCGGTTTTTTGTTCCTGAAGATGGAAAGTGGATTACGCTGAAAGTATCCACGAAGGCACTTAAGTCGATAAACAGCAAAGGCATTTCTACCGTCCTCAAAGAGGCGCGAAAGAAGAAAGTGCTCGCATAAACGGACAGGATCATGGCAAAAAAGGGAAATCGCATTCAGGTAATTTTGGAGTGTACGGAGCACAAGGCCACCGGCTTACCCGGCACCAGCCGCTACATTACCACCAAGAACCGCAAGAACACAACCGAGCGTATTGAATTGAAGAAATACAATTCGCTTCTTAAGAAGTATACTCTTCACAAGGAAATCAAGTAATCATGGCAAAGAAAGTTGTTGCATCCCTGAAGAAAACAGACGGAAAGAACTTCGCGAAAGTGATCCGTGCTATCAAGTCTGAAAAGACCGGAGCCTACTCCTTCCGTGAAGAAATCGTTCCGGTGGAACTGGTAAAGGATACGTTGGCCAAAAAGGGCTGATTGGCTTACCGATGAAAAGATAAAAGTCCCGAACCGGGACTTTTTTTGTTTGATCTCATTCTCCAAAAAGCTGCATGGCGCTCTTCGGTCTATTCTCAAAAGAAAAAAAGGAATCCCTCGATCAGGGGCTGGCAACCTCTAGGGCCAGCTTCATCGGCAAGATCACCAAGGCCCTGGTGGGGAAGGCCAGCGTAGACGCCGAGGTGCTCGACGCCCTGGAAGAGGCGCTGGTAAGCTCGGATGTGGGCATTGAAACCACCCTGAAGATTATTGAGCGCATCGAAAAGCGGGTTGCACGCGATAAATATGTCGGCGCCAAAGAACTGGACGTACTGTTGAAAGAGGAGGTCGCCAGTCTGCTGGCCGAAAATAGCACGCGCGATCTGCCTGATTTCGATACCGAACCCGGCATTTCTCCGTATGTAATCCTGGTGGTCGGTGTCAACGGCGTTGGGAAGACGACTACCATCGGAAAGCTCGCCGCTCAATTCAGCAAGCGGGGCAAGAAAGTCGTTTTGGGAGCTGCGGATACCTTCCGGGCTGCCGCGGTGGATCAACTGAAACTCTGGGGGGAGCGGATCGGCGTTCCGGTAGTTGCGAAAGGCATGAATACAGACCCCTCAGCAGTTGCGTTTGAAGCCGTGGAGGAAGGACAAAGGACAAAGGCCGATGTCGTCATTATTGATACCGCGGGACGCCTGCATACCAAGGTGAACCTGATGGCCGAGCTCTCCAAGATCCGGCGCGTTATTCAAAAAGTCATCCCCGCAGCGCCGCATGAGGTGCTGCTCGTTCTTGATGGAAGTACCGGACAAAATGCGTTGATTCAGGCGCGGGAGTTTACTAAAGCCACCGAAGTAACCGCCCTGGCAATCACCAAACTGGATGGCACCGCCAAGGGAGGCGTGGTGATTGGTATTTCGGATGAATTCAAGATCCCTGTCAAATACATTGGGGTTGGAGAGCAGGTAGATGACCTGCATGTATTCAATAAGATGGAGTTTGTAGACTCGCTTTTCAGGAAGAAATAGGCTTTCGGCCGCTCACTTTGGAACCGCTGTAATCGGGGGCTTCTTTGGTTTTGCAAAGGGAATTCTCCAGAACAGCTGATAATTAAATCCCCACGTAATTCCCTGTCCAACGATTCCAAATCCCGGCGCAATGTACGTTCCCACGTTGTCGTCGCCGGATACGGAGCCCGCGAACTTCATGCGCGCCGTGTAGCCCATCCAGAATTCTTTCCAGACTTTCACCCGGAGTCCGGTTGTCAATTCACCCCAGGCTGCCGATGCACTGGGGTTCCTGAGCTGATACGAAAGGCTCCCAAAAAAAGGATCGGAAGAAACAACGTTTACTGTTTCATTGAACGAGGCCCTTCCATACCGGAAACCGATGAAGAACATGTTGCGGTCCGGGTCTTTGCGGAGCAAGTTGATATCGACACCGGCGCGCCAGAAGGAACCGCTGTTTTCGTAGCTGCCGCCGGTAGCGAGAAGGTCCTTTCGCGAAGAACCACCATAATCCACGGCCAGGTAGTGCCGTCCAAGGTCCACATCTCCGTGAACTTCCCAGCCTGAGGCTCGTGACGTGTTCAGCGCAAGCACCAGCACATCGGTTCCTATGCGCACCGCACGCGGATAAATTTTCTCCCGCAGGCTGTCCGGTTTCTTTACCTTGACACGAACAGTATCCTCCTCAACAGACTGGGTGACTTGAGCCTGCGCACAAGCCACCACCAGGCACAAAATGAGGCTACAGCTTAATTTCAAGATTCTTTGAAACACCGATTGCAAGTTGAGTGGTAATGACTTTTACTTCTACAAAGGAAGTTGACAGCACGGCCAGGTTTTCATACTGTGGAAATGCGCCGCATTCGGGGCTTACCACTTTTGTTTTTCTTCGATAGCCAACTACGAGTGAATCAATCTTTGTTTCATAGTAGAACTTGTAGGTAGTCGCTGTTGCGCCCGTATTCACGGGCAGCCTGAGAACCGATACGCTGTCGCCCTGGTGAAAAACACTGTCGGTACCAGAAGCGCTGATCCAAAAGAACTTAACCGTCCGGGCGCTGTCTACGTCCAACCGTTTCAGGGAAATGCGCATGATGTTGGTGGAATTGGATACGCAGTCAGGATCATCCAGGCAAGCTGAAAAAAGTAGGGCCAGCATACCTGGAAACAGCAATCGCACCATGTGAATTTATTTCCAAATATAAAGGTTCACAGGTCAAACTGCTTAGTTTTGCATCCCCTAATCGCAAATCCATGCGGGCAAAAGGAAATAAGAAGACAAAAATAAATATTGTCACCCTGGGGTGCTCCAAAAACCAGGTCGATTCGGAGGTGCTGCTTACCCAGCTCCGGGGAAGTGGCGTAAATGCCGTTCATGAATCGACAACCGATGATCACAATGTGGTAGTCATCAACACGTGCGGGTTTATAGACAATGCGAAACAGGAGTCTATCGACACGATCCTTCGTTACGTAGACGCCAAGGAGGAGGGGCTGGTGGAAAAAGTGTACGTGACCGGATGTCTGTCGCAGCGATACAAGGACGATCTGCAGAAGGAAATCCCGCAGGTGGATGCCTGGTATGGAACGCGTGATCTTTCACGCCTGCTCAAGCAGTTAAATGCCAATTACAAACAGGAACTGGTTGGCGAGCGCATTCTCACCAACCCCGGGCATTATGCATACCTCAAAATATCAGAGGGGTGTGACCGGCCCTGCTCCTTTTGCGCCATCCCGCTGATGCGCGGCAACCATATATCACGGCCGCTGGAAGAGTTGGTTCTGGAAGCAAGAAACCTGGCCCGAAACGGAACACGGGAACTGCTTCTGATTGCTCAGGACTCAACGTACTACGGCCTTGACTTGTATAAAAAAAGAGCGCTCGCCGAACTCCTTACAAAGCTTTCGGCTGTGGAGGGCATTGGATGGATACGGCTGCATTACGCTTTTCCTACCGGCTTCCCGCTCGATGCGCTCGATGTCATGGCCGAACAGCCTACCATCTGCAAATACCTCGACATTCCATTGCAACATGGATCCAGCCGGATGTTGAAAATCATGCGCCGAGGTACTACCCGTGAAAAAACGGAAGCACTGATTCAAACCATCCGCGACCGGGTTCCGGGCATTGCCATCCGCACGACCCTCATTGCAGGCCACCCGGGTGAAACAGACGCCGATTTCAAGGAAATGATGGATTTTGTACGGCAGTCACGCTTTGACCGGCTGGGTGTGTTCTCTTATTCTCATGAAGAAAACACGCACGCCCACACGATGGCAGACGATGTTCCTGCCTCCGTAAAACAAGAGCGCATGGAAGCCGTCATGGAGTTGCAGGAGGGCATCTCGCTGGAGCTGAACCACCAAAAAATCGGAAAGATATTCAACGTCCTAGTTGACCGCAAGGAAGGAAAGGATTTCATCGGAAGGACTGAATTTGATTCCCCGGAGGTTGATAACGAAGTCATCATTCAATCTGGTGAGTACGTGCGGCAAGGAGATTTCTGCCGCGTTAAAATTACGGACGCCACCGAATTTGACCTTACTGGTACAGCAGTCCTTCCAGGCAAATAAATTCCTTAACCTTAACGGAAAAATACCGTTATTCGAATATGCATTTCTCAAAAACAATGTGTTGCTGATATGCGCCTTCAGAAAATTCCATTCCGAAGCACAAACACGTTCACTGATTTTTTTCTGAAGTATATCGAACAGGATCCCTCGCTGACTCCATTCTATGGAAATTTTCCCTCCCTTGAAAACTTTGAAAAACAAATAGCGCAAAAATCAGGATCCTTTCCTGCTGCCACGCGCAAGCTGCTGAATCAATCCCTCGTTCGACAGTATCAAACTGTTTCTTCTCCACCGGCGGTGGTAACAGAAAATATAGAATCGCTCCTGAAGGGGAATACATTCACCGTGACGACCGGTCACCAGCTCTCCATCTTCACGGGTCCGCTTTATTTCATATACAAAATTGTCACGGTCATCGCGGCATGCCGCCAGTTAAACAAACGTTATCCAAAAGCACATTTCGTCCCGGTGTATTGGATGGCCTCCGAAGATCATGATTACGAAGAAATAAAGACGTTCCGTCTTTACGGAAAGAAATATACGTGGGAAACTGCCCAGCAAGGAGCCGTTGGCCGGTTTCACACCCGGGATTTCAGCCGGCTGCTGGAGCAGTTACCCGGCGATGTGTCCATCTTTCGGGAAGCGTATACAAAAAGCAAAACGCTCAGCGAGGCTACACGGGTTTTTGTAAATCACCTTTTCGGTGCCGAGGGACTCGTTGTCCTCGATGCCGATGATCGCGAACTGAAGAACGTGCTGCGTCCGGTGATAACAGACGATTTGTTTGCCCATGCGCCCCACCAGGCGGTTGCTGAAACCAACCAGCGGCTGGAGTCAATCGGGCTGCATCCTCCTGTAAATCCGAGAGCGATAAATTTTTTCTACCTCGACAACAATCTGCGATCGCGCATTGAACGCCACGGACTGGATTTTGTGGTAGTGGATACCGATCTGAAGTTCAGCCAGAAGGAAATTCAGGCGCTTGTTGCCGAAACACCGGAAAAATTCAGTCCGAATGTTATTCTTCGTCCGCTGTATCAGGAAATGATCCTTCCCAACCTTGCTTACGTGGGCGGGCCCGCTGAACTTGTTTACTGGCTCGAGCTGAAGCAGGCGTTTGATCACTTCAAGGTTCCCTTTCCGATCCTCCTGCCGAGGAACTTCGCCTTGGTGGTGGAGGCCCCCACAGCGCGTAAACTTGCAAAGACCGGGATGGACCTTCCTCAATTCTTCCAGAACAAAGATGATCTCTTCAAGCAATGGGTGATGGATAATTCACAGCAAGAACTTACCCTGCGTGAGCAGCAGAAGTCACTCGAAGCCATCCTTGCCGATCTTGAATCACGTTGTACTGACATTGACAAGACGCTCAAGCGGATGGCTGCGGCACAGGCTGCACGGATACGAAAAATTGTGGAGACAACGGAGAAAAAAATGCTTCGTGCAGAAAAGCGCAAGTTGGAAGACCGGCTCCGGCAGATTGCGGCCGTCAAAGACTCTCTGTTCCCCGCAGGCGGGCTCCAGGAGCGCACCGACAATTTCCTGAACTTCTACCAGCAGGACCCGGAATTCATCAGCAAGCTCCTTCGTGCACTTGATCCCTTCGATTTCCAATTCAACTTACTCAGTTACCATGACCAAAAAGGAACTGCGGAAGCTCTTTCTTGACAAAAGAAAAAAACTGAGCCCGGGGGAATGTGCCCAATTCAACCAGACGCTTCATTCTTTCTTTTTCTCAGCTGTTGATCTCTCCTTCATCCGTGTGCTTCATACCTATCTGCCCATGGAAAAAAATAATGAGCCGGATACCTGGGCAATTGTTGACAGGTTGCGCCGGGAGTTTCCACACATCCGCATTTCCATTCCCCGGGTAGGTCCAACGGAAGAGTTGGAAAACATTTTCTTCGAAGGACTACATCAAATCGCGTCTAGCCCCTGGGGCATTCCGGAACCACGCCAGGGAGTGCCGACGCCGATTGAAAAAATTGATCTCGTCATCGTGCCCCTGCTTGCTGTGGACCAGCGCGGAAACCGGGTAGGCTATGGGCGTGGGTATTATGACCGGATGTTGCGGAACGTCAGGGAAGACTGCGTTAAGGTCGGGCTTTCGTTCTTTGATCCGGTGGTTGTCATCGAAGATGCAGAGCGCCTGGATGTACCTATCGACAGGTGCATTACACCGCAGGGGGTTACTAATTTTTGATTTCCAGGACGGCACGCGTCATCTCTTTCTTGCCGGGCGGACCCGGAAGTGTTTCCACCTTCAGGCCGAGCGACACGAGATCTCTTTTTACCTGACCCTTTGCACAATACGAAACCCATATTCCACCCGGGTTGAGTGCTTGCGTCACCTTCCGCAGCACGTCGATGGTCCACAGTTCGGGTTGTTTGGCAGGAGCAAAAGCATCATAGAAAATCACATCGAAGGTCGATGTCAAATTCCCTGTCGTGATATCGTCATGTCTTTTGTGCAGGGAAAATCCGGTATCGAGGATTTTAATTTCGTCCCAAGGTGCGGCGTGGATCACGTCAAAAGCCGCTTTCTCATGCAAAAGACCCCCATAGTTAAGTTGCGCCACAAGGGCTGCGTCAAGCGGAAACTTCTCCCAGGATTCATACGTGAGGCGTATTCCTTCCTGTCTGGCAAACCGAAAGGCCAATATGGTATTCAGCCCCGTCCCAAAGCCAACTTCCAGCGCACGGATGGGCATGTCCGGATGTCGCAATCTGAAATGCATCAAACCCTGTTGGAGAAAGACATGCGATGATTCTTGCACGGCCCCATGCACCGAGTGATAGGTTTCATGCAGGCTGGTGTTCAGGAGCGAATGCGATCCATCCGCGGTGGTAATAAGTTCCAGAGCGCTCATTCAGGTTTTGAAAGCAATGCCACCGCATAGGCATTCACTCCCTCCTGCCGACCAACATATCCGAGCCGCTCGTTGGTTGTGGCTTTAATCGATACGTCATCCACGGTAATATTCATGAGTGGAGCCAGCACTTCTTTCATCCCAGAAATGTGGTCCTTGATTTTTGGTTCTTCGAGGGTCACGGTACAGTCAACATTCTCAATCTTCCAGCCCCGTTCTGAAATCATCCGTGTTACCTCCTTCAGGAAGAATTTGCTGTCCATCCCGGCCCACTTCGGATCCTTGTTTGAGAAGTGAGTTCCAATATCGGATAAATTAGCCGCCCCAAGGATTGCGTCACAAAGTGCGTGGATGAGAACATCGGCATCTGAATGCCCGACCGCTCCCTTGGCCGCCGGCAGCTGCATTCCTCCGAGCCACAACGGACGGCCCTCTTGGAGTGGATGAACATCAAACCCAAAACCTACCCTGATTTTCATGTCAGTTCTTTGAATGGTTTGACTGATAATACAACACGTTGGAGTTTTCCTGTTTCAAAATCGTACCGGCCACCCGACGGATGTCTTCCCGTGTAACTGCCCGTATTAATTCCGCCTCACGGTTCACCAGCGTCGGGTCCCCAGAAAGCGAAGCAAACGCAATATTCATCGCCCGGTTCATCACTTCCACTTCACCAAATTCCAAGGAAGTCTCCGCCTGGTTTTGAACTTTTTCCAACTCTTCATCACTGACAAAATCATCAACAAATCCCTGCATCACTTCGTCCACGGCTTGCTCGGCAGCCTGCAACCCATTACCGTTCTTCAGTCTGCCGCTCACAATGAAGAGGCCGGGATCCACCGATCCCATCCCGCCCGAAGATAAGGAAGTGAAGATTTCCTTTTTCTTGACAAGCTCCGAAAACAACCTGCTGGACTCTCCACGTCCCATCATGTCGGCCAGAAGATCCGCAGCGTAGTAGTCCGGATGGAACCTTCCAGGCATGTGAAACGCTTTGTACAAGGCATCTGCCGGAACATCGGCGCTTACGCTCAACTGTCTTTTTGCCAACTGCACCGGCTCGGATGGCAATTTTTTCTCCGCCGCCTGCGTCGACGGAATTGGCGCAAACCACTTTTCTGAAAGATCCTTTACCTGGCTGAACGTAACCTTTCCGGCAACGACCATAATCGCATTCCCCGGGATATAGTAGCGCATGAAAAAATCACGCACATCGTCCAGCGTTGCACGTTCGATGTGACTGATTTCTTTGCCGATGGTTGCCCACCGGTACGGATGAATGGTATAGGCCAGGGGCCGCAGCTTCAGCGACACGTCGCCGTACGGTTGGTTCAGGTACCGCTGACGAAATTCCTCCACCACCACATTCTGCTGCACACTCAATACGGACGGATCAAACGAAAGGCTTAGCATTCGGTCACTCTCCAGCCAGAATCCGGTTTCCAGGTTTGATGCGGGAACAGTAAGGTAGTAGTTGGTAATGTCTGTGTTGGTAAAGGCATTGTTTTCTCCGCCCACACGCTGGAGAGGTACGTCGTAGTTTGGGATGTTCTGCGAGCCGCCAAACATCAGGTGCTCAAACAGGTGAGCGAATCCCGTCTTGTCTGGATGCTCGTCGCGGGAGCCTACGTTGTACAAAATATTCATGACCGCAATATCCACCGTGGGGTCCTCGTGAACCAGCACCCGCAACCCATTCTCCAGCATGAAAGATGAAAAGGAAATCATTGCGCGGTGAATCTACTTTGGTTTTGGGTCATTTGAAAAATGAGCGTGGCCAATCCGGTATCCTTTTCCGTCCCGTACCAGAATGAACGTCACTGGCCCTCGTTGCGGGGGAGAACCCGGGCGCTGAAAATGCCAGGTAGCCGTGACCGCAGCTTCCAGATACCGGACTTCGGTCAACCACAACCGGTTTGCTGAGGACTTCCCTCCCTCTACAAATCCAAATCCGACATGATGCCTGTAGAGTGAATCAAATCCGTGGATCAGTCCCGGTTTTTCCGAGGAGAAATACGTCACCGAAGAATCAGTGACAAAAAGCTCATGAACGGCGCGAAGGTCATACGTGTTCCATGACTTCTCCCATGCCTGGACCAACTCCCTGGCGCTGCGCGGCTGCGCAATTACGGCAGCTCCGGACAGGCACAGCAGAAGAAGCACTACCCCTCTCATATCCTTCCGATGAGGTCTCCCAATACCTTCTTCACCTCCTGCGGCTGCATGCGTGGGCCCCACTGCGTCACTACCCGTGACGAAGCAAGCGAGGCGAGTTTGCCCGCTTCCGCGAAACTATGCTTATGCGTAATCCCATAAAGAAACGCTCCGGCAAACATGTCCCCGGCGCCGTTCGTATCGATGGCACGAACCTGGTACGGCTCAATCTGAATGTACGTGTCGCCGTCAAAAATCAACGCCCCGTTGGCCCCCAGTGTAATGGCAAACCGTTTTGCAAGATCCCTGAGTTTTACTCTGGCCTGAGCCAAGGTGTCGGTTCCTGTAAAAATCATCGCTTCCTCTTCGTTGCAGAAAAGCATATCGACGCTGGCGCCAACGATCTCCTGCATCTGTGTGGAGAAGTATTTCACCATGCTGGGATCGCTGAATGTAAGAGCGACAGTCACTTTATGTCTTTCCGCGATCCGCTTTGCCTCCTTCATCGCTTCAAGCCCCTTGGGGCTTGACACCAGGTAGCCTTCGAGATAAAGAATGCTGGAATCTTTTATAACCTCTTCCTTCAGGTGATCCGGAGAAAGAAAAGAACTTACACCGAGAAAGGTGTTCATCGTGCGTTGCGCATCGGGTGACGTCATCACCAGGCAGCGGCCGGAATGCCCGGGAGGGCAGTCCTCGTATTGAATGTTGGTGTCCACCCCGTTGCGTTCCAGATCGGCCAGGAAAAACTTACCCATTTCATCTTTCGCCACCAGGCACGAATAGTAGCTCTTCCCGCCCAGCTGATTGACCGCCACCACCGTATTCCCGGCAGAACCTCCGCCCGACATTTTGCTCTTCTTCATGTCGATGGCCTTCATCAGCTCAATCTGACGCTTTTCATCGACGAGGGTCATCACTCCCTTTTCAACCTGGTTTCGCTCGAAAAAATCGGTATCCACCTCGGTGACAATATCCACGATGGCATTGCCGATGCCGTACACGTCATACTTCATGTTTCTTTCTTTAGGGGGCTAAAATAAACAAAACCACAAGGAAAGTGGGGTCACTTCCGCTCCATGTGGAGCGTCATCCTGTACTTGCCGGCCCGGTTGGGATAATCCGTAATAAATCCATCCACGCCCATGCCTTTCAGCGCCAGCATTTCTTTTTCATCATTCACGGTCCAGGGAATCACGCGTATTTTCAAATCGTGACACTGTTTGATCACCTCCGGTGAAAGCAACTTGTAATAGGGGCTGTAGATCGACGGAGTAAACCCAAGATCCTTCAGGTTATCGTCCAGGCTTTTCCGGTTTTCAACCAGGGCTGCGAGGCGAATCTTTGGATAGGCGGTGTGCCAGTATTTGAGTACCCGGAAGTCAAACGATTGAATGATTACACGGTTCATAGGCAGGTATTGATCCAAGAGTTCATAAACCATTTTGGAAAATACTTCGGGCTTGGGGTGATAGACTCCGTCTCCTACCGGAAGGCTTTTGATCTCGATGTTGTAATCCACTTCATACTTGCTGAAACTCCTGATGTGGTTTTCGATCGCTACAATTGCTTCTGACAAGAGTGGCTTGATCTGGCGTGATTTTTCCTGTTCCGGAAAACGTTCGTTTCCTTTCGAACCGCAATCCCACCGCTTGATCTGCTCGTAGGTCATGGTATAGAGGTTGTGCCTGATCGAATCTTTCTTTGCGATGGGCATTCCTTCTGGATCCAGGCAAATGGAAGGGGACATCCACGGCTCATGTGAAATAACCACCAGGCCGTCTTTGGAAATAACCACATCCATCTCCAGCGTGGTGACCCCTGAATCGAGCGCGGTAAGAAATGCGGGTATGGTGTTCTCCGGCTTCAAGCCACGGCAACCGCGGTGTCCCTGGACATCAAACTTGGGCGTGTAACTTTGGGCTGTCACCGGGGTTGTAACATACATGGAAAGAATCACAAGCCACTTCATGCGGCAAAGATACATGAATCTGCCTACCAGGACTCGCATTGCTCCACCAACGACCCTTCCGGGCCTACATGTGATCCGCTAGTATGCAGGGCGGTAGCTTCAATATCTTGCAAGGCAAGATTATCAATGTCGGATCAAAATATGTTTACTCTCCACCTTGTTCAAATATGCAACATTGAGAATGTACATACCATCTGGAAAATCAACTGTGGAAATATTGATTGTGGACTCCGAGGTTACTCCTTTATAGAACACACTTTGGTTTTCATCTTGAAGTGTCACCTGAAAGGGTTTATTACTTTCTGTTTTGCCGTAGATTCCCAACGTGACAACCAGGTATTTTGAAGCCGGATTGGGATAAGACTGAACAATTTGACAAGGATTGCAACCCCCTTCAATTGTTACCGTCACATCCAAATCTGTCGTTACGATTCCACAAATGTTTTCATACTGCAAACTAATAACACCACTTTCATTCCAATTTGCGATTACCGTATTATAGTTAATGCCATTAAAAACGCCCCCATAAATAGTCCATTGATAAGCAAAGCCACCATCAATATTTGGAGAAGTACTATTTGAATAAAAATAGTTTTGATTGGGATATACGTCAGAGGGACCCTGAATACCGCCATTTGGCACTCCAACCCAAAGTGTCCGGACCAAATTAGAAGGCAATGGTAACCCGCAATTATCTACTCCAGACAAGGTAAATGTAATTGTCGCATTCCCTTTAACCCCGGGCTGAGCCTGAAGAGACGCGATGGCTCCGGTTCCAGAACTGGTCACAAACAAGTTTGCCGGCACCACATTCCAAGTAACAGTAGCACCAGCAGATATGCTAGTCAATGAAACGTTGGCGCCACTGGTGCATATTATTGTGGCCCCAGTTAAATCAACGGCTGAATTTGTGATCAGATACTTTGCGATATAGCCATTGCTAGCGTTATTTGCATTAACGTTTGCGGTCCCTCCGCAAAAGTCAGCATTGATTATCCGAAACGTTACGTATCCGAGCAAATAAAAATTAGAAGCATTGGTGGCAACTGATATTGGATTCGAC
>JAWXBL010000042.1:0-17812 GCA_034440075.1 Cytophagales bacterium
ATAAAAGGACTCACACCCACTGGATATGAAAGGAAGATTAAGTCACAATTAATGTATAACTAACCCTGGAAAACGGTCAATCTTATTCAGGACTCTACAAACCTTAAACCTCGAACTCTGAACTTTGAACATGAAACCCGAACCCTCCGAATCATTGCCTCTAATGGAAGATTTCCTTACGCTGCAGGGCGAGGGAAATTTCCAGGGCCATCTTGCCTACTTTATCAGGCTTGCCGGCTGCGACGTCGGTTGTGTGTGGTGTGATGTCAAGGAATCCTGGCCGGCGGAGCAACACCCGGTCGTACCCGTGGAGGAGATGGTGATGCGTGCCAAAAACAGCGGGGCACCGCTGGTGGTCGTGACCGGCGGGGAGCCAGCTATGTATGACCTTAATAACCTGACGCGCGCGATCAAACACGAGCATCTCCGAACCCACCTGGAGACTTCGGGGGCCTATGTCATCACGGGCGAATGGGATTGGGTTTGTCTTTCGCCCAAGAAATTCAAGAACCCCGAGAAGTCTTCCTATGCCAGGGCCGATGAGCTGAAAGTAATCGTGTATCATCCCAGTGATTTTGCCTGGGCTGAAAAGGAGGCAGCGAATGTCGATACCTCCTGCCAATTGTTTTTGCAGCCTGAGTGGTCGAAGGAGAAAGAGATGGTTCCGCTGATCGTAGACTACATCATGAAGAATCCGCAGTGGAGGATGTCGCTCCAGACACACAAGTACATGAACATTCCGTAACTGTATTTATGCCCAGGTTGTTAACTTTGGGTAATGAAATACATCTTTTCGGTGCTGCTCGCCCTTGCATGTGGACTTTCTCACGCGCAAACAACCCTAAGCACCAGGAATAAGAAGGCGATTGCTCTTTACAACGAGGCCGATAACTTTCGCGTCCGCGGGCAGTATCGCGAGGCCCTTGATTTGCTGAAGCAGGCGGTTGAAAAAGACAAAGATTTTGTCGAGGCCTATTTTCGTCAGGCGCTGATTTATAAGGCGATCCGGGACTACGAGCAATCCAACAGCACTTTTCTCCATGCCCTTTCCATGACGAGCGACCCTCGGATGCAAAAAGGCTTCTTTTATGAGCTGGGAGATAACTATTTGGTGAGTGGTGATTATGAGAAGGCACTTTCATTTCTTAACCGGTACCTGGATTCCGAAATGATGAACAAGGCCAAAGTGAACCAGGCTACCCTTTGGAAACGGAACGCTGAGTATGCCTTGCGCAATCAGAAAGTGGTCGCGCAGTTTCAACCGCGGGAACTGTCGGACACCGTGAATGCTTTTGCCATGCAGTATTTTCCGGTCCTCACAGCCGATGAGCAGGAGCTGATCTTCACCCGCCGGCTGGGCGGAGGCCACGAGGATGACGAGGACCTGGTGGTGTGTACGAAGGACGCCGCCGGACGCTGGACCCGTCCGGTTTCCATTTCATCCAAAATCAATTCGCGCCTCAACGAAGGTACTTGCACCATTTCAGCCGACGGCAGACAACTCATATTCACCTCCTGCATCGGGAGGCGCGGGTATGGAAGCTGCGACCTCTTTGAGAGCCGCAAGATCGGCGGGGAGTGGACGGTGCCCGTCAACCTGGGTCCGGAAGTCAATTCCCCGGCGTGGGAATCGCAGCCGTCCCTATCGGCCGACGGCCGTACCCTCTTCTTCGTCTCTGAGCGGAGGGGTGGTGTCGGAGGCAAGGACATTTATGTATCCTACAAGATGGAGAACGGAAAGTGGACAAAAGCCGAAAACCTGGGAGGAAAGATCAACACGCCGTACGATGAGATTTCTCCATTCATCCACGTCAATGGCAGAACACTCTTCCTGGCCTCGAACGGCAAAATCGGTTTCGGGGGTTATGACTTATATCGGAGCGAACGGGAAAACGGCAAGTGGTCGGCCACCGAAAATTTCGGGTATCCGGTTAATAACCACGAAGATCAGTTTTCGCTCTTCATTACAGCAGACGGACAGCGGGGATTTTATTCGCACGAGGAAAACCAAAAAGCCAACTCATCCAAAATTATCGAGATCAATGTGCCTAAGGAACTTCAGTTTCAGTACAAGAGCAACTATGTGAAGGGCATTGTGCGTGACCGCCAGACCAAAGCGCCGCTTGGCGCGACCGTTGAGTTGTTTAATATTAACCGGAACGAGTTGATGTCTTCCGTTCAGGCAGACTCTATCACCGGCGAATACCTCATGGTGTTGACCCAGGGTGCTGATTACGCGCTCTACGTTACGCAGCCGGGATACCTGTTTCAAAATTTGAATTTCAATTACGAGATCCAGAAGAACCTGATCCCCGTAGCCATGGATATTTTTCTGGATCCGGTGAAAGTTGGTGCCTCCGCCGTTCTCAAGAATATATTTTTTGATCTCAATAAATACGAGTTGAAAGAAAGGTCCATGACCGAGTTGGCAAGGGTCATCCGGTTCATGAACGACAATCCGTCGGTTCAGGTGGAGATCAGTGGGCACACCGACGATCTCGGCACGGCATCGTACAACCTCCAGCTTTCACAGCAACGTGCCAAAGCAGTGGCAGACTATCTCAGTGAACACGGAATTGATGTGTCCCGCCTGAAGCAGAAAGGATACGGAGCAGAAAAGGCGCTGATGCCCAACGATTCCGATGAGAACCGGCAGACTAACAGGCGCATCGAGTTCCGGTTGTTACGTTAGACGCAACAATTTTTTCAGCCACCCAGAATTGGGTATTCATGCTGAAGGCTGAGAGTGGGTGGTGGATATTGCTTATTTTTAGAATGCGAGTGATTTTGTGATTTAACCATGACTGGTTGTCAACGGTAAGTTTTTTTGATACCACAGTCCAACCTTCCCGCATGACCATCCCATTGACACATAACGTCAGTTTCCCATCCAAGCGCACGGTTTCCGTGATCCGTTTCCCCCTGTTTGCCGGGTCCACATTTTACGAGTATAAAGCCTCCGGAACGTACGACGAGATGGTGAAGAACATCACATTGATCACTGCGTACGTCAATGTTGCCCCTACTGATAGTTTTACCGGTATGCACGTAATCACACTGAAATGATTACCGCAGACGGGAAATTCGTATCTATCCCATAAGCAATCATGTCGTTGAAGATTAAATGGCCTGGAGAACTGTTGGCAACGCTGTTGCTCGTATGTCTTTCTACACTTTTGTTTTCACAGTCCAGGCAGAAGACCCTGGCGGATATCGACAGGGACTATACGTCTCAACGTGCAGATGCGGAGGTTCGGATTCAGGCATACCTCCGGAAGAACCCTGGATCTCAGATCACATTTACAGAAAACGGTGCTGTCCATTTGCTCATCGATGTAAATGAAAATGGGGTACCCATTTACCTGAAGGCCGACAATGCCGGCGTTGCGAGTTCACTCAATGTTCACCAGCTGAGGACGGGGGGCAGCCTTGGAATAAATATACTGGGGACAGGAATCCGTCTTGGAACCTGGGACAGTGGAAAAGCACGACCTGATCACGTTGAATTGATTGGCCGTGTGACGCAACTGGACGGGGCCTCGATGAACGACAATCATGCTACCCACACCAGCGGAACGATGATTGCCTCGGGAGTAAGCCCGTTTGCCAAAGGAATGGCTCCCGAAGCTACGTTGTCCGCGTTTGACTTCAACAACGACGTTAGCGAGATGACCTCCCAGGCAAGACCTGATCAGACAACGCTGCTGTTATCCAATCACTCCTACGGTACCGTAGCGGGATGGAACAACGGGAGTTGGTTCGGAGATCCGTCCATTTCGGTACAGGCGGACTATAAGTTTGGATTTTATGATTTGCAGTCAGCACAGTGGGATGGAATCGCATTCAATGCTCCATATTACCTGATTGTAAAATCGGCAGGCAACGACCGCGGCGAATCCGGCGATGGGTCACGGCCGGCGGACGGATCGCCCAATGGTTTCGATTGTATCTCAACGTTCGGCGTAGCAAAAAATGTTCTCACGGTGGGTGCTGTCAACAAAGTGACGAATTATACCGGGCCCGCCGATGTCCTGATGACTTCTTTCAGCAGTTGGGGTCCCACAGACGATGGACGTATCAAGCCGGATGTGGTTGCTCCAGGACTTAATGTGTTTAGTTCTATCGCCACCACAACTACCGCATACGCTAATGCCAACGGCACCAGCATGTCAACACCAGCAGTAACGGGAACCCTGGCCTTGTGGCAACAACTCTACAAGGGCCTCAATTCAGGAAACTACATGCGCAGTGCTACGCTGAAGGCACTGACCATCCACACGGCACGCGAAGCCGGGCCAAATAATGGCCCCGATTACATGTTTGGGTGGGGCTTGCTTGATGCAGAAGTGGGGGCGAAGGTTATTATTGAAAAAGATAACCAGAACACGTTCATCCAGGAGTCCGTACTGGTTTCGGGTCAGGTTTTTGAAATGAATCTTGGCGTGCCGAAGCCGGGAACAAAGATTACGGCCACCCTTGCGTGGACGGATCCGGCTGGCTCTTCTCCGCCGCCATCGCTAAATCCAACAGTGAAAATGCTGGTCAACGATCTCGATCTGCGGCTGGTGGACGATGCGGCGACACAACAATTCCCCTGGACACTGAACCCTGCAAGTCCGGCAACAGCCGCGGTTCAAACTGTTGATAATGCCCGTGACAATGTTGAGAAAATTGAATTCAGCAATCCGCAGCCACTCATCTACAAGCTTCGCGTTACAAATAAGGGTACGCTGCTGGGTGGATCCCAGGCATTTTCACTCATCCTCACGTATTCATCCCAGGTTGACCCGCGCGTTATATACTACTGGATCGGAAATGGCGGCGCGTGGAACGACGGGTCCCATTGGTCGCTGACCAGCGGGGGACCTGCTGCCAACACGGTCCCGGGTGCTGCCGATCGGGTGGTTTTCGATGAGGGATCTTTTTCGCAGAACAATGAAATAATCACCGTGTCATCTGCCCAGAGTTGCTACTCCATGCGTTGGTTTGCCACGGAGCCCGTAGGCTTATCACTGAATGGGAACACGATTACCCTCGGTGAAGGAATGACCTTCCTTTCAGAGAAGATAACAACGCCCACATCGGGGACCGTTCGCTTTATTAATGCTTCCAGCGAACCGAATGCGGTAGATCTGAACGCCAATATTTTCGACAAGTGGATGCTGAACTTTGACGGCAGTTCGACCTGGATCGTTACCGGCACCGCCTCCGTGGATCACCTCCGGCTCACGCAAGGCACCGTTTCTTTTAAGGGAAGCGCTTTGCGGATCAATCAATTCACTCCGTTTGGTGTAAGTGCGAAGACGGCCTCTTTCACGGGGGCTTCACTGCGGGCCCTTCAAAGTCTCGCGATAGATTTTACAGGCGTAACAATCCAGTCGGACATTGGTTCATCGCTTGTGATCGTGCCTTCCCTGACGCATTCCCTGACTTTCGCTTCTTCCAGTTTTCAGGGACTGGTCAGCGTGCAGGGGGGAACAGTCAGTATCGCGGGCACCTCCGAGGTGCGGAGCATACAAGGCAATGGGATTGTCTCCCTGAACGGGGGCATGCTGGTGTCAAACATTACCTTGTCGGGCGGTTCTCAACTGGTGCTGCAGGAGGGACAGACCCACACGTTCACTGATAAGATGGTATTCTCGACATCGGCGGCAAGCCGGGTTCAGGTGCGGTCTTCCGGCGCCACGAAAGCCACGATGAGCTTTACCGACTATTTTAAAGTGTGTTTCGATTTTGTGGATGTTACCAATGTCGATGTTTCAGGTACGTCGGTAGTCACTGCAGGAGCAGGGGGTACGCTGACGAATTCTTTGAATTGGCTGAATGTTGGCTGCGGCACCATCCTCTTTTCTGATTTTTCGATTTCTTATGCGTGTGCGGAGGCTTCCGTCTATTTTACCGATAAGAGTTCAGGCCCCATTACCTCTCGTCTTTGGAATTTTGGTGACCCGGGCGCACCTGACAATACCTCATTGCTTGCAAGTCCGGTCCATTATTTCGGGACTGGAGGCCCATTTACGATTAGCCTTCAACTCACAGGCACGGGCGGATCGAAGTCTATTGCCAGGCCGGTGACCCTGCAATCAAATCTACTCCCGGCAAATACGGTTCAGACACAGTTCAACGGGGACCTGATCAGCACGGTAGTCGCGTCCAACTATCAATGGCTTAGGGACGGGCAAGTCATTTCGAATGCAACATCCCGAACATACAAGGCAACCATGGTGTCCGGTTATTCTGTACTGATTTTTGATGCTACCTGCAACCGGCGTTCCGATGTAATTACCGCGTTGGAAGATCCGTATTTGGGGACACCGCATCGGATCAAGGTGTATCCCAATCCTACGTCTGACTATCTGCAGGTCCAGAGTTCGGATGCAGTGTTGGGTGTCAGGATTCTTGATGCCGCAGGGCGGGAGTTCGGTGTGGAAGTGGAGGTCATGCGCGAAAACTTGTATCGGGTCAATGTATCCGCAATTCCCTCGGGCCTTTATATCATCCGGGTCTCCACCGGCACGATGGTTGATATGCAAAAAATCGTTATCCGAAAATAAAGCCTACGTGCCCGTTTTCAGAAGGTAGTTTTTGACATAATCCTGCGTGCCCTCTTCCAGGGAATGAAATGCCTTTGGATAACCGATCCCCTGCAGCTTTTCCATATTCGCTTCGGTGAAATATTGATATGTATCACGAATGTCAACGGGAGTATCGATAAACTCGATTTGCTCCGGTTTGCCCAGCGCCCTGAATACGGCTCTCGTCAAATCAAGAAACGTTCTCGCCTTTCCGGAACCCAGGTTGTAGACACCTGAATTTTTCCGGTGGTGCATCAGCCAGTAGCAAACGTCCACCACGTCCTGCACATAAACGAAATCCCGCATCTGCTCACCATCCTTGTAAGCGGGGTTGTGCGAACGGAATAATTTCATCTTGCCCGTTTTCTGAACCTGATGGAAGGTATGCCAGATAACGGAGGCCATCCGGCCCTTGTGGTCTTCGTGCGGACCGTAGACGTTGAAGAATTTCAGGCCGGCCCAAAAGAAGGGTTTCTCCTGTTGCTCCAGTGCCCACATGTCAAAATCCTGCTTGGATTGGCCGTAGGGATTGAGGGGTTTTAATGATGGGATAATGGACTCATCATCGTCATACCCGAATTCCCCGAGACCGTACGTCGCAGCAGAGGAAGCGTAAACTATCGGGATCTGGTATTGGATGCTGCGCGTCCATAGATCCTTGGTGTATTGGGTATTCCTGCGGTTGAGCAGCGCCTTATCAAATTCTGAGGTGTCGGTAATGGCGCCGATATGAAAGATGAATTCTATCCCTTCATGGTTGGTGTCGATCCATTTCATGAGGTCATCGATCTCCACACGCTCCTGGATGATAAGGCCTTCCAGGTTTTTGTTCTTGAGCGGATCGGCAAACGAATCAACAGTCACGATCGCCTTAAATTTTTCCTGATTTAACTTTCTGACCAGGCAACTTCCGATAAATCCAGCGGCACCCGTTACTACAATCATTCGAGATTCTGTTTGCTGCAAGTTAATGTATATTTGTGGCTTACCCGCCGTAGCTTTTGATAGGTCGTGTGCCTGCAGCGAAGGAGGGGCAGTTTATGGTCTACGTCAGCCGCAAAGAACATTTCAACGCCGCCCACAAGCTTTCCAATCCGGCGTGGAGCAACGAAAAAAACCGGGAGGTTTTTGGCCCCTGCGCAAATGAAAACTGGCATGGCCATAATTACGATCTGATTGTAACGGTGAAAGGAGATCCGGATCCTGATACCGGCTTCGTGATTGACCTGAAAAAGCTGAGCACCTTGATTCGGCACGATGTGACCGACAAACTCGATCATAAAAATCTGAACCTGGATGTGGACTTTATGAAAGGAAAAATCGCCAGCACGGAGAACCTGGTGATCGAGATTTGGAAGATCCTTGCTCCATCCATCGGGTCTCTGGCCGCTGGAGCCTCCCTGCATTCCATACGCCTGTACGAAACGCCGCGCAATTATGTTGAGTATTTTGGCGATTGATCCGGTGTCCATTTCATTTCTGATTAGATGCGATACTATCTTATAGCCGGCGAACGGTCGGGTGATCTGCACGGAAGCAACCTTGTCAAGGCGTTGACAAAGAAGGACCCGAATGCTGTTTTCAGGGGCTTCGGCGGAGACCTTATGAAGGATGCCGGTGTGAGCCTATCAGTCCATTATGACCAGATGGCTTTTATGGGGTTTGTCACGCTGTTGGCGAACTATGGTACTATCCGCCGGATGCTCCGGTTGTGCAAAGAGGACATTCTTCAGTTTAAACCGGACGTGGTCATACTCATCGACTACGGGGGATTCAACCGCCGCATTGCCAAGTTCACAAAGCCTAGGAGCATGAGGACCTTTTACTACATTCCGCCGAAAGTGTGGGCATGGTATCAATCCAGGGCAAAGGAATTGAAAGCCAACGTGGATCGGATGTTTGTTATTCTTCCCTTTGAGAAAGAGTTCTACAAAAAGTATGATTGGGAGGTAGACTACGTGGGCAACCCGGTGCTCGATGCAATCAAGGCATTCAGTCCTGATCCGGATTTTGCAGTGAAGCACGGGCTCAGCATTGAGAAACCGGTAGTTGCCTTGCTTCCGGGAAGCCGCAAGATGGAATTATTGCGGTCCGTTCCTGTTTTGGCGAAGGTTGCCAGGAAGCATCCGGAATTTCAGTTCGTGGTGGCCGCCGTTGCAGGCGTTGACGTCTCGTTGTATCAGCCGCTTCGGGAGGTTCAGGGACTTCAGTTTGTGCAGGGGGATACCTATAATCTCCTGCACGTTGCCCGTGCGGCGATTGTGACCTCCGGAACGGCCACACTGGAAACTGGGTTGCTGAAAGTTCCGCAGGTGTGCATCTACAAGGCCGGGTGGCTTGAAATGAAGATTGGAAAGGCTGTCGTTCAGGTGAAGTTTATTTCATTGATTAATCTCATTGCAGGAAAGGAAGTGATTCGGGAATTGATTCAGGAGGAGGCCAGCGCGGGAGCAATTTCTGCAGAACTAAGCCGGCTGAGCGAAGATGCGGGCTACCGGGAAGCCATGATTCATGAGTATGAGAAAATTTACCAACTCCTGAATACCGGATCTGCTTCCGAGAATACCGCCGCCCTGATCGTGAAATACCTGAACCCTGCTCCTGGTTCGGGAGGGTAGCAAGATCAAAAATGGAAATTAATGCTTAGGCTACCTTCAGCTTGCTGTAGCGGGACTTGCTGAACTGCTCTTCCGCGTACGCTCTGTTGATAACCAGTTTTTCAGTCCCTTTTTCTGAAGGCAACTCAAACATGGCGTCATTGATGACCGCTTCGCAGATCGAGCGTAGTCCGCGTGCGCCCAACTTAAAGCTCATGGCTTTTTCAACGATGAAGTCAAGAGCGCCCTCTTTGAATTCCAGCTCGATGCCTTCCATCTCAAACAATTTCTTGTACTGCTTCACCAGGGCATTTTTGGGCTCCATCAGAATCTTCTTCATGGCCACCGCGTCGAGCGGGTTCAGGTAGGACACCACGGGGAGGCGCCCGATAAGCTCTGGTATCAAACCAAAACTTTTGAGGTCCTGGGCAGAAACAAACTGAAGCAGGTTGTCGTTGTCGATGTCGCTGGGATGCAATCCATCCGAGTTGGAAAAACCCAACGGACGCGTATTCAGCCGGCGGGAAATAAGCCGGGAAATCCCCTCGAATGCGCCGCCGCAGATAAACAGAATATTCTCCGTATTCACGGTAATCATCTTTTGATCGGGGTGCTTCCTGCCGCCCTGGGGCGGAACATTGACCGCCGTTCCTTCCAGCAACTTGAGTAATGCCTGCTGAACGCCTTCACCGCTCACATCGCGGGTGATGGAGGGATTGTCTGACTTGCGGGCAATCTTGTCGATTTCATCAATGTAGACGATGCCGCGCTCTGCAGCCTCCGTATTATAATCGGCCGACTGAAGCAAACGAGTCAGGATGCTTTCTACATCTTCGCCCACGTACCCGGCTTCCGTAAGGACGGTGGCGTCGGCAATGCAAAAAGGCACCTGGAGAATCTTGGCAAGGGTCTTGGCGAGATAGGTCTTACCAGTTCCGGTTTCACCGGCCATGATGATGTTGGATTTTTCAATCTGTACATCAGAAACTTCTGTCTTCCGCTGCATGAGCCGCTTGTAGTGGTTGTACACAGCCACCGAAAGAACTTTTTTGGCCTGGTCCTGGCCGATCACATACTCGTCCAGGAATTTCTTGATTTCCTTGGGCTTGATCAGCTTGAAATTGGGGGCATTACCGGCCTCCACTTTGTTTTTCTTTTCTTCCTGTAGGATTTGAGTGGCTTGGGTAACGCACTTGTCGCAAATGTGAGCATGAATGCCTGAGATCATCAGGTCAACATCCTTCTTGCTTCTCCCACAAAATGAACAGGTAACTTCCGCCATAACAATTTTGGTCTAACAATCCGGCCACAGCCAGGAACGCACAAAAGTACCAAATTAATCAGGCAAATTGGTCTATCCGCGGACCTGAAAAGGGTTCCCCTGCGTCAGCTAGGCAGAAAATGATTACTTTTTCTTCTCGAGGACCTCATCAATGAGCCCGTACTCCTTGGCTTCTATAGACCGCATCCAGTAATCACGGTCGGAGTCTTTTTCAATCCTTTCGTATTTCTGACCGCTGTGCTTGGCGATGATCTTGTACAAATCTTCACGGATTTCGATGGTCTGCTTGAGGGAAATTTCCATGTCTTTCGACGTCCCCTGCATCCCCGAAGAGGGCTGGTGAATCATGATGCGCGCGTGTGGCAAGCCCGACCGTTTCTTCGGTGCTCCGGATGCCAAGAGAACGGCGCCCATGGAGGCTGCCAGCCCGGTACATATGGTTGCCACATCTGGATTTACATACTGCATGGTATCATAAATGCCCAGACCGGCGTACACCGATCCACCCGGACTATTAATATACATGATGATGTCTTTCTTATGATCGGCTGACTCCAGGAATAACAATTGAGCCGTAATCAGGTTGGCGATCTGGTCGTCGATGCCCATGCCAAGGAAAATGATACGGTCTGAAATCAACCGGGTAAACACGTCGATGGCCCGGAAGTTACCCGGCCGTTCTTCAATCACATACTGCGTCATGTTTTCAATCTTCTGCGCATACCCATCGATGGTGTTGCTGCTCATGCCGAGGTGCTGGACCGCGTACTTTCTGAATTCGTTGTTCTTGTTCATGGTTTGATTATTTATACCCTACCTGGTTTCGTAGTCGCTTTCGGCCACCCTTTTAGTGTGGAAGCGAAATCAATGTTAAATATAAAATCACCGATAAAAAAGCCTGCCTGGAACAGAAACTCCTCTGGAGGAAGCAAATTTGGCCTACCCGTGATTATGAGCTTCCGCCAACTTCTTGAATTCCTCCAAGGAGACTTTTTTCTCCGAGAGAGTGATGGTCGCTTTGACGGCGTTCATGATTTTTTCTTGCCGGATCTGATTGTACAGACGCATGAAATTTTGGCCTTTGCCGTCCTGTCCCGAAAGGTAATTGTCGGCGATCGCATCGAATTTGTCTCCCAATTGATCGGCAATGGCGGCCCCTCCAAACTGCTGGGCAATAAGCTGCTTGGCGCGGATGCGCACCTCCCCGCTCTCAACGTTTATCTGGTGCTGCTCAGCAATTTTGTTCAGGATAAGGTCCCACTTCAGGCCCTTTTTGTACTCTTCAAATTCCTTTCCGATAACTTCATCATCGATTTTTCCATCGCCTGATGCCTTGAGCCAGGTTTTTAGAAAATTGTCGGGCATGTTCACTTTCGTATGGTCTACCAGGTGATGCTGAATCTCGTGTTCCAGCAGGTGGGTGCTCTCGCGCTGATAATTCGCGGCAATGGTTTCGCGGATCTTGTTCAGGAATTCCTCTTCGGTCTTGACAGCATCCTTACCGAACACCTTGTCAAACAGCTCCTGATTAACTTCCGCCGGCTCCGTGTGGCTGATGTTGGTTACTTTCAGCGTGTATGTTCCGGTCAGGCTTCCCGCTGCTTCTTCCGTAGCGGAAACCGCCTGGGAACGGACGACCGGGTCGTCTGAAATCTTTTGGATATCAAACGTAATCTCGTCATCCTTTTTCAATGCGATGAATTTCTTTTGTTCCCCCTTGGCAAGCTTTGTGATCTGGATGTATGACGACTTCTTTTCGCCGGACGCATCCGTTACATCGCCAAAGAGGTTGTCGGTTTCACCGCTGACGTCGGGATGCGTAACGTTTCCAAACCGCCGCTTCATATCTTCCACCGCATCGTCAATCACCTTTTGGTCGACTTCAATGATGTAGGATTTTACCTTTACCTGGGATGACAAATCAAGGAGAAAGTCTTCGACCAGGCCAATCTGGAACTCAAACTCAAAATCTTTCTGCGTTTCCCAGTCGATCAGCCGGGCTTTTTCCTGGTTTGGGAGAGGGTCTCCCAATACCTTGAGCTTATTCTCTTTGATATATTCCGATACAGAATGGGAAAGCATGTGATTCACTTCTTCTACCAGAATGGATTTCCCATACATCTTCTTTACTACGCCGGCAGGAACTTTACCCTGGCGAAATCCCTTGATGTTCATTTTGCGTGAATACTCACGCACCTTTTCTTCCACCTTGGGTTGATAATCGCTTTCCGTGAGCGTGATCCGGATAAGTCCGTCTGTAGGGGATGGCTGATCGAGTGTAATGTTCATGGAGTATGGTTGATGGTTGTTCATATCATAGCAGCCCGTCCGTTCGCTGGTGGTTGCCGGTTTTGCTTCCTGACAACGACCAACGGCCTGACAAACAACTACGCTCGTGCGGATGAAGGGACTCGAACCCCCACGCCTTTCGGCACCAGATCCTAAGTCTGGCGCGGCTGCCAATTACGCCACATCCGCATGTGACTATTTCGGGAAGGGACTGCGCCGGCGATTAAGCCTGCCTCGATCACGGCTTCAGCACCACCTCTCAAATGGTCTTTTTTCCTCTTTTAAAACAATGTTTTTGCGAAAAAGGAGTGCAAATTTAGAGATAATTCGTTAGCATAGAAGTCAAAATCGAATTCTGCTTGGTAACTGTGGCTGTGAACGATCCTGTGGAGGAGAGAAGGGAGATTATCAACCGGTATCGCCGGTTGCTTCGTAAGTGCAAGCCTGTCCTGAAAGGAGACGACGCCAAGCAGATGAAAAGAGCGTTTACCCTGGCGCTCGATGCCCACAAGGATATGCGCCGGAAATCCGGTGAACCGTTCATTTTTCACCCGCTTACTGTAGCCGAAATTTGTGCCGAGGAAATTGGGCTTGGCACCACCTCCATCATTGCTGCCCTCATCCACGATGTAGTCGAGGATACCGATATCGAGTTGGCGGATGTCGAGCGGATGTTTGGTAAGAAAATCGCCAAGATTGTCGACGGGCTTACGAAAATCAGCGGCGTTTTTGAGTATGGAAGTTCTGCACAGGCAGAAAATTTCCGCAAAATGCTTTTTACCCTGTCCGAGGATGTGCGGGTCATCCTCATCAAACTGGCCGACCGGCTGCACAATATGCGGACGCTGGAGAGCATGCCGCGAAACAAGCAGTTAAAAATTGCTTCCGAAACCATTTACCTCTACGCCCCACTCGCTCATCGGTTGGGACTCAATGCCATGAAGACGGAGTTGGAGGACTTGTACCTTCGATTCACAGACCAGATGGTCTACACGGAGATCAACAGCAAGATTGATGACTCAAAGGCTTCCCGTAATAAGTTCATCAAGCAGTTTGTGGCTCCCATCAAGGAAGAACTTGACCGGTTGAAAGTCGACTACGAGATAAAGGGAAGGCCGAAGTCCATCTTCTCGGTCTACAGCAAGATGCGGAAGCAAAATATTCCGTTCGAGGAAGTGTATGACTTGTTTGCCATCCGTATCATTATCGATTCCCCGCTGGAACAGGAGAAATCATACTGTTGGCAGGTCTATTCGATCGTTACCGATTACTTCACGCCTAATCCCGACCGCCTTAGAGACTGGATCAGCACACCGAAAGCCAACGGGTACGAATCGCTTCATACCACCGTGATGGCGAAGAACGGACAGTGGGTGGAAGTGCAAATCCGCACGAAGCGGATGGACGAAATCGCTGAGAAAGGATATGCCGCCCACTGGAAGTACAAAGACAGTGCCTCCGGCCAGGAGTCAAACGTGGAGAAATGGCTGATCCGTGTCCGGGAAACGCTGGAGAAACAGGACACGTCGGCACTTGAATTCGTGGATGACTTTCGCGGAAACCTGTTCAACGAAGAAGTTTTTGTGTTCACACCCCGGGGAGAGTTCAAGACCCTGCCGATCGGAGCAACGGCCCTTGACTTTGCATTCGACATTCATACCGATATCGGTGCGAAGTGCATTGGGGCCAAGGTGAATCAGAAACTGGTGCCCATTAATCATGTGCTTAAAAACGGTGATCAGATTGAGATCCTGACGTCGTCGAAACAGAAACCCAACGAAGACTGGTTGCGGTTTGTCGTCACGCAGAAAGCCAAGTCCAAAATCAAGGATTTGCTGAAAGAGGCGAAGCGCAAAGTGGCGGAGGAAGGAAAAGAGATATTGCAGCGCAAACTGAAACAGCTGAAGATTGACACCGGCAACCAGGCATTTGACCATATGCGGGCTTTCTTCGGTGTGGGTTCGCAGCTGGATCTTCATTATGCGGTCGGCGTTGGGAAGATAGGGCTCAATGAGTTGAAGCGGTTCAAGGAGCACAAACCGGAACGTCCGCTACGTCCGAAGCCGGCGGATGAGCCGAAGGCCCCGAGGCGTTCGCAGGAAGATACGCTCCTCATTGGCGAGGACATGGACGTGGTCGAGTACAAATTGGCGAAATGCTGCACCCCGATTCCGGGCGATGAAGTCTTCGGCTTTGTAACGATGAGCGAGGGGATCAAGATTCACAGAACCAACTGCTCAAACGCTACCGAGCTGTTTTCCAATCACGGCCATCGGGTCATCAAGGCAAAATGGACTTCCCAGCATGAGGTGGCCTTTCTCACCGGCCTGAAAGTAGTGGGAACCGACCGCGTGGGCTTAATCAATGATGTTTCAAAAATTATTTCAGAAGAGCTCAAGGTAAACATGAGTTCGATTGCCTTCCGCAGCGACCAGGGCATCTTTGAGGGGGAGATCATGTTATATGTCAACGATACGCGCCACCTGGATTTGTTGATTAAGAAGCTCGAAAAGGTTGAAGGAGTGGTCAAAGTGACGCGTTTTGACTCGGCAAATGTGGCCCGGGACAAGGCTTCGTGAGGGCTCCCCAGGCAACGCAGTATTTTTTTCCAGGTACCAAGATCGGTGGCGTGAATAGGGAGGCATGAACTATATTTACACCGTGTATGCCTTTGAATGAGAAACTATATGGGGAGGTAAGCAGCATATTCACCTCCTACCTGGAAAACAAGGAACTTCGCAAGACGCCTGAGCGGTACGCTATTCTGGAAGAAATCTATTCCATGGATGGACATTTTGACGTGGAGTCGCTGTACGTGAGCATGAAGAACAAGAACTACCAGGTGAGCCGGGCGACAGTTTATAATACCCTGGACCTGCTCACCCATTGCGATCTGGTGACGCGGCATCAGTTTGGACAGAATCAGGCGCAATATGAAAAATCACATGGGTCGCGGCAGCACGATCACCTGATATGCACGGATTGCCACAAGGTGACCGAATTTTGTGACCCAAGGATACAGACCATTCAGAACACCATTGAGGAATTGATGCAGTTCGAAGTGGTTCATCACTCGCTGATCCTTTATGCAGCTTGTCGGAAGCGTAATTGCGAAAACAAAAAACCATGAACTTTGCGCAAGAAATTAAGTCAAATGCCCTGATCCTGAGGATTTCGGGCGACCTGATCGGAGAAGACACAGGGACCCGCCTGGTAGATGTCGTAAACGAAGCGGTGGGCCACCAGGTGAAAACGTGCATCATTGATATTTCCGGTTTGCGGTACATCAACAGCAGCGGCATCGGTGTCCTGATCACCATTCTTACCAAGTTTAGAAACAAAGGGGGGGAGGTCTACCTGATGAAGCCTTCCGACAACGTGAAGAAACTGTTGGCCATCACCAAGCTCAACGCCATCTTTCAGGTTATCCAGTCTGAAGAGGAAGCGATTCCTTTGCCCAAATGACGAACTGGAATTTCACGATATCTTTAAATGAATTTTAAATTTTGCCGATGAAAGTGGATGTTCTTTTGGGTCTTCAGTGGGGTGACGAGGGGAAAGGAAAAATTGTGGATGTGCTTGCGCCGAAGTATGATGTGGTCGCAAGGTTCCAGGGGGGGCCCAATGCAGGTCATACGCTGGAGTTTGACGGCATCAAACATGTCCTGCATCAGATTCCTTCAGGCATATTCAGGCCCGGAACGAAAAATGTGATTGGAAACGGGGTAGTACTTGATCCCGTGGTTTTCAAGGCCGAGATTGAGAAGCTTGCAAAGTATAACCTGGAGGTAAAAGCCAATCTTTATATTTCCAAGAAAGCAACACTCATCATACCCTCTCACCGCCTTCTCGATCAGGTTCAGGAAACAGCAAAGGGTGTAAATAAAATTGGGTCTACATTGAAAGGGATTGGTCCTTCCTATCAGGATAAGATAGGTCGGCAGGGCTTGCGGGTTGGGGATGTGCTTTCCGCATCCTTCCCGGAAAAACTGAAAAAGCTAGCCGATCTGCATGAGGAGATACTCAAGCACCATGAGTTGGTCTTCAACCGGGCGGAGCTCGAGTCTCAGTTTCTGGAGGCGGTGGAGTTTCTGAAGGAATTTAAGTTGATCGACAGTGAATATTTTTTGAATCAGGAGTTGAAGAGAGGCTCCACCATTTTGGCGGAAGGGGCGCAGGGCTCGCTTCTTGACATTGATTTTGGGAGTTACCCGTTTGTTACAAGCTCAAGCACGGTTTCAGCTGGTGCCTGTACCGGGCTGGGCATCGCTCCGGGTCATATCGGCGAGGTGTATGGGATATTCAAAGCCTACAGCACCCGGGTCGGCAGCGGCCCGTTTCCTACGGAGCTGCTAAACGAAGAAGGGGAGGCGTTGCGTAAGGAGGGTAATGAATTTGGTTCGACTACCGGCCGTCCTCGCCGGTGCGGCTGGATTGATCTTCCGTCGTTAAAATATTCCATCATGATCAACGGGGTCACGCAATTGTTGATGATGAAGGCCGACGTACTAAGTATTTTTTCAGGGATCAAGGTTTGCACCCAATACAAGCTCGCTGATGGCACGATTACCGATCAGGTCCCTTATGAATTGATTAACGAGCGAATTACGCCCATCTATGAGGACCTCAAAGGGTGGCATTGCAGTCTCAAAGGCCTGGATGAGAATACGTTACCTGCGGCCTTGAAGGAGTATGTAGATTTTCTCGAGACCCGTCTGTCCGTTCCGATTTCACTCATCTCGATCGGTCCGGATCGAACGGAAACCATCCACCGCCTGAAGGCTTCAGTAGCGGGCTAAAAAAACTTTCCAAAACAGGCATTGCGTATCTGATCCTGCCTGCTATCTTTGCACTCCGTTTTATAAAAAACCTTAGTTTGGGGTAGTTTGGGCGGGTTTACAAGTTTGATTTCAGATGGAAATCACGAGGACCTGGAGCGAAAGGCAGTCTTCTGCCGGAAGCGATGGTCGAACGTTCATTGAATGGATGAAGATTGATAGCGGACCCGTTTATAATCGATAGAGGTTATAGACGAGTCAATTCAAGTGGAAAGTTTGGCAAAGCGCGAG